>PMBV01000293.1 GCA_003153055.1 Myxococcales bacterium
CTCGAGGTCGTTGCCGAGGTTCACAGACCCCAACACGGGCCGATGACGGCGGCCCCTGAACGACTGGCCAGTGGCCGACGGCCCCTCGGTCGACCGCGTTTCGGCAACGGCCCAGCGAGCCAGCTCCAGATCCTTGCCGAAGCCCGCGATGCCATCGAGACCACCGCGGGCAAGGCGCACGGCATCGAGATCTCCTTCGTGCCGCACGCTGAACACGGAGAGCTCCTTCTGCCCGAGGACCAGCACCTTGAACTTTGCGTCGAGGACTACTCCTGGCCAATCCACTGGACGGAGAGCGTGCTCCAGCCATCGGGATCCATGGACGCTACCTGACTCGGAACGGACTTGATGGCGACCAGGTCGCCAGCATTGACGTGCCAAGACGCGTTCGCGCTGAGCTGCGACCAGTATTGAGCGCCAGCCGAGTGGGCGAGCACCGTTTGAAGCTTCACGTCGTTAACATAGATCGCCATTGCTGCGTAGTTTGCACCGCTTCGAACTATTACATCGGCGTTCGCGGCGATCACGACCGACCCTGCCTTCTGGATCCTGAGCCTCCCGTCCGCCTGCATCTGAAAGACCGATGAGGAAGTATTTTGCGAGCTTGGATTCGTGCTGGTGTATTTCATGTTGACCCAGTCAGTGGAGCTCCCTCCGGTGAAGTCGCCGGTATTGGACAGATGCGCCAGATAATTGTGAATAGAAAGGCTCTCGTCTTCGTAGATTTCGAATCCGTCGACGAACGAGATTCCTGCATTGCCGTGGTTCACGATGACCAGCGGTCGGATGAACCGAGTTCCGACAGGGAAGCCATTGAGGGTGGCACCCTCGCCGCTGACGCTGGCGGTGAAGGTCTGCCAGGTGCTCGAGAGGGTCACGCCATTGACCAGGAAGTTACCCCAAGTGCCGGTGGCCCCGCCATTGCCGGCGAGTTCGACCTGCGCGGCATTGTAGGCGACATATCCAGCATAGAAGGGCCCCGACCCCTGTGCCATCTTCGCTGAGATTCGCCCCTTGTAGTGGCGTCCCGGCTCGACCGGAATCATGTCTCCATACACCAGATTACCGCTGGTGGTGGAAAGCGGCACTGTGATCTTGAAAGACGAGTCGCCCTCCACGGGGTCAGCAGAATCGAGAGTCACCGTGGCCTGCGTCCCACCGATGTTCTGCCACCCGGTCGCGACAGCTTGCCAGTCGATGAGGTTACGCCCGCTACGGGCGCCGAGTGTTTGGCCGCAGACCATTGCAAAAGGGACCGCACCGACCTTCCGGCGCGGCGCCAGGGGAGCACCATCGATGGCTACCTCGAGCCAGACGTCGGTCCTGCCAAAGAATGTCGGGCTCAGCGGTGTCATCTCTCCGAGTGAGGTGGCGTAGTAGCCGTCGGTCAACCCAATGCTCTGTGACTCCGACCAGAGCTGGTTGCCAGCCGTCGATGCATCGAATAGACTGAAGACAACTGCGACGATGCCGGTTCCTGGTGAGCCGTCAGCTCTCAGCAGTCGTCCCTGATACGGGATGCTCGTCGGCACCTCTGCGAAGGCACGGCCAATCACTGCAAACAGCCCGAAGAAGAAGAACAGCTTTCGCATGTCTGAACCCTCCGCCCCGGAGCTGCGGGGCAGACCCAAAGTGGTGTCTATCAGCAATACAAGACCAAGCAGGAGTCACACTCCGACCAATCGTCGCCTTCGTACCCCTCCAGCGCGGCGTAGACGAGCGCGAAAGCGAACCAGAGGCGCTCAGCCCGGCGGCGAGCAAGAGCGGCGGCTGCCAGTCGTCGAACAGGGGCGCGGCGAAGTCCGGGGGAGCCGATGGGCCCCCTCGAGGACGGAAACGATGGTACGGGCGACGTCGAGGTGATGGATGGGGTTGGCCCGAGCCGATGCGCGGGAGGCGCGCTCAATCCAGGTGTCGGCCGCAATGACCTACATAAATGATTGGCGAGGTCTGGCCGTCGGCGTGCGGAACCCAGATGTGTACGCGAGTGAGGTTTCCCGGCTTGACGTGCATGTCGAAGTACTGCTCACCGTGCTTGCCCGCGACGAACACCCGCTGGCGCCTTCGCGTGGGCGAACGCCACGTCGCGGCGGTCTCTTGTGACATCGGGAACGTCGTGCGCTCGTGATACCGAGCCGCGCATCGTTCTCGGGGCAGACCTTCTCGGACGGCGGCGATGTACACTTCGAGTCCGAGCAGCGCACGATGGAGCTCGGTGGCTGCGCAATCGAGCGTCCATGCTTCAGCGGAGGACCGTGCCGACGGAAGTACCACCAGCTGCCCAGCCATCTCGCTCTCGGCCGCGACGAGTACCTTGATCGTGGTGCCCGCCGTGGAACGGGAGGTCAGTTCCTGATCGAAACGCAGGGCATCGAGCCAGTTCGAGATGACGCGGTCAGCGCCCCTGAAGCTCGTGGCGTCGGCGCCGCCGGTCGGTGACGGGGACACCATCCCGATCAGCGAGCCAGGTGTGACGGGTGCGGCGAGAAGTACACGAAGGATGTGCTCGAGCCAGCTGGCCAGGCCGTCAGCCGAAGGCTCGATCGGTCCCTCGAAAAGGTCGCCCGAGACGAAAGGGCCGCTTGTCAATCGAAGCAAGAGTTCGACGAGCGGGCCCAAATTCGTGTCTCTTCTATTCCGATTCGCCCACTGGACGAGCGGCCCTCCACCCGTTTCGAACATCGCGAGCCCTTCATGGACCCACGGGAGCAAACGCGTGCGGCGCCGAACGTGCTCGATGAGCGCCAGCGTTCGGTGGGCCTGGCCGGGGGCGCGAGCGATGTCCTCGAGGAACGAGTGGTTCAGCCCAATCATCTTGGTTCGAGCAGCTCAAGCAGTTCTTGTGCCGCTTGGTCGAAGAAGCCCTCGGGCGACGCGAGCCGCCGTCCTGACAAGTCTACGTCGATGCGTTGGATCCGAGTGCGCCCCTTGGTTTGCGAAAAGAAGCTGAGTGCGAGGTCTGACGGCGCGATCTCCCGCCGTTTCACTGCGAGGCTCGCAGCCGCCACGACGTGCTCGCTGTGCGTCTCCACGATGACTTGACGCCCGCGTCGGGCCAATTCGACGAAGAACTCGGCCACGCGGTGCTGCGCGCCGGGGTGTAGGTGCGCCTCGGGAGTCTCGATAATCACGAGATCGCCCGGCCGGCTCGCAAGTCCCGCGACGAGGATCGGCCAGAGCTGCGAGAGTCCGAAGCCCACCTGAGCAAGCGAGCGGTTGGAGATCCCGCTGGTGTCGAGTCGCACAGCGAACCCGAAGCGGGCAATCTCATCCACGTTGACGGTGATCTCGTCGCCGAGGATACGCGACCACCAGACATTCATCGCTGTCGCGACCGTGTCCGAAGCGTCTGCACCGGCCGGAAATACGTCGGTCAGCTCGTTGCGCCGCTGCCAAAACGCCTCGGCGGCGTACTGGCCGTACTGCCCGACGAGCGAGCCATCGGTGCCCACACGGAACGGCGCGAGTCTGGCAGGAGGAGCGCGGTAGGGTCCGACCGCCAGGACTTGCTCCGCGAGATAGGGCAAGAACCGGAGCCCGGGTGCACCCACTCGCAACACGGCGGCCGGATGAAGGAGCTGGGCCGCCGCGGGGCCAACCAGGGCGCCGCTTTCGTCTACCTGCCATGCGACAGGGTCCGCCTCTCCGAGGGAGAACTCGATCTGTGTGACGCGAGCCTCCGGGCGGTTGCGGCGTGCGACGTCTTCCGCGAAGTCCCAGACCACCGAGATCGCCTCACCATCGACACGCCCCTCGATGCCGATCGAGAATGTCTGGTGGTCAGGGGAGAGGAGTTCATCGAACGGCCCGAGGTCCACCCAATCGCCACTCAGGAGGAGGCGGTGGCGCGACGCCGCTTGTTGGCTCTGTACGAGCGAGAGGAGCGCGCCGATGAACGAGCTCTTGCCCGTGTTGTTCGCGCCCGCGAGCACGGTGAGCGGGCCCAGGACGAGCGGCGTGGTGTCGGCGCACGCGCGAAATCCGCGGAGTGTGATCCTATCCAGCATCGCGACAGATCTCCTCGAACTTCTCCATCCTCACCTTGACGTTCCTGACCGTCTGCGTCGCCGACAGAATCGCGCCGTTGAATTCGGTCGTGCCGCAGAGCGCTTCGAAGCGCTGGCGGATCGTCGCCGCCTGTTCATCGGACGGCAGGCGATTCGGGAACACTCGGCCTGCCGCGGTACTCACAACCTCGACGAGCGGACCAGAGATGTGCCCACTCCATTCATTCTTTTCCCGATCGAACCGCTGCCAGGCGTTGTGTCCAAAGACGTGCTCGGCGAAGTCGACGGCGTGCGAGAAGGCCTGCGCCACGCCTTCTCGGTCAGCCTTGCTGAGTTTGTTCAGGTGGAGGAGCGACTCGTTGAGGAAGGCCTTGAGGTCGCCCTTGTAGTCCCCCCACCCGCGCCACGAGAAAGCGATGCCACGAAGGACGAGCTCGTCGGCGCGCATCCGTGCGTAGGATCGATCGGCGCCCGCAACCTGGCGGAAGCGCGACGAAGGCCCGGCGAGCCTTCGGAGGAGATCGAGGCCGGGGCCGCGGAACAGCGCGTTGCGGAGCTCCTGTGGCGTGAGCGGCATCGCGCCCTCGTTGAGTCGCCCGAAGATCTCGAACTTCGCGCGGGGCGACGTCGTCGGATTGAGGACGAAGCAGATGAGCTGCGTGTCTTCGAACTTCCGACGCGTCTTGGGATCGAGGGTGTCGAACGTCAGGCCGTTGAGCTCCGCGAGCAGCTCAAGCCCGTGGAGCTTGAACACCTTCCCCTGCCCAGGCTCCGAGTCCCGCCTCCGAATCACTGTCTCCGCGTTGGCGTCCGGAAAGCGCCCCTCCATGAACCCGAACAGGGTCGTGAGCCGCTGCTGGCCGTCAACGACGTCGAAGTCGCTCTGCGCGTCCTGCGAAAGGTAGATGACGGGCAGTGGGATGGAGGCCAGGACCGACTCTACGAGCTTGATCTGCTTGGACTCTAGCCAGACGAACGCTCGCTGGAACTCTGGCTGGAGCCGGAGGTGGCCTTGTACCCACTTCCGGTGGAGCTCGAAGATCGTGAACTCCTTCTTATGGATGTCGAGCGGGAACCGCGCCTCGACCGAGCTGGGCTCAGCCTCCCCGATCTCCTCGTTCTCCTCGTAGGAGGGGCCTTTGGTGGACTCGGTCGCGGGCGCCTGCTTCACGTTGGCTGGATCCTAGCACCCAAAGGCGCGGCTCCAAGAAGTGGAAAAGAGGAGGCTCCCCGGCCGCCCCGCTACCGGTACCTCGGCCCGAAGCTCTCGAACTGGAACGCCTCGGAGAAGCCCAGCGCCTTGAGGATGGGCGCCGACGTGGTGGCCATGGCGTGAGTGACGGCGAGCGACCGCCCCACAGCCCGGGCGTCGAGGAGCCGCTTCGACACCAGCGCCTGGTACACGCCCCTCCGGCGAAACTGGGGCAACACCACCGCGCCCAGGAGCAGCACGGCCCGCTCCGACAGGACAGCCGTGGCCACGCCGGCTCCCACGCCGCTCACCCGGGCGAGAGAGAGGTACGTTCTCTCGTCGGTCAACGATGCTCGGTGCACCGCTCGCAGCGGCTCCGGGTCGAGCCCCCACCCCTCGGCCATCACCCTCGAGAACTCTGGGAGGCTCCGCTCGTCGACCCTCGTCAGCTCGAGCCCGGCTCGGGGCGTCGGTGGCGAGTGCTCCGTCGAGCGAAAGAGGGCCTGCACGGTGTGAGAGACCAGACCCCGCTCGGTCAGTCGCTGGGCGAGGTTGAGCGGCCGGCAATCGGGGAACACGCCCCAGCGGAACGACACCCGGGCCTGGGCAAAGCGAGCGAGGGCGAGGTCGATTTCTTCATCGGCGTGGCCCGGCTCGAAGTCGCAGAAGGCCACCTCGTTGAGCCCTCCGGCGCGCAGAGAGGGGGTGATGACCTGCAGAAGGTCTGGGCGCTCGATGACCTGCGTGTCGGTCAGTCTGAGCGTCAGCCGGCGGGGGCCTTGAAGCACCTCGCTCCACAGGGCTTCCTTCGTCCATCCCTCGAGGGGCGCCTCAGCTTCAGAGGAGCCCGTCGCATTCGGGTGGCGTGGGTGCACCGCAGGCCTCCTTCAGGAGCGCGCGGGCACAGGCGGCTCGCTTCTCGGCCCTGGCCCCGTCCACCGTGGTGCGCCGGCTCGTCTGCTGGCACTGCTTGGACACCGCCTGGCAGCGGTCCTTTCCGTCTTTCTTGCAGCTGGTGGCGTGGCACTGTGCCCCGGCCCACAAGTCGCACAGCCAGCGCTCGCTGTAGGTGTTTGGCTTGGTGCCGATGGACGTGGTCATCACGAAGGCGGCGGCGGCGGCGAAGAGCATGGCCGGGAGTGTAGCGCCACACTTTGCCCCCGTCGAAATCGTCGGGCTCGGGGTGGGAGCCCTTGGCCGCCTCGGACGGCAGGGTTAGGTTTCCCCGAGGCTCATGGATTCCACCGAACTGACGCTGGAGGAGCTCAGGGAGCTTCGGGACGTCAACCGAGCGGTCGATGACCTCCTCGAGGAATCGCTCCGGGCCAAGGAGAACCTCGAGCAGACCTTCCGGCGGCTGTTCCCCCCGCTGTTGGCCTGGGTGGGTGCTCGCGGCGCCGCCGTCACCACGCTCGACGAGGAGCTCAAGACCACCACCTACCACCATGGCGAATTCGGAGGCGTCTTCCCCGGCACCGCCCTCGCCGGTGCGCACTGGGGCGTGCGGGTGGTCGAGGGGGGCTTGACGCTGGTGTCCCAGGCCCTCGACGTCGTCGGCCATCACGTGGGGTCCATCGGGCTGTACTTCGAGGGTGACCGCACCGCCGACGCCGCCCGCCTGGCCCGCATGCTTGAGACCGTCGCCGAGGAGCTCGACACCGTCCTGGCCTCGGTGCAGACCGCCGTCGAGAAGCAGCAGCTCTTGGTCGCCATCAACCACGCCCTGGCCAACCGGGTCTTCGAGGTGGGCATGGACGGCGCCGTGCGCGCCCTGTGTGAGCGGGTTCGGCTCCCCGGCTTCATGCTGCTGTTCCGCGACGCGGTCGACGGGCAGGCGCTCCACTACCGGCTCTACAGGCACGGGCAGCTCGACCGGGCCTCCAACGGGCGCCGCTACCCTGAGCTCGACGCGGCCATTCGGCAGCACGGGGCCGAGCTGGTGCAACCGGCCGACCCGCATCTCCGTGAAGTGCTGGGCGATCGCCGGGCGATGGAGACGATACTCATCAGCGGTGGTGCCTCGGCCGACGCCCTGGGGAAGCTCACCGTGTGGGGAGGGGAGGGGTTCTCGGCCTACGCGATGGACCTGCTGCGGCTCCTGGCCGCGACGCTGGCCCAGCGGCTCATCGACTACAACCGGGAGCGCATTCACCTGGCCCAGTTCTTCTCGTCGAGCACCATCGACGAGCTGCTCAAGGACCCCGAGTACGAGCGACACCTCGCCCCTCGCGCCGAAGAAGTGGGCCTTCTCTTCGCAGACATCAACGGCTTCACCCGCATCTGCGAGCAGGTGCTGGAGCGGCCCGAGCGCATCGGCACCTTCGTCGACGACTGGTCCAACGAGGCGGTGCGTATCCTCCACCGCTACGGGGGCGTCTTCGACAAGATGGTGGGCGATTGCGTCATCGGCCTGTGGGGCCCGCCGTTCTTCAAAGACAGCCGCGGCCACCGGGCGGCCAACGCGGTGAAGGCGGCCATCGAGATCCAGCGCTTCACTCGCGAGCAGATGAGCGCGCACCCTGAGCTGTCGAGCCTCTCCGAGCGGCTCAAGGTGCCTGGGCTGGGCGTGGCAGTGGGAGTCAACTTGGCCAACAGCTTCTGCGGCCTGTTCGGCCCCAACCGCAACTACACGTCCTTCTCCACTGGCATGAACCAGACCGCCCGGCTCCAGGCCCTGGGGGGCTTCCGCGAGACGCTGGTGATGGAGTCTATCGCGCGCGCCCTGGCCGAGGAGCCTGACCCGGAGCTGGCCGACCTCGAGTTGGGCCCGCTCACCGAGACTCCGGTGAAGAACGTGGCCCAGCCGCTTCGGTACCACCACCTCCTCGGGCCGCGGGGCTGAGGCTCAGAGCTCGAACTTCTCGAACGCCCCCAGGTCTTTGAAGGCCTCCACCAAGCGGGCGGTGACCCCCTTCTCACCCAAATACAGCCACCCACGCGGGTCGATGTATTTCTTGTTTGGCGCGTCGAGCCCCTCGGGGTTGCCGATTTGAGACTTCAGGTACGCGTCCTTCTCGTCCATGAACTTCTTGATCGGGCTGAGGAACGCGAACTGCGTATCGGTGTCGATGTTCATCTTCACCACGCCGTACGACACGGCCTCGCGGATCTCTTCTGGGCTCGAGCCAGACCCTCCGTGGAACACGAAGTTCACCGGCTTGGGCCCGGTCTTCCTCGCCGCCTCGATGTGCTTCTGGGAGTCGTGCAAGATGGTGGGCTTCAGCTTCACGTTGCCAGGCGCGTACACCCCGTGGGTGTTCCCGAAGGAGGCCGCCACGGTGAAGCTCCCCACCGGCCCAAGGGCGTCGTAGACCGCCAGCACGTCCTCCGGGCGCGTGTAGAGCTTGCTGTGCTCCACGCCGCTGTTGTCCACTCCGTCTTCTTCGCCGCCGGTGACCCCGAGCTCGATCTCCAGCGTCATCCGCATCTTCGCCATGCGGGTCAGCCGGGCCTGGCTCAGCTCGATGTTCGAGCGGAGCGGCTCCTCGGAGAGGTCGAGCATGTGCGAGCTGAACAAGGGCTCGCGGTTCCTCTCGAAGTACTTCTCGCCCGCGTCGAGCAGCCCGTCGACCCAGCCGAGCAGCTTCTTGGCCGCGTGGTCCGTGTGCAGCACCACCGGCACTCCGTACACCTCGGCCAGGGTGCGCACGTGCAGCGCCCCGGCGATGGCCCCGGCAATGGAGGCCTGCTGCTTGGAGTTGTCGAGCGACTTGCCGCCGACGAACTGGGCCCCCGTATGGGAGAATTGAATGATGATGGGTGCGCGGGCTTCCTTCGCCGCCGCCATCGCCGCGTTGGCGACGTGCGACCCGATGACGTTGATGGCCGGGAGCGCGCACTGCGCCGCCTTGCAGTAGGCGAACAACTCCAACAGCGCGTCACCGGTGACGATGCCTGGCTTGAGCTTGAATTTGTTCATAGGACCCCCTTACATGCTAGCCGTGGCAGTGGGGAATCGCTCGGTGGAGTGACGCTCAGGGCGCGCCGAAGGTCTGCCGCAGCAGCATCCCCACGGTGAAGCTGGTCGCGTTGACGAGGAGGCTCAGAAAGTACGAGCGGTCGACGCCGTTCCACTTGAGCCACTCGCCCTCCACCACCACCGCGAAGGTCTCGGCGCACCCCAGCATCAGCCAGTAGGGGAGCGGCAGCAGGGGAAAGATGAACCACACCACCGGGTGAGTCAGCGCGCTCGCCCAGAAGGACACCCGCCACGAGCCGGTCAGCCGCAGGTACAGCGGCACCTCGATGGCCTGGGTGAAGGCGAAGCCGATGAGCCACCGCCCGAGGTGGCCCATCACGCCCGCCGCCCCACCGCGAAGAAGGCGAGCACCGCCAGCTCGAGGTACCCGTGAAAGGCTCCCAGCCGCAGGTAGCCCAAGCGAGCCCCGTGCAAGTCCAGTGCTCCCCACGCGGCGATGGCCAGGGCAGCCAGGGTGAAGCCAGCCAAAGGCCAGACCCCCAGCTCGGCGCGCAACGCGGCCCAGCTCGCTTTGAAGGGCCTCGGGGCGGCCCGGTGTCTCAGGTCATCGGGGACCAACCGGAGCCAGACGCCGTAGTGCACCGACTGCATGAAGGCAAAGGACAACACCAGCCGCTGGGCCCACGGGCCGCTCACCCCTGGCGCGGCGCCGGCCACGAAGTCGTCGAAGCGGTTGCCGGTGGCGTTCGCCTCCCAGCCCCGAGCCAGGGTGACGAGCGGGTCGACCCCTCCCAAGAGGATGAAGGCAGCCACCGCGGCGATGAGCCCCAGCGTCGCCACCCCAGACGGCCCCCGCCGCCGGAGCAGGAGCCACAGCCCCACCGCGATGACGTTGTGGAGGTGCACCAGGCCGACGATGAAGGGCAGCTCCCATCGCAGCGCCACCGTGACCAGCGCCGTGGCTCCCAGCAGCACCAGCACTCGCGCGCCCACGCCACGAGCCTGAGGAGCGAGCGCCGCGGGGAAGAGGGCCAGGAGCCCCACCGCCGGGGGCGCGCCCAGACCCACGGCCAGCAGCGCGGGCACGGCGAGCCAGAACGCCCACTGCCGGTGGAGCCCCGGGCGCACCACCAGGTACCGCACGTCGGCCAACAGGTGAGGCACCCCGAGAATGACGGGCCCCAGCGAAAGCAGCCACAGCGGGACGAAGGCGGTGAAGAGGAGCGAGGTGGAGACCGAGAAGACTCCGAGCCAGAACACCCGGCGCTCGCGGTTGGCGTAGAGGCCCTTGAGGAGCGGGGCCGCCAGCCGATACAGGCCCGCGCGCGCTCGATCGAGCGGCTCCAGGAGCCACCCGCTCAGGTCATCGAAGCTCACGACGGCCCGCTCGTCGCTCACGCTTCTGGCCGCGGAGGGCTGGAGCGCCGCCTCGCGAAGAGCCAGCCGAGGAGGCTGGCCAGCGACGCCCCGAGGGGACACTTCATGCCAGGAGGTGAGGCTGGGTGTACCGGCGGGAAAAGTGGATCCACTTGCGGGCGTCGATCTCCACGAACCACTCGGTGTTCGGGACGAAGGGAAAGCGCGTCGAGACGAACTCCTCGAGCAGCTCGGCCGCTTCCATCGGTGACAGCTCGGGCCCTCGGAACGACACCCGGAGGAACGTCTCGAGCGTGGGAGTGATGTCGACGGTGGCGCAGACGTGCACCGCGCCCACCTCGCAGATGTTGTCCTTGGTGACTCGCCGACCGGGGAGCATCCACCGACGGGGGTCGAGCGCGCGCCCGAGGAGTGCGCCCCCCGCCTCCTGCATCGACTTGGCAAAAACGCTGGTGCGCAACATCGAGCCTCCGCTGCGAATCGCTGGCGCCTGAACCTTCTGCGCCCCACGCCCGCCGGCCGCCAACGAAACCGCGCGCACCTCCGCGACGCAAGGGCTTCACCCTCTTGACGCGGACGATTTCGTTGTTCTTGCGCGGGCACCACCCCGCGTCGCTACGAGTGCTCCAGCACCGCGAGGTCGTCTCGGTGAACCGCCTCGTCGAGGCCGCGGTAGCCCAGTGTCGCCTCGATGTCGGCGGTGCGCTTGCCGGCGAGCTTCCTCAGCTCATCGGCGCCATAGGCCGCCAGGCCCCGCGCGAAGACGCCGCCGTCGACCGAGGAGAGATCCACCGGGTCACCCTGACTGAAGTTGCCGTCGACTCGGCGAATCCCCGACGGGAGCAGGCTCTTCTTGCGCAGCACCACCGCGTCCTGCGCACCTGCGTCGACGATGAGCGTGCCCTTGGGTTTGAGGGCGTGGGCGATCCACGCGGTGCGGGCGTGCCTCGGCGAGTCGGTCACTGGCTCGAACAGCGTGCCGACGTTCTCGCCGCCGAGCACCCGGGTCAGCACGTCGGGGGCGTGGCCCGCGGCGATGACGCAGCGAAGGCCCTGCTCGGTGACTCGCATGGCGGCGCGGAGCTTGGTGGCCATGCCTCCGGTGCCGACGCTGGTGCCGGCGCCTCCGGCCCAGGCCTGCATGGCGCGCGTCACGCCACGGACCTCGGGCACCAGGTGGGCATCGGGGTGGGTGCGCGGGTCGGCGTCGTAGAGCCCCTCGACGTCGGAGAGGATGATGAGGGTGTCGGCGCCCACCAGCCCGGCCACCAGCCCAGCCAGGGTGTCGTTGTCGCCGAATTTGATCTCGTCGACCGAGACGGTGTCGTTCTCGTTGATGACGGGAATGACGTCGGAGTCGAGCAACCGCTCCAGCGCGTGCCGGGCGTTCAGGTAGCGCCGGCGATCCTGCACGTCGGAGTGAGTGAGGAGCACCTGGGCCACGACCCGGGGCGCCAGCACCTCTTCCCACTCGCGCATGAGCCGGCTCTGGCCCACGGCGGCGCAGGCCTGCTTGCCGGGAATGTCCCTGGGGCGCTCCTTGAGGGCGAGGCGCTCCACCCCGAGGGCGATGGCGCCCGACGACACCACCACGAGTTGGCGGCTCGTGGCGACCTCCTTGAGCTGGGCGGCCAGCCGCTCGAGGTGAGGCCGATGGAGCCGGCCCGTCGAGTGGGTGAGGGCGTTGGTCCCCAGCTTCACCACCACGCGCCGAGCGCCCTTGAGCGCCGCGCGGCCTGTCTTGCTCGAGTGCGCCACGGTCAAGCGCGCGAAGCTACTCGGGGTCGTCGGACTCCGGGTAGTACTTCTGCAGGCACTCGCTGCACAGGGCGTGGCTGAAGCGGGCGTCTGAGCGATGCTCGAAGTACGTCTCCACGCGCTCCCAGATTTGCTCCTGGTTGCGGATGCGCTTGCAGTGCATGCAGATGGGGATCATCCCCTGCAGCTCCTTCACGTGCTCGAGCGCGTCCTCCAGCTCTTGCACCTTGGTCTGGAGCGATTTCTCGAGCGCGATGATGCGCTCGCCAGTGCGGAGCCGCGCCATCAGCTCCTCAGGGTCGACCGGCTTGGAGACGTAGTCGTCAGCGCCCGCCGACAGGCCCTCGACGACGTCGCGCTTCTCGTTCCTCGCGGTGACTATCACCATGTAGGTGTAGCCACGCTTCTTCACTTCGCGGGCCCGTCGGCAGATCTCCGGGCCGTCCAGCCCCGGCATGTTCCAATCGAGCACCACCAAGGGCGGAGCGTTCTCTGCCTGGAGCGCGTTCCACGCCGAGAGCCCGTCGGAGACGGTCACCACCTCGAAGCCCGCCTTCTCGAGGTGCGCTTCCAACAATCGTCGCGTCACCGCCTCGTCGTCTGCCAGCAGCACACGCGCGGTCCCCGAAGACTGGATCAGTGGCAAGCCCATGTCCCCATGTTGATAAGCAACCTACGAGCCACTGGCTCGTCAACCGGGAGGCGGGTCAGCATCGACTGCGCGAACGCATTTTGAGATCATCACACATCAACTGCCTTCGGGAGTGAGTAGAGCAGACGGGAGTTGGAAGAAGGAGCCCATGTACTGCCAACCGTGCCAGCGCGAACGGCCTGTGAAGAGTCGATATTGCGTGGTGTGCGGGGCTGCGCTCGTCTCACGCTCTCCGGCTGAAGTGGAGCGGGATCTCGCGCACGTCCGGTGGCTGCTGGCCGAGATGCCGCGGTGGGGTGATGTGGTGCCGGTGGCACTCACGGCCGTGCTCCGCCAGCGGTATGGCGCCGAAGAGCGGGCGTTGGTCAACGCCCTGGCGGAGTCGAAACCCGCTGGGTCCGTGGCCACGGATTCACCTGCGACCTCGCAGGGTCCCCAGCCGCGCGAGGACCCCGCTGCGTCGCTGGAGCCTCACCGCGAACCCGACCACGAAGCCCCGCCCGAGCGCCCGCATGCCCCGCCGGTCGCCGCCCCAGCGACGGAGCCTCCACTGCCCCCTCGGAGGATGCCGAGGCCGCCCAAGGTCGCGGTGAGCGCTGGCCCGTCGACCTGGGAACGTTTCTGGAAGCCGGTGCTGGGGGAGAGCGTCGGCTGGTTCATCGGAGCCTTCCTCATCCTCGCCGGTACGTTCACCTTCGTCTCCGATGCCTGGGCGTCGATGAGCTCGACCAACCGCGCCCTGACGGTCTTCGGCCTGGCGGTGTTCTGGACCTTGGGCTTCGCGGGCTGGGCCCACATGCTGTCTCGTCGGGAGTCGACGCGACCGGCCTCTCGGGTGCTGTGGCGCATCGCCGCCGCGGTGGCGCCGTTGGCCACGGTGGCCTTGGGGCCGCTGGTAAGCGGGCACTTCATCGCCTGGCCGCTGCTCCTGGGCCAGGCGGTCCTCGCCGGAGCGCTGGCCTCCCGAGTCGCCCGCGATGCCTGGAGCGACTGCGATGACTTGGCCCGCCGACGAGAAGAAGTCGGCGCGGTGGCCGTGGCGCTCGGTGGGGCCACGTTGGTCCTCGGGGCGGCGCCGGTGCTGGCGCTGGGGCCGCTGGTGTGGCTCGAGCTGCTCCCGGTCGTGCTGGTGGGGCTCATCGTCTGGCGACACGGCCCGGCGGTGGGCGCGAGTCGAGCGGCCAGCTTCTCTCTCGCCGCCATGGCCTACGCCGTCTTCCTCTTCGCGGCGCGGCTGCACGTCGCGGCTGATGCCGGAGGTGGGCCCAGTCTCTGGGGCGTGCACGCCGTAGCGCTGTCGGCCTTCGCGCTGGTGGCCCTCGAGCTCTTCGCGCCCCGAGCTCGGCCTGGGCGGCCCGCCGAACGCAAGGCTGCCGATGGGCTGGCGGTGCTGGTCGTCGCGGCTCAGACGGTGGTGCTGTGGCCAGCCTTCTTCGCCGAGGCCCCGTCCTTCGTCCTCGCCGCGCTGCTGGCGACGCTGACGACGGCCCGGTTGGCTCGGCGCAGGGGGCCAGCTCCGGCCGTGGCGGCGCGTTGGCTCGTGCCCGCCTACGTGTTCGGCTACGTCGCCTTTCAGCGAGTCGACCAGCTGGTCCCGCATGTGGTGGTGGAGTGGTACGGGTTGCTCAAGGCCGCCCTCGGCTACTCCACCGCGCCGCTGCCGCCGAGCTACGCTTCGGTCTACGCCGCGCTGTACGTCGTCGCCGTGGGCCTCGTCGCGGTACGGAAGGCCGCCGCGTCCGACCCGGGGGCGCGGGCGCGGGCCGACATGCTGCTCCGCTGCACCGCGTGGGGAGCGCTGGCGTTCGGCGGTCTGGCGCTGGTCTCCATCGCCCACGACGCACGGCCGGCGCTGCTCGCGCTCCCGGTGCTGACGCTGACGACGTTGGGGCTGGCCGGGTGGACCGGTCGAGCCGAGCTCACTCGCTCGTCGGCGGCCCTCGCGGTCGCCACCGGAGTCGCGCTCTTCGCCGCCACGCACCTGGCCTGGCCCATCGCGGCGGTGGCGTTGTTCGCGGCGCTGGTGTCGGTGCCCAGCCTCAAGGCGGCGCGGGAGGCCCACTCGGCCTCGGCGATGCTGCTCGTGGCCATCGCCGTCGGGGCGGCCTTCAGCGGAGGCTCGGCGGCGTCAGACGCGCTCGCGCTGGTGCTGGCGTCGGCGGCGGCCCTGCTGGTGGCCCGCAACGTGGACGACGCGCGGTTGCTCTCGGTGGCGCTCTTTGTGCCGTTACTCCTGGTGGTGCGGGTGGGCTCGTCGTGGATGCTGAGCCTCGGCGCGCTGGGGGCGGTTTTGGGGCTCCCCCGGTCGCCGGGCCCGTCGCGTCGGCTCGCCTTCTTCCCGGTGGCGGTCGCGGCGGCGCTGGCGGGCCCGCTCTGGGAGTTGCTCGACGCGCGCGACTGGCCGACCGTGAGCCTGGCCTTGGGTGGAGCTGGGCTGACATGGGCCAGAGCGCCGAACAGGTTTCCCAACCTGCTGCGGCGAACGATCCTCTCGCTGCGCCGGGCAGACTCTCTCCTGCGCTCCTCGCTGGGCCCAACGGCACAGCTCCGGTGCTCGTCGCTCGTGTGCCCGGCTCGCTTCGGTCTCGCTCGCCTCGCGACGGTCGGGCAACCTGTTCGGCGCTCTCGCTTCACGGTGCGGGCTCGCTGGAGCTCGCGGTGGCTCGACCTCGTCGCCGGCACGGGCCTCCTCTTCCTGGTGGCGGCCATGGCGCCGCTCTCGCAGCGTTTCTCATTCTACCAGCCGTGGCAGGCGCAGGCGTTGGCCGCCCTCGTGGCCCTGGGCACCTCGGTGCACGCCGTGCGTCGCGGCCGGACCTGGCAAGGTGTGTGGCTGGCCGCGCTGCTGGTGGTGCTGGCCCAAGGGTGTGTTGGGCTGCCGGGTGAGTGGCGGCTGAGCCTGGTGCAGGCCGCGGCGGTGGCGCTCCTGGCGACCCCGGCGCTGTGGCCGGTCGTCACCGTGCCCCTCGCCTCGCTGCTGCTCGCGGCCGCCTTCTTCTCCATGCCTGATGGCCTCGTGGCGATGGCCGCGGCCCTCTCGGTCATCGCGCTGTTGGAGGAATGGGAGTCGACCTTTCGCTTCGTCCTCAATCGAGGCTCGGTCGCGTGGGTGGCGTCGCTGTGCGCGGCGATGCTCCTCGCTCTCGGGGTCGCGGAGCACCGTGGCCCCTGGCTCGTGGCGGCGGTGGTCCTGCCGCTCTTCTGGGCGCGGAGCACCCGGCACGTGGCGATGCTCGTGCTCGGTCTCGCGCTCTCGGCTGCCGTGGGGCTGGTCGACCGGCACAGCTCGCCCCTGGTGCTCCTCGTCGCGCCGGCGGTGAGCTTCGTCTTTGGGCGGCTGCTGTTGGGCACGGACAAGGGCCTTGGGCTTCTCGGGCTCCCCGGTGGCACGCCCAGAGCCCCGCTGGTGGTAATGGCCATCGCCGTCGGCGCCGCCACGGGGCTCGAGCGCGCCTCGCTCGCAGGGAGCGTTGCGTGGGTCGTCGCCATCGCCTCGGTGGGAGGAGAGCTCCCCGCGCTCTCCCTGCTCGGCGCGGCGGCGGTGGCTGCCGTCGTGCCCGCTCTTCAGCTCCCGGTGGCGTGGGCGTTGATGGCGCTGGCGCCGCTGGTGCGCCGCTTCCCTCGAGCGGTTGAGGACGTGCTGGGGTGGAAGGGTCGCGAGGGCACGGTGGTGTCGGCGTCGCTCGGCGCGGTGGGGCTGGCCCTGCTTGCCTCGGTGAGGTTGGGAGACCCGCTGGCCACCGCGACCCTGCCGCTGGCGCTCCTGGAGGCTGGTGGGCTCATGGGCTGGTGGTGGCTGTGGGGCGCCGCGGTGCTCTCCGCGGGTGTGCACCTGCATTCGCGGGCGGTGGCGCCATGGGGCCCGGTGGTGGCGACGGTGGCCGCGGCCGTGGCGGCGGTGCTGAGGTTGGAGTCAGTGGCCTCGTCGGCCCGCCGGGTCCTCGAGCGGTTGGGGGTGCGCTTCTCGCAGCCGCTGAGTCTTCCCTGGTGGTGGGGGAGCGCGGCGCTGGTGCTGCTGTCGCTCACGGTGCCCTCGCAGTGGTGGCTGGTGGCGGCGGCGGTGCTGCTGTTGACGCCGGTGCCGCTCGAGCTCTCCGTGGGCACCGCGCTGGGGGGCCTGATGCTGGTCGTCCTCGTTCCGAGGGAGGAGGCCGGGCTCGCCTTGGGTGTGTTGGGCGCCGCGATGAGTTGGCTGGGCGCCTGGAGAGTCGGCCAGGAGCCGGTCGCTCGGACCTGGCTCTACGCTGGGTGGGTGACGTCGGTGGCGGCGGTGGCCGTGGTCGGCCTCGAGGTGCGCGCGCCGGCGGTGCCGATGGTGTGGGCCCTGGCGGCGGTGACGAGCTGGAGTGTCGTGTTTCGCCGGCCGCGGCTGGAGTGGCTCGGCTGGGCGGCGAGCTGGCTGGCGAGCCACCTGGTGGTGGTGCACGTGGGCGCGGTGCTCTCCACTGGGGCGCCGCCAGCACTGGTGCTGCCGTACTTCGCGCTGGCGACATCGCTCCTGGCGCTCGCCGCGTCGTGGAGAGCTGGGGGCCAGTCTCGGGTGGTGGGGCTGGCGCTGGGCTCGGTTGGTCTGCTCGAGCTCTCCATCGCTGATTCACTGCTGTCGGGGCCGCACGCCCTCGAGACCGGCGTGGCGGCGCTGGCGGGCGTGGCGCTGCTGGGTGGCGCTGCGCTGCGGGCGCTGCGTCACGATGATGGCGCCGCTGCCTGGCTCGCCCAGGCGGTGGTGGTGGTGACGGTGCTGACCTCGCGTCGGCTGGGCGCCGGGGCGTCTCCCGGGTTGTTCGAGGCCTGGGCGGGCATGGTGTGGGGAAGCTTGGTATGGGGGCTCGCGCTCTTCGCGGGGCGAGAGGAGCGGCCTCGGGTGGCGAAGGCCCTCCGAGGCGGCGCGGTGACCTGGCCCATGGTGGCGCTGGTGGCTGCTCCGTGGAGCTCAGCCGAGCCGATGGTGCTGCTGCTCCTGGTGGCCGCCGGTCACTACGGGTGGCTCGCCCGCACGGGGCTTCGTCGGGTTGGCGCGTCGGTCTCGGCGATTGCGTTCAACGCCGGCATGGTGGCGGCGTTCTTCGCCAGCGGCTGGCACGGCGTGGTGGATCTCGCGCTGCCGGCGGGGCTCTCGGTGCTGGCGCTCAGCTCCGCGTTCCGGGCCGAGCTGGGGCGTGACGTGCAGGTGAAGCTGCGGGCGGTGGCGATGACGGCGGTGTACGCGGCGGCGTCCTGGCGTCCGCTCAGCTTCACCACGGCCTGGGGGCTCTTCTTCGCGGTGGTGGTGTGCGTCATCGGCGTCGGGGTCGGCGCGGCGCTGAGGATTCGGAGCTTCGTGTTGATCGGCACCG
Organism: Myxococcales bacterium; assembly: GCA_003153055.1. The sequence continues at coordinate 18,242 of PMBV01000293.1, forward strand.
CCTTCCTGGTGACGTCGGTGGTGGCGACACTGGTTCGGCAGGGCCTCGCGGAGCCACGGCTCGGGGCCATTCTCCTGGCGGCGCTCGGCCTCGCGGTGGTGGCCTTCATGGTTGGTTTGACGACGCGCCGGGCTGAGCTTCTGGCGAGGCTGACGGCGTTGAGGTCGGCGATGAGCCGGTGGGAGGGCTGAGCGCCGGCCGATGGGCCCGCGCGAGTCTGGAGGTCCGGCGCTCTTGAGGGTCCAGCGAGAGCGTGCTCCAGTGCGCGCCATGAGTGAAACATGGACAGTGACAGTTGCGGTGACCCGGCCCGATGGGAGCGTTGAGCACGTGCGGGTCGGCTCCGCGGTGAAGGCGGGGGAGGGTTTTTCGCTGAACCTCGAGCCGATGTCCCTGCGGCCCGAGGGCGCTCGGCCGCCGGCGCAGAGGGCTGCCCCGAGGAGCGCTCCGCCGGGTGGTGGTGGGTCGTCGGATATGGTCTTCCCGAACTACGGGCGCAGCAAGGGCATGCCCATCGCCGGGGCGACGCTGCAGGACCTTGAGTTCTACGCCAATGGATCGAAGCGCTCGCTGGCTGACCCGGGCAAGGCTCGGTTCCATGACAAGGAGCGGGTATTGTTGGCGGCGATAGAGGGGGAGATCGCTCGGCAACGAGGGGAGGATCCTCCGGCGGATGATGTGCCTCCGCCGAGTGATGAGGACGCGCCGTTCTAGAGGGAAGTGGGGGGAGGAACTGCCCGGGGCCGGGTGCGCGTTCGGGGGCGTGCCCGGGTGCGGCTCACGTCTGGCGGCTCACGTCTGACGGCCCAAGTCTGACGTCTGACCACGATCCGATTGGGCGACTTGTTACGACGGTGCCCGTGAATGCGCGCCCGTCCGCGTCCCCGAGCTGAGGCCCGCACGCGCGCACGCACGCGCACGCGCACCCG
>PMBV01000320.1 GCA_003153055.1 Myxococcales bacterium
ACCAGATTCACTGGCCCAACCACGACGTTCCCATCGCCGATACCATGGGCGCGCTCGAGAAGCTCAAGGAAGAGGGGAAGATCCGCTCCATCGGCGTGTCGATCCACGATCGACCTCGGGCCGGCCGCCTGGCCGAAGACTCGGTCATCGACCACTTCATGATTCGCTACAACGCCGCGCACCCAGGTGCCGAGCGCGACATCTTCCCGCACCTCGGCCGCCGCAACCCCAACGTCGTCGCCTACACCGCGACCTCGTGGAGGAAGCTGCTCAAGAAGCCCAACGGGTGGGACGGCGAGCCGATGACGGCCGGAGATTGCTATCGCTTCTGCCTCTCGAGCTCCCACGTGGACGTCGTCCTCACTGGGCCGGCGAATCAGCGTGAGCTGCTCGAGAACCTCGCTGCCCTCGACAAGGGCCCGCTCTCACCTGAGGAAGACGAGCGAATGCGACGCTTCGGGGCCGTCGTTCACGGGTGAGCCGGGCTCCCGAAGCCCTCAGCGGGAATTGAGCTCCAGAGCAGCCGGAAGGAAGGGCGCTCCCTTGGTCGGAGAGAGGCGACCCGTCCTTCTCGCGCCCGACCTGCCGCCCAGAGCTCGGGCCACCTCACAGTCGCCGAAGGCTCACCGGCATCGGAAGAGCCTTCGGAGCTGGGGCTCCCGCTGGGACGATCAACACCCGACCCGGCTCATCGCAGAGGGTCACCAGTGGCCCAACAGGCTGGAGATAGTAGAGCGAGCGGGGCAACCGGAAGGCGGGCGAGTCATGCAACGTCGCCGCCGGTGCCTGGCGAACGCTCCGGTAGGCCCGCACCACCGGGCGCTCTCTCAGGTGTTCGTGCACCCGCACCGTCACGACCCGCACGTCATTGGCCCCCCATGTCAGCGCCAGGGTCGCGCCACCCACGCGCTGCTCATTCATCAACGTCATCGCGCCCATCGGCCCCCATGCCGTCACGTCGACCTTCGCGCCCCTCAGCGGCCGCTCGAAGTGCACCTCGAGCGAGCGCCCACCTTCCCCCAACGTGAGCTCGAACGATGTCCTGCCACCGAACGACTCGGCCCCGGACAGGAACAGCTCGCTGCGCTCGTCGACCACGGTCACCCACTCGTCGGAGCGGAACTGCGCCACGCCCTCTGGAGCGGCCAGGGCGCGAGCGTCGTCGGGCAGGGCCACCTGCTTCCACCCCGGCGCAGCGTCGTTCGGCGCGAAGCACGTCGCGGCCACCACCACGGCGATGAAGGGGCTCATGTCACTTCACCCCCGAGTTGAGGCGACGCACCATGGCCGCCGACGCCAGGAGCACGGCCCCTCCCACCGCCAACGCGCCGACGCGGAGCAGCCCGTCGAGGTGCGTGGTGTCGTAGACGAGGAGCTTGGCGACGGCGGCCGCGAGCACCAGGAAGCCCGCGTCACGGATCTCGGTCGCTCGCCGGCTTCGACCATGGAGCACCAACCCGACACCAGCGAAGAGCCACCCCAGTGACAGCAAGGCCCGCCGGGCCACGAAGCCCTGGAGCGAGAGATCCGACGCGTCGAAGATCTGAAAGTACAGCGCGAAGGAGCTCACCAACCCGGACACCGCGACTCCGTGCCACGAGAGCAGCCGGTGCCAGCGAGCTTGGGTCGACTCCAGCGCGGGCCCACGCCGCTCGAGCATCGCGAGCCCGATCGCCGCGCCGAAGGACACCACCAGGCCGACGAGCAGCAGCGGCTCGCGCGAAGCGCCGTACCACAGCGCCCCCACCCCGGTCGCCCCGAGCAACAGCGCCGGCCCCACCAGCGGCACCTTGAGCCGCGCCAACACCGAGGCTCCCACCGCCGCGCCAGCCGCGCCCAGCACCACCACCACCTCGGCGGGCACCTCGAGCTCCCGCCACAGGAACACCGCTGCGAGCGCCAGCAGCGCCGCCCCGGCGTAGCCCAGCACGTTCGTCTCGAGCTTCTCCACCTCGACGTGGCGCCTCACCACCGGCTGCGCCTCACCTTGAGTCGTCTTCCCGTTCATGCTGCCTCCTCATCTGGTCCGAAGGCAGTATCGGCCCGGGTGGTGAGCGGCGAAGGGGCCCCGGGAGGAAGCCCCAAGGACTGTGTGTGGCAACCGCGTGGCTGCGGGAGTCGCTCAGGCTGGGGGCGACGGCACGAGCACCCGAAAGGTCGCACCTTGGCCAGGCTCAGCAGACAGCAGGTGAACCGAGCCCTGGTGGGCCAGCGCGACCGACTGCACGACCGACAGGCCCAGCCCCATACCCGGTGGCTCGCCAGGTGGCCTGGCCGTGAAGAAGCGCCGAAACACCTTGTCTCGATTGCCTGGCGAGACCCCGGGGCCGAAGTCGACGACGTCGGTGACCAGCCCCTCGCCGGTTCGTCGCACCTCGACCCGCACCCTGCGCTCGGTCGACGGCTGGATCAACGCGTTGTCGAGCAGGTTGCGCACCAGCCGCGCCCAGGCCTCGGCCACCACGTGCACCCTGCCCACGCCCTCCCCCACCTCGAGCTCGAAGACCCACCCGGCGTGCTGGGGATCGCCACGGTAGGTGTCGAGCAACGCCTCGAGCCACGGGCCCAGCTCGAATTCGTCGCGCGGCGCCTCGGCCAGGGTGGTGTCGAGCCTCACCTCCGCCACCAAGGCCTCGGTGGTGCGCTGGAGCCTCGCCACCGCGTCGTGAATGGTCGCGTGCAGCGCCTGCCGCTTCTCGAGCGAGGGATCGCTCGTCGTCGCCATGAGCTCGGAGGCTGCCTCGATCGTGGCCAATGGGTTCTTCAGCTCGTGAGCGAGGTCGCCGGCCAACTGCACCGTCTGGGCCCGGCGCGCCTCCAGCGACCGAGCGAGCTCGTTGAAGGCTCGAGCCACCTGGCCGAACTCGTCCTCCCGGGCCAGGAGCGGCGGGTCGGCGATGGCCCGCGCTGGGTACCCTCGCGCCCCGGCGGCCAGACGCTCGAGCGGCGAGACGAGGCGACGCCCCAAGACCACCACGATGAGGAGCGCCACGACCAGCTGGATGAGGACCAGCTTGACAACCTGGTTGCGCACCAGGAGGAGCTGCCGCACCCCGCGATGGTTGGCTCGCTCGAGGAGCAGCACCGAGCCGTCGGGGAGCGTCTGGGCCCAGCTGACCACCAGCGATTGGCCTCCCTCCGAGGTGCGGCTGATGCCCACCGGAGCACCAACACGGGCGCGCAGCACCTCCTCTCGCATCGAAGGGCTGCCCAGGTTCGTGTCGAGGGCCTCGAGCGGCTCCACCCGGCTGCCGCCGCCGAACACCGAGAGCACGGCCTCGAAGGTGCCCCCGAGGAGCGAGAACCCCTGCGCGTCGCCGGGGTTGTTCGAGTCGAAGGAGACGACGCCATCGGGCCCCACCCGCCTCAGCCAGAGCCGCTCGCGGTGGGCGAGCGCTCGCCAGGCCTCCGGGGGCTCGGCCGCCGCCCTCACCGCCAGCCGCTCGAAGAGGGAGAGATCGCCCGCTACCAACACCCGCTCGTAGACCCAGGCCACCGAGAGCAACACGAAGGGTAACAGCACGATCACCGCGGTGACGGCCACGATGGTGGTGCGGGCAGTGCGCATCAAGCCCCCGCCTTGAGCCGGTAGCCGACGCCCACCACCGTCTCGATGGCGTCGAAGGCCGGGTCGATGGCGTGCAGCTTCTGGCGAATACGCTTGATGAAGGTGTCGATGGTGCGCTCGGTGATGACGACGTCGTCGCCGCGGGCGAGATCGATGAGGCGCTCGCGGCTCAGCACGAAGCCTCGGTGGCGAACCAGCGCCACCAGCACCAGGAACTCCGAGCGGGTCAGGGTTGCCGGCGCGTCCTTCCACGTCACCGAAAACCGGCCGGTGTCGATGGAGAGTGGCCCCGCCTGGAGCACCTCGCCCAGCGGCGCCGGCGCCTCGGACCCCGGTGCGCTCCGCCGGAGCACCGCGCGAATGCGGGCCACCAGCTCGCGGGTGCTGAAAGGCTTGGCAACATAGTCATCGGCGCCGGTCTCGAGCCCGGTGATGCGGTCGACCTCGTCGGCGCGTGAGGTGAGGAAGACGATGGGCACCTTGGAGACCGGCCGCAGCCTCCGGCACACCTCGAGCCCGTCGAGCTCGGGCATCAACACGTCGAGGACGACCAGGTCGAACGAGCCGGCAAGGAAGGTGGTCAGACCTTCCCGGCCGTCGCGCGCGGTGACCACGTCGAAGCCCTCCTCGGTCAGCGCCCGGGTGAGCACTCCCACGAGCGCCGAGTCATCATCAACCACGAGCAGCGATGGCCTGGCCATCGGGCTACTGTTGCGCAGAAGTGCTCCAGGTGCGACGTCGACGTGCCTGGGGTCGCCAATGCCCCGGCGCGCCAGCGGGCACCTGGAGTACAGTGTGCTCGGTTGTCAAAGGAGGAAAACGAGCATGAGCGCGCACGACGAGGTCGAGATCTTGCTGGTGGAGGACAACCCCACCGACGCCGAGCTGACAATGGAGGCCTTGCGGGAAGCCAAACTGGTCAATCACCTCGTCTGGGTGAAAGACGGCGCCGAGGCCCTGGACTTCATCTTCCGGAAGGGGGCCTATGCTGACCGTCTGGCGGGCACCTTTCCCAGCGTCATCCTCCTCGATCTCCGCCTCCCGAAGGTCGATGGGCTCGAGGTGCTCCAACGGCTCAAGGCCGATGAGCAGACTCGGAGGATACCGGTGGTGGTGCTGACCTCCTCCAACGAGGATCGAGACATCTTGCGGAGCTACGAGCACGGAGTGAACAGCTTCGTGAGCAAGCCGGTGGGGTTCGAGGAGTTCGCCCGGGTGGTCGCGCAGCTCGGCATGTACTGGCTGTTGATCAACCACTCCCCCAGTAAGTGATGCACGGCCAGCCGGAGTCGAAGGTCGAGAACCCAGGCGCGCTCTCGGCGCGAATGCTGTGGGCGACCAACCGATTCTGGATGGAGACCGCGAACATCAAGACCAAGCGCTGGGGCGGCAAGGGCCCCCACCACTGGTACGTGCTGCTGTACATGATGAAGGCCTTCGAGTGGCTCTTGCGCGTCACCGGGCGCTACCGACAGGGCACCCAGAACGCCGAGCGCCTCGAGGTGAGGGAGCTGGAGCTCACCTTCGCCCAGCTCCCGCCGGCCTTCGAGGGCCTCACCATCATGCACCTGAGCGACCTTCACCTCGACGGCATGCCAGGCCTGCCGGAAAGGGTGAGCGCGATGGTTCGCGGTCACGAGGTCGACCTGGCGGTGCTGACCGGTGACTACCGCACCGAGCTCCACGGGCCGATTCGAGCGACCATCGAAGGGCTCGAGGTGATCGCCCGGGCCATTCGGGCCCGCGAGGGCATCGTGGGCATCCTCGGCAACCACGACGACTGTCACATGGTGGCGCCGATGGAGGCGATGGGCATTCGCATGCTCATCAACGAGCGGCTGGTGCTCGAGCGCGGAGGCCAGCGTCTCCAGGTCATCGGCACCGACGACGTTCACTACTACTACACGGACCAGGCGCTCCACGCCCTCGAGCACGCCGCCGACGCCTTCACCATCGCGCTGGTGCATTCCCCCGAGCTCTTCGACGTGGCCGAGAAGCTCGGCGTGGCGCTCTACCTCTGTGGCCATACGCACGGTGGCCAGGTGTGTCTGCCGGGTGGCACTCCCCTCATCAAGCACCTCTCCCGCGGCCACGCCTACTACCGGGGTGCCTGGCGTCACGGAGCCATGCAGGGCATCACGTCGTCCGGCGTGGGGACCTCGGGCATCCCCGTGCGATTCAATACCGTGGCCGAGATTCTCGTGCTCCGGCTCCACGGCTCGGTGAACGAGTCCAGCACGCTGGCTCCGAGCAAGTCATCATCTGGCACCGGGAAGGCCGCCCTCGACCTGGAGTGATGGGCGGGGCCCCTCGCCTTTCTGGCCGCCCACTCGTACGGTGTCATCACTCCGCACTCCGAGGTGAGCCATGGGCACGTCCTCGATTCCTGTTGGCCCCGACTTCGGGCTCGGCGTGGCGCTGGCCGAGCTGCCCCAAGAGGTCTCGGTCGTGGGCCGCTTCGGAGAGCAAGGGGTGCTGCTGGTGAGGCGAGGCGACCAGGTGTTCGCCGTCTCGTCGGTCTGCAGTCACTCCTCGGGGCCTCTGGGTGAAGGGCTGGTGGTGGGTGAGACCGTGCGCTGCCCCTGGCACCACGCCAGCTTCTCCCTGACCACGGGCGCCGCGGTGACGCCTCCGGCGCTGGGGCCCATCTCGTGCTTCGAGGTCGAGGTCCGGCAAGGCCGGGTGCGCGTGGTGGGTTCGCGAAAGCCGGGCCCTTCGCCCTCGGCGGCGGCGAGCGAGCTCCAGTCGGTCGTGATCGTCGGGGGTGGCGCCGCGGGGGCAGCGGCCGCCGAGATGCTTCGGCGCGAGGGCTTCAGGGGTGACGTCGTGCTGGTCAGCGGAGACACGGACCTCCCGGTGGATCGCCCCAACCTGTCCAAGGACTACCTCGCTGGCACGGCGCAGGAGGAGTGGATGCCTCTGCGCAGCGTCGAGGCCTGGAAGGCCCTCGGGGTCACGCTCAAGCTGGGCCGACAAGTGCTCAGGGCCTCGCTCAATGCTCGATACGTCGAGCTCGACACCGGCGAGCGAATCGGGTGGGACCGGCTGATTCTCGCCACCGGCGCCGAGCCAGTGCGCCTCTCGATTCCCGGGGCACAGCGGCCGTCGGTTCGCGCGCTGCGTACCTGGGCCGACGCGAGGGCCATCATCGGCGCCGCGCTGCTGGCCCGGAGGGCCGTGGTCGTCGGGGCGAGCTTCATCGGGCTCGAGGTGGCGGCCTCCCTGGTGACCCGGGGTCTCGAGGTGCACGTGGTCGCTCCAGATGCTCGGCCTCTCGAGCGGGTGCTTGGGCCCGAGCTGGGGGCCTTCATTCAGCGGCTCCACGCGGAGAAGGGCGTTCGTTTTCACCTGGGCTTGACTCCCACAGAGATCGACGCGACCGGGGTGGTGCTGTCCGACGGCTCGCGGGTCGACGCCGAGCTGGTGGTGACGGGCGTCGGCGTCAAGCCCTCGCTGGCGCTCGCCCAGGAGCTCGGCCTCGCGGTGGACCGCGGTGTGTTGGTGAACGAGCACCTCGAGACCTCGGCCCCAGGGGTCTTCGCGGCGGGAGACATCGCCCGCTACCCTGACTCACGGTTCGGAGGCTCGCTGAGGGTCGAGCACTGGCAGTCGGCGTTGGCGCAGGGCCAGGTCGCCGCGCGCAACGTGCTGGGTCAGCGCGTTCCGTTTCGCACCGTGCCCTTCTTCTGGAGCCAGCACTACGAGGTTCCCATCAACTACGTCGGTCACGCCGAGGGGTGGGATCGCATCGACCTCGCCGGGAGCCTCGAGGCCAAGGACGCCGCGCTGGCCTACCGCCGCCAGGGTCGAACGCTGGCAGTGGCCACGGTGTTCCGCGATGGTGTGAGCCTCGAGGCAGAGGCGGCCTTCGAGCGGGGCGACGAGGCGGCCCTGGCGCGCCTGGTACCACGCTGATCATGGAGGCACTGACGTCGTTTCTCGTTGCTCACGCTCGACGCCCAATTCGAGTACGGAGCGGGGAGATGTCCCGAACTGACTCCTCGGTGGAGCGCGTCTTCGTCGCCCTGGGCACCAACCTGGGCGATCGGCTTCTCAACCTCGACGAGGCGGTGCGGCGAGTGAGCCGGCTCGACGACGTGCGCGTCGTGGCGCGTGGCCCGGTCCTCGACACGGCGCCCCTCGTCGAGCCGTCGGACCCGTTCCCCCAGCCCCGCTACCTCAACAGCGTCATCGAGCTGGACACCTGGCGCTCGCCTCGGTCGCTCCTCGAGGCCCTGCTGGCCGTGGAGCGAAGCATGGGGCGCGTGCGCAGCACCCGGTGGGCCCCGCGGATCATCGATCTCGATCTCCTGCTGTTCGGCGAGCGCATCCTCGACGAGTTGGGCCTCCAGCTCCCCCACCCAGGCCTCGCGTCTCGCCGCTTCGCCCTCGAGCCCCTCGTCGCGCTGGCGCCCGGGCTCCGGCACCCCTCGAACGGCCAGCCTCTTCGGGTGCTGCTCGAAAGGCTGCCGGCGTGCTAGTCAAGCCACCGTGAAGATCCTCGCCCTCCTGGTCCTCGCGCAGGCTGCTCCGCCCCCCTCCACCGACGAGCTGGTGAAGAAGGTCGATGACACCCCCGGCATCAAGGACCAAGACAAACCCTTCGAGATCGCCGCGTCGCTCGGGCGCCTGTACGTCGGCAAGGGCCGGCTCTCCGAGGCCAAGGGCTATTACGGCCAGGCGTTGGCCAAGGCCGAGCCACTCCGCGCGTTCCTCCTCGCCCAGCGGCGCGGCAGCCCGGCCAAGACGCTCCCCTCCGCCGAGAGCCTGGGGTGCGTTCCCTCGGCCGAGAACACTGTGGTCGCGCTGCTCACCAAGGCCCAGGCGAAGGCCAAGGCCGGTGACTCCAGCGCCGCGCTCGCCTGCGCCCGCGCCGCCTGGGCGCCGGTGGCCGAGGTCGAGGTTCAGTACGGCAACGTCCTCTTCGTCCTCCACGACCCCGCGACGGCGCTCGCTGCCTACACCCACGCCCTCGAGGCCTTCGAGGCCAACTCCGAAGCCCGCTACGGCCGCGCCGCGCTGCTCCTCGATACCAAGGGCGACGAACCGGTGGCGCTCAAACAAGTCAAGGCCGACTTCGAGCGCTTCCTCAAAGAAGCGCCCTCGTCCACCCGCGCCCCCCAAGCCAAGCGGCTGCTCGAGCGGGCCACCGCGGCGTTGGAAAAAGGAGGCATCTCGAAGGTGCCCGTGGCGCTGGCCGCTGCCACACCCCCGGCCCAGGTCCAGCCACCGCAGCTCTCTCCCGAGGTGGTGCGCGCGTTCGAGAACGCCCCGAGGACCGCCGACATGGAGGCCAACTTCGCCCAGCTCATCGAGACAGGAGAAGACCACCTCGCCCACGGACGCTTCGACGAGGCGAGGAAGAGCTACCTCCAAGTGATGCCGTACCAGCCCAACAACCCGCGACTGCGGGCGGGCATGGCGTGGGCGATGATTCGACTGAACCGACAGCCCATGGCCGACAACGTCTGGCGAGCGGCCATCGAAGCCCCAGAGGCCGTCTCGGCCCTCGGCGACACCCTGAAGGCCAAGGGCGACGCGGAGGGGGCTCACGCGCTGTGGTCACGACTCAAGGAGGCGGTCCCCTCCTACGCCCCCCGCCTCGAGGGGAAGCTCTGACAAACCCCCCGGTTCTCCGCTGACTCCGGCCCTCGACTGCACCCCTGTGCGCCGAGGTACGTGAGGCCGCAAACCGGTTCTTTTCCGCGCGCTTCTCGTCTCCCCGATGGGGCGTGCTCCTTGCACGAGCCCCAGTCATGTTGAGGGTGATCAGTGTGACGAGTGGAAAGGGAGGTGTGGGCAAGACGCACCTCGCCGCGAACATCGGGACCCTGTGCGCCCGAGCAGGGCTCCGGGCGTTGGCCATCGACGCTGACACGGGCCTGGCCAACCTCGACATGGTGTTGGGGCTGTCGCCGTCTCGGCACGTGGGCCACCTCCTCGACGGGTTGTCGCTCGATGAGGTGCTGCTGAAGACCCCGTCAGGGCTGTCGGTGCTCCCGGGGGCACCGGGGGAGCGCCGCCTGGTGCACCTCGAGCCGGGCGATCAACGAGCCCTGGTGTCGGCCTGGGATCAGCTGGCCTCGCGCTTCGAGGTGGTGGTGCTCGACTGTGGGCCAGGCGTGGGCGACGACACGCTCTTCTTCGCCGCGGCGGGACAGCACATCGTGATGGTGGTGACCGAGGAGACGACCTCCCTGGCCGATGGCGTGGTGCTCTTGGCGGCGCTGGGCGAGCGCACCGCGGTGCGAGACGTCGACGTGGTGGTGAACGGGGTGCGCACGGTGCGTAGCGGGCAGTCGGTCTTTTCTCGGCTGTCGGCTGGCGCGGCGAAAGTGCCAGTGCGGCTGCGCTACCTCGGCCACGTGCCCGACGATCAAAACGTGCGGCGGGCGGCGATGCTGCGCAAGCCCTTGGTGGAGCTGGCCCCGACCTCGCCGGCCAGCCGGGCCTTCGAGCGAGTCACCGAGCTGCTCCTGTCGGGCAAGACGACGGTCTCGGCAGGCCTGTCTTTCGGCACCGAGCAGCAGCTCGAGCCGGTCGAGCCAATGCCCCCGGAGCCAGGGGTGCACGGAGTCAACTGATGAGCTCAGAGGGAAGCACGCATGCGAATTCTCATCGTCGATGACAGCAAGGTGATGCGCTCGTTGGTCGCCCGCGCGCTCAAGGCCGCATGAACGCGTCACCTGCTGAGTTGATTGGGGCCATGGACGCCATCGGCACCGTGCCAAGCTCGGTGGCGCAGATCTTCTCGCTCATCAACGACCCGAAGACCTGCGCCAACGACTTCGAGCGGGTGGTGCGACCCGATGTCGGCCTCACCGCGAACCTCCTTCGCTGCGCCAACTCGGTCTTCTACCGGGCGACGCGGGAAATCACCTCCGTGCGCGACGCCATCAACCGCATGGGGCTCCGGCGGGTCTTCGAGGTGGCCGCGAGCTCGTCTTTCGCCCAGGCGATTCCCTCGAAGCTCACCGGGTACCGGCTGAGCGCGCAAGACTACTGGGACCACTCGGTGGCGGTAGCGGTGCTGGCCGACCGCATCGGCAAAGAAGCAGGCTTCACCTACCCTGACCTCGCCTTCACCTCGGGGCTCCTCCACGACCTGGGCAAGGTCGTGGTGGCCTCGTTTCTCGCCCAGACACCCGACCGGGCCTGGCCTGAGCAGGGCCTGACGAGCGTCGAGCAGGAGCGGTCGCTGCTGGGGACCGACCACGCTGAGCTGGGAGAGCTGTTGGCGGTGAAGTGGAACCTGCCCAAGGAAATCTGCGGCGCCGCCCGCTGGCACCACCTGCCCGACTCGGCGCCCTCGGCCACCCTGCGCTACCTCTCGACCGTGGTCCAGGTCGCCGATGGCGCCGCCCACGCCGCGTCCGGAGCCAGGGGGGACGCCTTCGAGCCCCTCGACCCCGATGCGCTGGAGCGCCTCAACCTGGCTCCCGAGCGGGTGATGGACATCGTCGCCGTAGCCAAGTCGGAGATCGACCGCACCGCCGAGATGCTCCGAGGGGCCATGGGGCGTCGCGCCGCCTGACAGTGTTGGAGGAGCCGGTGAGCGCGAGCGCGTTGCGTCGGCCTGGCGGGGGCGCGAGAGTGCCGCCCGAGGTCCCCCGTGCGCATCGTCTTCGTGGAGAACCACGACTCATTTTCCTGGAACGTCATCGATGTGCTGCCGGTCCCGCGCGAGACGGTTCGGGTGGTGAGCAGCGCCACCGCCATCGGCGCCCTCGACGAAGCTGACGCGCTGGTGATTGGACCCGGGCCGATGGATCCGCCTCGGGCAGGGCTGCTCGAGCTGGTGCACGCGGCTGCCCGGCGCCGGCTCCCCACGCTGGGCGTCTGCCTGGGCCACCAGGCGCTGGGCCTCGCCTTTGGAGCTCACCTGGTGCGCACCCCACCAGCTCACGGGAAGCCCGCCATCGTTCACTTCGGGGGCTCCCGGCTCTTCCCCACGGTGGCCGGGCGCCTCGAGGTGATGCGCTACCACTCTCTGTCGCTCACTCGAGTCTCGTCGCCGCTGCGAGTGGTGGCCGAACTGGACGACGGCACGGTGATGGCCGTCGAGCACGAATCGCTCCCCATGGCGGGCGTTCAGTTTCACCCGGACTCGTGGGGCACGCCCAAGGGCCGCGCGCTCGTCGAGGCCTTCTTTCACGGAGTCGGCCTCTCCACGCCCGCGCCTTCCTCGAGCGGTCGAGCAGCGTCGAAGGCCGACGACCCGGAGCGACGGAGACCTCCGCGCCCTGCCCCGGTGGAGCCAGTGGCGCTGTCGAGTCTCAGGGGCCTCGAGGACTTCGCGCTCCTCGCGCCCGGGTACTCTGACAGTGGCCAGTGGACACTCCTCACGGGCCTCGAGCCGGGTGGGCTCGACCTGGTGTCGTGCGAGGCCGAGTCACGTGAGCCGCGCTGGTTTGGCGGCAAGCGGCGGTCGGTCGCGCTCGAGCTCGACGTGCCCCCTGCTCGCCTCGAGCCCCGACTCGCTGAGGAGGGCTTCACCACCGCGGTGGGCGAGGTACGCGAGGCGGTGGCCCGGGGCGACGTGTACCAGGTGAACCTCACGCGACGCGCGCACCTGGGCGAGGTCGACCCGGCGGTGCTCCTCGCCACGGTCTGTCGGCGGGAGGTGCCGCGCTTCGCCGCATGGGTGAAGCACCGAGCGCTGGGCGAGCTCATCACCGCCAGCCCAGAGCTGCTGGTGGAGCTGCGCGGGCGCACGGTGCGCGTGGAGCCGATGAAGGGCACGGCGGCAGCGGGCCAGCGAGCCTGGCTCGAGGCGAGCCTCAAGGACGCCGCCGAGCTGGGGATGATCACCGACCTCCTGCGAGATGACCTCCAGCCACTGTGCGTTCCCCACTCGGTGCGAGTCGTCGAGCCCCGGCGCTTCATCGAGCTGCCCTACGTGGTTCAAACGGTGAGCATCATCGAAGGCCAGCTCGAGGCGACGGTGTCGGCTGACGACGTGCTGCGGCGGGTGCACCCAGGAGGCTCGGTCACCGGCGCCCCCCGAGAAGCGGCGCTGTCAGTCATCGCCCGTCTCGAGTCCTCTCCTCGTCGCTTCTACTGCGGAGCGTTGGGGCTCCAATCGCCCGAGGGCCTGAGGACCGCCCTGTTGATCCGGACCGCGTGGCGCGAGCCGAGCGGCTGGCTGTGGGGCGTGGGCGGAGGCATCACCTGGGACTCGGAGGCCGAGGCCGAGCTCCATGAGCTCCACCTCAAGTTGGGGGCGCTACGATGAACCCACGACCGGTGCTCGTCGGCTGCCATGGGTCCGGGTAGGCTGTGGGGCTCATGCCGGTCAGGTACACCACCATCCGCGTCACCGAGGCCGGCGTCATCCTCTACGCTGCCCACCGAGCACGCCTGGGCCCGGAGGCGGAGCGCGCGTTCGATCGCTTCGCCGCCCACGCGAGCCCGGGGGTGTATGCGCTCACCGCGCGCGACGGAAACATCGACATCGTCCGTCGGGGCGGCTCGCGGCTGTTCGACGGCGTCCCCACCCGCGCGCTCCCCTCCCCGCTCGCCCCTGGCCGTGGGCCCCAGCCGAAGGAGCCCTCGCCGTCGGCCTATGACGCGGTGCGAGTCCAGGGGCAGGCGACGCTCCTCACCGACGGGAGCGGCGAAGAGCTGCTCGAGTCGTGCTCCGCCGCCGTCCTGGCCTGGGACGGCTCCATCCTCGTCGCCGCGCCGGAGGATCGCTCCCGGGTGGCCTCCACCGCCGAGGGCGCCATCCTCGCCCGGCTCCCGTTCCGACGTGCGCCGCGCCCCCTCGACGGCGGCTGGCCCATTCTCTTGGTGAACGCGGTGGTGCTGACGTGCGTCCCGCGGGGCTCGATATTTCCGCTGGCGGTCCGTGCGCAGGTCGACGAAGTCCTCGGGCGTACGACGCTGCGTCCGTGAGGGCGCTGGTCGAAATAGCGTCGCCAGGGACTCGGCGTCGAGACGCCCGGCTGAATGGCGGTGCTGGCCCATTCTCCCTTGCGCCGACATCGGCTGGTGAGCAGTGAAAGGGCGAGCTCGAGGCCCCGCATCGACCCTCGACCAGGAGGTACAGCCATGCTGACAGTTCGTCGCGCAGGAGACCGCGGGCACGCCGACCATGGCTGGCTCGACACCCACCACACGTTCTCGTTCGCCGACTACTTCGACCCGGCGCACATGGGCTTCCGAGGCCTCCGGGTCATCAACGAGGATCGCGTCCAGCCTGGCCAGGGCTTCGGCACCCACCCGCACCGGGACATGGAGATCATCTCCTACGTGCTGGAGGGCGCCCTGCAGCACCGCGACTCCCTGGGCACTGGCTCCATCATCAAGCCGGGCGAGGTGCAGCGAATGACGGCAGGCACTGGCGTCACCCACAGCGAGCTCAACGCATCGAAGACCGAGCTCGTTCACTTTCTCCAAATCTGGCTCATCCCCGCGAAGCAGGGCCTCACGCCTGAGTACGAGCAGAAGGCGTTCGCCCGGGCCGAGAAGGAGCGCCGGCTCCGGTTGGTCGCCTCTCCCGACGGCAAGGACGGCAGCCTGACGATTCACACCGACGCGGCCCTCTACGCAGGCCTCTTCGACCGGGACGTCACTGGCGAGCTGACGCTGCGGCGCGGGCGTCACGCCTGGGTGCAGCTCGCCCGAGGCCGGGCACGCATCAACGGCGAGGAGCTGGAGGCCGGCGATGGCCTCGCCCTGTCCAGCGAGTCACTGGTGCGCATCGAGGGCCTCGACCAAAGCGAGGTCCTCGTGTTCGATCTCGCCTGAGCCGCCGCTACACCAGGCCGTGCTCGGTCATCCACCGCTCGGCCTCGATGGCCGCCATGCACCCGGTGCCCGCGGCGGTGATCGCCTGACGGTACGTCGAGTCGGCCACGTCGCCAGCCGCGAAGACGCCTTCCACGCTCGTCTTGGCCGTCCCCGGCTCGACCCAGAGGTAGCCATTCTCCTTGAGCTTGAGGCGCCCCTTGAACAGCTCGGTGGTGGGCTGGTGCCCGATGGCGACGAACAGGCCCTTGGCCTCGAGCATCTTGGTCTCGTTGGTCTTCAGGTTCTTCACCACCGCGCCCTTGACGCCCTTCGCGTCACCGACGATCTCCTCGATGGCTGAGTCCCACACGAAGCGAATCTTCGGGTTGGCCTGAGCGCGCTCTTGCATGATCTTCGACGCCCTGAGGCTCTCCCGACGGTGCACCACCGTGACCGAAGCGCACATCTTCGACAGGTAGGTGGCCTCTTCCATCGCCGTGTCGCCGCCGCCCACCACGATGACGTCCTTCCCCTTGAAGAAGAAACCGTCGCAGGTGGCGCAGGCCGACACACCGCGGTTCATGTACTCGGTCTCGCCCTTGGTGTTGAGCCACTTGGCCGAGGCACCAGTGGCGAGAATGATCGACTGGGCCAGCACCTCCTGGCTCTCGCCCTTGACCCGAAAGGGTCGCTGGCTGAAGTCGATCTCGACGACGTTCTCCATGTGCACGGTGGACTGGAACCGCTCGGCCTGCTTCTGGAACTTCTCCATCAGGTCGGGCCCGGTGACGCCATCGGGGAAGCCGGGGTAGTTCTCAACCTCAGTGGTGATCATCAACTGACCACCGGGCACCCGACGCGAGTCGTGCTCCGACGGACCTCCAGCGAAGATGACGGGGCTCAGATTGGCGCGCGCGGCGTAGATGGCGGCGGTGTAGCCCGCCGGACCTGAGCCGATAATGACGACCTTCCGGGTTTCCATGGGTTGCTCCAGGTAATGGCTATGAGATGCACTGGCCCGAAGATCGGTTTCGAGCCCAATCTGCTGACGCCGAGCAGAAACGCTGACTTCTGCCTCGAGTCTGCTACGACTCGGGTGGATGGACGTCGATATTCTCAAACAAGTCGCGCTCTTCGAAGGGCTCACCTCGGCCCAGCTGCGCAAGCTCGCGGCCGCGCTCACCGAGGTCGCCTACCCCATCGCGACCGCCATCTTCCGCGAGGGAGACACCGGCGACTCGATGTTCATCATCTCGCAAGGCAAGGTTCGCATCTCGAAGATGGTCCCCGGCGTCGGAGAAGAGGCCTTGGCGATTCTCGAGAAGGGCCAGTACTTCGGAGAGATGTCTCTCATCGAAGACGGCCCCCGCTCGGCCGACGCCCTCGCCCACTCGAGCTGCACCCTGTACGAGCTGTCACGCGAGAAGCTCGACCAGGTGATGTTCACCGACAAGGAGCTCGCCTCGGTGCTCCTGTGGACCTTCGTACGGACGCTCTCGGCAAGGCTCCGGGAGACCAACGACAAGATTCGCGCCTTCTTCGCCCTGTCGTCGTTCGGGCCCCGGTAGCCGTCAGCGGCAGACGTCGGCTTTGGTGCACTTCAGGTTCGTCGCGGCCCAGTCCACCAGGTCGTTGCACTTGGTGTTCTCGACGGCCTTGAGGCACATGTCGAGACCCTGGGCGTCGATCTTCGAGTCGCAGTCGGCCGTGGGCCAGAGATCGAGCGCGAGCGAGCGGTATCGAGTGAGACAGTCGTCGGTGGTCGCGTAATCCTTGCCCGAACCCGAGCCGATGTTTCCGCACTGGACGTAGTGGCTGCACCACTTCTGGGCGTACGCTTCGCGAGCCGAGGGGACGGTCCAACCGCACCCGGTCGCCAGCACCAACGACACGACACTGGTGTACTTCATTTTCATGGGCGGCACTCTGCCATCACTGGCGTCCGGCCACCACGACTCGCTGCACGGCTCAGCTCGACAAGGCATCGAAGCGCTGTGGCCGGGCCTCCTCGAGCCACCCCCGGCGGTCGAGCACCCGGCAGCCGATGGCGAAGTGCATGTCTCGATCCTCGATGCGGTCATGGCCCTCGAGATCCGCCCGGGTGCGCGCGAGCCGCAGAATGCGATCGTGCGCCCGCGCCGAGAGGGCGAAGTGCCCGACCGCCCGCTTGAGCTGACTGGCCGCGACCTCGCTGGTCCGGCAGTGCCTGGCCAAGAGCCGCGGCCCCATCTGGGCGTTCGAGTAGACGCCGGGCTCGTCCTCGAAGCGGCGGAGCTGGCGCGCCCGGGCCTCCTCCACCCGAGCGCGGTACCAGGCCGAGGGCTTCTCGTTGCTCTCCAGCCGGGTGATGGCCTCGACGTCGACAGCGCGGGTCTCGAGGCTGATGTCGATGCGGTCGAGGAGCGGGCCCGACACGCGGGCGTGGTAGTCGAGCACCCGGTTGTGGGCGCAGGAGCACTGGCGGTTGGTGACGTTGAAGTAGCCGCAGGGGCAGGGGTTCATGGCCGCGACCAACATCACCTGGCAGGGGTACGTCACGTGGTGGTTGGCTCGGGCGAGGCGCACCAGGCCCTCCTCGAGCGGCTGGCGGAGCACGTCGAGCACGTTGCGCCTGAACTCGGGGAGCTCATCGAGGAACAGGACTCCCCGGTGGGCCATGGACAGCTCTCCGGGCCGCGTGCTGGGCCCGCCCCCCACCAGCCCCGCGTCGGAGATGGTGTGGTGCGGCGAACGAAAGGGCCGCTGGCTCATCAGCCCCTCGCCGTCCTGTAACAGCCCGAGCACCGAGTACACCTGGGTGACCTCGAGGGCCTCCTCGAAGCGCATGGCGGGGAGGATGGTCGGGAGCCGGCGCGCGAGCATCGTCTTCCCCGAGCCGGGAGGGCCGCACAGAAGAATGTTGTGGCTCCCCGCGGCGGCCAGCTCGAGGGCGTCCTTCACCTCGGACTGACCGCGCACCTCGCTCAGGTCCACCGGAGCCTGCCCCCGAGGCCGTGGAGGCCTCGGCGCCGAGCGATCGAACGGAGGAATCGGCGCATCACCAGACAGGTGGTTCACCGCCTCCTGAAGCGAGCGAATGCCGATGACCTCGATGCGATCGACCAGCGCGGCCTCGGCCACGTTGGCCTGCGGCACCATCACGCCCTGGAACCCGCCGTCGCGCGCCGCCAGCGCCAGCGGCAACACCCCGCGAATGGGCTTCACCGCCCCGTCGAGCGAGAGCTCGCCGCCGAAGAGCCAGGGTGCGATGGCCTCGACGGGGAGTATCTGCGCGGCGGCCAACAGCCCCACCGCGATGGGCAGCTCGAAGGTCGCCCCCTCCTTCCGCAGGTCGGCCGGAGCCAAATTCACTGTCACCCGCTTCTGCGGCAAGGTGAAGCCACAGTTTCGCAGAGCCGACACGACGCGGACCTTCGACTCCTTCACCGCCCCGTCGGGCAACCCCACCACGTTGAAGAACGGCATGCCCAGCGACATGTCCACTTCGACATCCACCACTACCGCGTCGACCCCCAACAACGCGCCCGACCTCGCCCGTGCCAGCACGCTTCGCCTCCTGGGAGCAGACGAAGCAAGCCCCAGGCCATCGACGGCACCCGGGGAGCGCTCCCTCGAGCGGCCACGGTGGGGTCCCAACGGAGAGACGGTCGAGTGCGTCGGCGGACGGGCCGCGAAGTCAGGGGGTGGGCTGGGAGTGTGACAGCCGGCCCTCGAGCCCCTTCGACACGTGAACCTGGTTGTCGGCGTCGACGATGACAGCCTGAGCCCCCAGCCGCTCCACGAGCGCGAGGCCCGCGTCGCCGCCCAGCACAAAGGCCGCCTTGGTGAGGAACTCGGCGTCGGTGGCGGAGGGGGCGAGCACGGTGACCGAGCGTGATGCCTTGGCGGGGAAGCAGGTGCGCAGGTCGATGAGGTGATGGTAGCGGACCTGGTCGACGAGGAAGAAGTGCTCGTAGTCGCCGCTGGTGGAGAAGGCCTGGTCGGACAGCTCGAGGCGGGCGAAGACCTGCTCGGGAGGGCCACGGGGGTCGCGAATGCCAGCGCGCCAGCTCCGGCCGCCGTTCTTCCCCGCGAAGTAGAGGTCGCCTCCCGCCTGAATGAAGAAGTTCCGGAAGCCGCGCGCTCTGAGCCGGGCCGCGGCCTGGTCGACGCCCCAGCCCTTGACGACTCCGCCCAGGCCCAGCCGCATGCCGGGGCGCGCGAGCTTCACGGTGCATCGGCCGTGGGCCGTGGGCGAGAGCACCACGCCCTTGGACCCTACCAGGGCACAGGCCGCCTTCACCTCGGCCGCGGAGGGGACCCGCGGGGGCTCATCGTCGGAGAATCGCCACACGTCACGGAGCGCCGCCCACGTGGGGTCGAAGAGGCCTCCGGTCTTGCGGGCACCGTCGAGAGACAAGCGAAGGACCTCGCACAGCGGCGCCGGAGCCTCGATGGGCGCGCCACCGGCACCGGCGTTGATCTTCCCGAGGGCCGAACCGGGCCTCCACTCGTTCATCGTCTCGTCGATATCGGAGAAGACCTGGAAGGCGTCGTCGAAGGCCGCCTCCACGCCCCCGTCGGGCCGAGGGTCGGCGAGCACCACCGTCACGATGGTGTGCAAGAGCTCGCGATCCTCTCGCACGGCTTCTCCCCGAGCGGCAGCGGAGGAGACGAGCGCCAGCACGAGACAGAGCTGTCTCAACCTCACCGCGACGACGTCCGGCGGCGGACCAGCGCGAGGAGCCCGAGGAAGCCCAGCCCGACACCACCGGTCGCGTCGCAGCCTCCGACGCTGTTGTTGTCGATGCCTCCATCACCCACGGCATGGCTGCCGCCACCCTTGCCACCACCGGTTCCGGTGGAGCCACCCGTGCCACCAGCACCGCCGCCGGTCGTGCCCGAGCCACCTCCCGTTCCCGCGCCTCCGCCCGTCCCCGCGCTTCCGCCTGTCCCCGCGCTTCCGCCTGTCCCCGCGCTTCCGCCTGTCCCGGCGCTTCCGCCTGTCCCAGCGCCTCCGCCCGTCCCGACGCCTCCACCCGTGCCCGCGCCTCCACCCGCGCCGCTGGCCGGAGCCGTATAGGCGATGGTGACGTTGCTGAAGCCCCCGCCCGAGGTCGTCTGAGTCGAAGAGGTCGGCCCTTTGACAAAGGTGAAGGTGCCCTGCTCGTTCTGGCTCGCGGAATTGGCGTTGCTGTCCGCCAGCTCCATGCGAATGGTGTAGGTGCCGTCGGGCACCACCGCGCCGCTCTTGTCTTTGAGGTCCCACTTGGGGTTGATGGTCAAGCTCCCGTGGCTCGAACGAGTCGCGCCCGAGACGGCGTCGGCGTCGCTCGCGCCGGCCGCGGTGCTCCAGGCGACCAGGTGAAACTTCCTGTCCCCGGCCCAGCGCCCGAGGGTCTTCACGAAGTGGCCGCTGGAGTCTTGAATCCACACGGCGACCACATTCCTCGGGGCGTACCTGCCACCATTGGACATGGTTGTGAAGCTGACCGACAACGAGCCTTGTGCCAGGACGCGCGAAGAGCCCAGCGCGGCCAACACGAGGACCAACCAGAGAGCGGGGCGGGGAGGACGCATCAATTGCACCATGTAGCTGAAGACCGCTCAGCGGTGCAGAGGGCCACACCAGCTCAATGGGGCAGGGAGCGAATCGCACCCGTCAGATTCTGGTGACCCGAATCCGAGCTTCGCTGCTCATTGCCGTCGAGAGATCCGAGTGCCGAATCACAACTCGAGGGTGCGCTCGCGCTACGCGTGTGCCGTTCGAGTCGCGGTGCTGTGCCACGCTTCAGCGTCGTCGGCGTGACCCGATTCCCCGTCTTGCGCCCCCTTGGGGGGCACGGGAGAGCACGGTTCCGAGTGCAGACGCGAATGACAAGCAGCCTCACTCCGCCGGCAGTCACCCCTGGACCGCCACCTCGGCAAGGAGCGAGCGCCGTGACGCCGCGCCTGGTGCTCGGGGTGGTCGCCGCGCTGGTCGCCGCGGGGTGTGCTTCGGGGCTCGCCTCCGAACCTGGGTCCGAGTCCGGGCCGTGCACCGGGGTCTCCTGCACGGGCCGCGGTATCTGCGCGTCGCCCGACGGCGCGCCGGTGTGCACGTGCGAGGCCGGCTCCCATGCGGCGGGCCTCGAGTGCGTCGAGGACACCGACGCCTGCGCTGGAGTGTCCTGCTCCGGCCACGGGCGCTGCTCCATCACCGATGGCTCCGCGGCGTGTGCGTGCGCGGCTGGCTATCACCCGTCGGGGCTCGAGTGCCTCGCAGCGGCCGACGGCTGCTCCGGGGTGACGTGCTCGGGCCACGGGAGCTGCTCGACGGACGGTGGCTCGGCGGCCTGCGCCTGTGTGTCGGGCTACCAGGCGTCGGGCCTCGAGTGCCTTACCGCGGCTGACGGCTGCGCCGGGGTGACATGCTCCGGCCACGGGAGCTGCTCGACGGACGGTGGCTCGTCGGCCTGTGCCTGTGCGTCGGGCTACCAGGCGTCAGGCCTCGAGTGCCTCGCGGCGGCTGACGGGTACGTGCCACCGGACCTGCCGGTCATCCCACAGCGGACCTTCGTGGTGACGGACCACGGCGCCGTTGGCGACGGGAAGGTGGACGACACGCAGGCGATCCAGGCCACCATCGCCGAGGCGGTCAAGGCTGACGGCGGAGTCGTCGTCATCCCGTCAGGGAGCTACCTCTCCGGGCCGCTCAAGCTGGCCAGCGGGCTCGAGCTTCGGATCGAGTCGGGCGCGACGCTGCGCATGCTTCCGATGGACCGCTACCCGGGAGGGAGCACCGCCCCGCAGAACTTCCTCGCCGGAACGAAGCTCCAGGACGTGGCCATCACCGGGGCTGGAACCATCGACGGGCAGGGCGCAGACTGGTGGCCGCGTTACAAGGAGGCGGGCTTCAAGCGGCCGGTCATGATCTCCGTGCTCTCGTCCCGGCGAGTGCTGATCGAAAACCTGACCCTCAAGAACTCACCGAGTTTCCACATCGCGGTCGGCGGCGAGCACATCACCGTCCGAGGGGTGACCATCCGGGCGCCGCCGTCGGACGATCCCGTCACTCCGAGCCACAACACCGACGCCTGCGACGTGCAAGGCCAGCACATTCTCATCGACCACTGCGACGTCAGCGTGGGCGACGACAACTTCACCTGCGGCGGTGGCACGTCCGACGTGCGGATCTCCAACTCGACGTACGGCCATGGCCACGGCGTCTCCATCGGCAGCTACACCCAGGGCGGCGTCTCGGACATCACGGTGACGGACTGCACCTTCACCGACACCGAGGCTGGAGTGCGCATCAAGTCGGACCGCGACCGAGGTGGACTGGTGCGAAACATCACCTACCGAAACCTGACCATGACCAACGTCGGGATGCCCATCGTCGTCTACGCCACCTACATGGCCACCGAGGCGAAATACCGCGACCTGAACCGGCTGACCGCGGACGTCGCGACGTCCTACCCGTCCCAGCCCCTCGCGGCGAAGACGCCCATCTTCGACGGCCTCCAGTTCGTCAACATCCGCGCCACCGCGCAACCAGGGCGCCGCGCCGGGCTCATCTGGGGCCTGCCCGAGGCGCCGGCCACCAACCTCTCGTTCAAGGACGTACACATCACGGCGGACCTGCCCCTGGGCATCTTCGTGGCACAGAAGGTGACGTTGTCCGGCACTCAGATCATCACCCCGGCCGGCGTCGACCCAGTCGTCACTGGCGCTGCGCAGGTCACCGTCGAATGACTCCGTCTTTGGAAACACCTCAGTCCATGCGCTTCGCCACAGTCGCTGGCGTCATCCTCGTTCTCTCCCTGTGCCTGGGCCTCGCCTGTGGGCCGGAGCTCCCGCCGGCCCACGACGCCGGAACCACCGCGCACGACGCCGGAGCGGAAGCGTCGGATGCGGCCACCTCCGCGGCCGACGCCGGAGTGGAGACGCCTGATGCGTCCACCTCCGCGGCCGACGCCGAAGTGGAGACGCCTGGTGCCGGTAGCGCCGCCCTCGACGCTGGCCGTCCCACCGATGCGGGAAGCACCGGACACGACGCCGGCGCGACCGTCGCGGACGCGGGACACGGTGAGTTCGACGCCCGATGCCCGGGAGCAAGCCGCGTCATCACCGTCGCTCCGAGCGGGGGCGGCGACTTCAAGACCATCCAGGCGGCCGTCGACTCGATCCCCGCCAACAACCCAGCACCGGTGCAGATCCGCCTGCGGCCAGGCACCTACGCCGAGCACGTGGACATCACCCAACCCCACGTCTGCCTGACGGGAGACGACGCCGAGTCCACCATCATCACCGCCACGGCTGGCACGAACATCGTCACCGGAGGAACGGTCATCGTCACCGGCGCCGACTTCTCGGCCGCGAACATCACCTTCGAGAACAGCGCCCCGAACGGCTCCGCCCAGGCCGTGGCGCTCATGGCCAAGGGGAGCCGCCAGCAGTTCCTCGACTGCCGATTCTTGAGCTACCAGGACACGCTCTACGTGGCCTCGGGGACGCAGTACTTCAGGCGCTGCTACATCCAAGGGTCCACCGACTACATCTTCGGAGAGGCCACTGCCGTGTTCGAGGGCTGCACCGTCAACAACGTCGCCGACGGCAGCGCCATCGTCGCGCCACGGACGCCCCAGAGCGCGCCCTACGGCTTCGTCTTCCTCGGCGGCTCACTGACCGCGACCCCCACGACCTCGCCGGTCGGTGCCCATCGGGTCCACCTGGGTCGACCGTGGGGTCCGTACGCCGCGGCCACCTTCATCGGGGTCTCCATGGGAGAGCACATCGCCGGTGAGGGCTGGACGACGATGGGCCCCAACGACCTGAGCAACACTCGCTTCCGGGAGTACGACAGCTCCGGGCCGGGGGCCAACCCGACCGACGCCACGCGGGCGCCCCGTCAGCTGACGGAGGCCCAGGCCAACGGCTACACGGTCTCCAGCGTCCTGAAGCCCTGGGCTCCCGGGTACAGCAACCCGTAGCTCGCCACGGGTATCACGGGGCGAGCCCCGGCGATGGCCGGAGGAGCTGAGCCCTCGACCGGGTAGAGTCGGCGAACACCTGGGAGGGTGCCGTGGAGCCGACCGCCGAGCCACCGCCGTACGCCGCCGTCGACCTCGCCAAGTTCGTCTGCGCCCTGCTGGTCATCGCCATTCACACCCAGCCGCCCGAGACCCAGAGCACACTGCTGACCAACGAGGTGGTGAACGTCCTCGGCCGCATCGCCGTCCCCTTCTTCTTCGTCTGCTCCGGGTATTTCTTCCTGGCCAAGCTGACCCGCGCGAATGCCCGGGAGCGCTTCGTGAAGTACGTGAAGGAGCTGCTGTGGCTCTACGCGGCGTGGTGTTGCATCTACTTCCCCATCGACGCTTACCTGGGTTGGAAGCGGGCCCCCAACGCCCTGGCCGCGGTGCTGGGCTACCTCCAGAACCTGGTGTTCGCCGGAGGCCACTCGCACCTGTGGTACCTCCCCGCGCTCCTGCTGGCGACGACGTTGCTCTACGCCTCGTTCGTCGTCGATCGCCTCCTCACGTTCCTCGTGGCGTCGCTGGCGCTGTACGGCGTGGGCCTCTTCGGTGACGCGTACTCCGGCCTACTCGACGCAGTGCCCTGGGCCCAGAAGGCGTACTCGGCGTACTTCGAGGTCTTCCTGTTCACCCGCAACGGGCTGTTCTTCGGTTTTCCCTTCGTGATGCTTGGCGGGGTCGCCGCGCGGTGGCAGGCGGTCCTCGAGCGACGCGCCACGCTCGGAGTGCTGGTGGCGCTGGCCGTCCTCCTGCACCTCGAGGCCGCGCTCCTCGCGAGGCACGGAGGCGGCCGCGACTGCAACATGTACATCACCCTGCTGCCTCTGGCGCTCTGTCTGCTGCTCGTGCTCCTGCGCACACCGCTCGGTATCCGCCCAGCCACCGCGAGGACCATGAGAAGCCTGAGCTCTGGCGTGTACTTCGCGCACGGCCTGTTCGTCGCCGTCTTCTCGAAGGTCTTCCAACTCGCCGGGCTCGAAGGCGCGATGGGGGCGTACTTCCTGGCGGTGGCGCTGAGCTCGGTATGGGTGGTGCTCCAACTGATGAAGTCGGAGCGGCCGTACCTGAGGCGGCTGGTGCATTGAAGCACCGCACCGAGCCGACGCTCAGGGCGCGGGCATGTACAGCACTCGGCCACCCGTTCGCCGCGCCTCACGCTCGGCGTGCTCGCAGGAGCCAGGCGGCGGCTGTCGGTCAGGGGGCACGCCGTCGAGCCAGACGCGGCAGGTGCCCGGCGGTGGGAGCCGGTCAGGAGGGACGCCACTGAAGTCCACCCGGCCGTACCGCGCGCTGGCCACCCGACCGTCCTGGCGGGCACGGTCCGACTCGGCCCAAATCACCCGACCTCCGGAGCGCCGGGCGACGTGGTGGGCGCGCTCGCAGGACATCGAAGGCGGCTGCCGGTCAGGAGGGAGGTCGTCAAACCAGATGCGGCACAGCCCAGGCCCTGGCACCCGGTCGGGCGGCACGAAGTACTCGGCGCCCCGGGGCTGGGGCGCGGGCTCAGGCTCAGGCTCACTCCACTCGCTCGGGCCTGGCCGCGGCGGCTCCGGGGCGATCGCCTCATGGTGGTGCCGGCGTGGCGGGGGCGGTGGCAGGGGAACGGGGATGAAGGGCACCGGCAGGCGCACGTCGACCCGCACCTGCACTGGAGGATCGGCATAAGCAGCACGGGTGCCAAGGCCAGGCGCGGCGAAGAGGCCGAGCACGAAGGCGAAGCGAGCAAGACGGGTCATGTTCCCTTCCGAGCGAGGAGGTCGACGCACCTACAGAGACCCCGCCCCACCGAATCGGGTGACGCCCGGTCAGTGGTGTCCCACCCCCGCGAGGTGAGGCACCACGTTGGGAACCTCGGCGGCGGCAAACGGCCTGGGCAGCGTGCCCGGCCCAAGACGCCCTGGCAACCGGCGGCGTCGGTCCCAAACTCCGCTCTAAGGACCCGGAGCGGCGCCGCTGGGCCGCCGGCCAATGACCCCTGGCCAGTCGTTCAGGGCCGCCGTCATCGCATCTAAGGCCCGAGTTGGGGTCTCTGAACCTC
>PMBV01000369.1 GCA_003153055.1 Myxococcales bacterium
GACGAGCACGACTTCAACCTCTTCCATCTGGGCGGAGCCCGGCGCCTGCAGCCCGACTTGCTCACTCGCCCCGAGGTCTTCAAGCCGCTGCTCGAGCAGCCAGCCAGCACCGTCACCTTCCTCATGGCCAACGGAGAGGAGCCGGCCGTCATCGCCTGGAAGACGCTCAGGGCCCAGGGGGTGCAGAATCTCTACGTGCTGGAGGGTGGGGTCAACCGCTGGCTGGAACTTTACCCGGTGGCCGAGTGCGTGGCAGTGAAGGCCGCGCCCCCGACTGGCGAGGGAGACCCGCTGGCCTTCCGGTTCTCCTACGCCTCAGGGAGCAATCTGCCGGCGGCGTGGCCAGAGCTCCCCATCGAGAGACTGTCCCGAGGGCCGTGCGGCGATCCAGCCTCCGGCGACGTGTCCCACGGTGGCCACGGCGCCGCCTGGCCCGAGTACTCGTACCCGAAGAAGGTGAAGCTCCAGTTCAAGGCGGCGGTGAAGGGCGGGTGCGGGTAGAGGCCGGCCGGGCCGAGGCTCAAGGCGGCGGCGAAGGCGGGGTGGCGATACGCCTGGTCAGCCACATGTCCCGAGCGTTCTCGCCCGCGCCCTCCTCCGTGGGCGGAGCGAACGCATCGGGCTCCTATCGTCAGGAGGGGATGGCGTCCGCCTCGACGTACTTCGCGAGCAGGTCTCCCTGAGGGATCAGGCGCAGCTTCTCGCCGCCGAAGGAGATTTCCTCGCCCGCGAAGCGCTTGTACAGCACGCGGTCGCCGATGGTCACCTCAGCGCCGTCCCCCGGGGGGAGCGCTTGGATCACGCCCTCCGCCGACACCTCTCGCGCGGTCTCCGGCAAGTAGAGGCCACCTTGGGTCTGGGTTGCCGCCTCCAGGGGTTTGACCAGCACGTTGCCGTTCAACGGTTGAATCGCCATGTCGTGTTCTCCTTTTTGTGGCCGCTCGTGTTTTCCGGCCGGATCAAGGCGCGGCGGCGCTGAGACCAAGCAGCTGGTCGATGCGGGGCTTGTCGAAGCCCACCACCATCCGTCCGTCGATGTCCAACTGCGGGACGCCCATCTGCCCCGAGCGGGCGATCATCTGGTCCCGCGCCCGCTCATTCTTCGCTACGTCGGTCTCGGAGTAGCTCACCCCGTGGCCGTCGAGGTACTTCTTCACGCGGGTGCACCACGAGCAACTCGGGGTGGTGAAGACCGTGACTCGATGTCGTGCTTTGGCGTCCTTCGCACTTTCCACCGGTGCCCTGGGCGCCTCGAGGAGGTGCTTCGAGTAGCCCTCGGCAGTGCTGGGGCCGACGACCCGTCGAGTGACCCGGCCGCCCTCGACCAGCACCACCGAGGGGACCGCGGACACGCCGAACCGCGGGTGTACGTCCTTCACTCGGCCGACGTCGACCATGAAGCTGGGGAGGCCGGGGTGGGCGGCGCAGAAGCGCTCGAACTCAGGCAGGGTCCGGGTTGCCACCGGGGAGAACTCGCCGAAGAAGCCGAGAACCACCGGGCCCGCTCGGTCGTCGAGGGTGTTGGTGAGGCTGGGGAGATCGGTGACGGTGTCCATCGTGCTGGCTGCTCCGTTCGCCTTACAGAGCCGATGGCGCGAGCCGAGGATTCCGCCGAGCCCTGGGCGTCTGGCTTGCTTCGCCCGACCGGGCCCGCCCGGGCCGGAGCAGACGCGCGAACTCGGGCTCCCCGATCGAGTGGGAGCTGCGCTCGCCCAGTTTCCCTCGTGAATCGGGGCATTCGCTTGGGCGCCGGGTCTTTGGATGACATGGCACGGTCGCTGCCAAACGCATCAAACGCTGACCATCGGCTGGCGAGAATCTTCGCTCACGGGCAATTGCCAGGCCGTCGCGCCTTGGAGCAGCCTCACGAGTTGAGTGGTTGTTCATGCATTCGGTGATTCTTCTGGTCTCCATGGAGGGGGGGGCGTACGTGCGAATTGATGATTCTGATCTGGCGACTCGCTGCCAAGGCGGTCTTCGTCCCTCGACCTCTGTCGTGCACGGGTTCGGCGCCCGGCACAATAGGCATCTCATTCGAGCCTCGGTTTAGAGGCGGTCGGCTTCTTTGCACCGTTTGTCTCGGTATTCAATTATCCAAGGCGGGAGGTGGACACTGGCGACTTGGTCCCGTCGGAAGTATCCCAGTCTGTTCGCGACGCAGTCATGACAGCCACGGCCAATAGCCGACCACCGAATCGTGATCGCCGCGGCTGGGAACGGCAACTGCAGCCTCGATCTCGCCGGATTCAACAACTACTTCGACCTGCTGTCACTTCCTCGACTGCTGAGCCCGCCGTCACGACGCGGCGTCAGCCGCCGAGGCGGAGGCCGCAGAGCGCCGCCACGATGGTGGAGGCCCCCAGCGCGCCGGCGATCGTTACGACGAGCGCCAGCCTGTCCACCACCGAGCGTCGCCACCGGTGAGCGAGGAGCACCACCCTGAGCCCCGCGCCCACGTGGGCGACGACAGCGAACACCGCCAACCAGTAGTACGGGAGCAGCCGGGTGTTGCCCAGCGAGCCCAGAAGGCCCTCGGCCCCGCCAGAGGCGAAGGCCCAGTCGGTCTCCACGTGGAGGAGCGCCCGGGCACCCAGCACCACCGTCACGTGCGCGAGGATGAAGGGCACCAGCCCCGCGCCGGTGGCGAGCTGGAGCGTTGGCCACGGGCCGCCGACCTCTTCGCCCCCACGCCGCCTTCCCAGCAGCCGCACCCCACTGACCACCAGGAAACCAAAGGCCGCCAGGAGCAGCGGCTCGACCCACGCCGCGCGGTACCAGCGCCGCAGGGCCTGGAGCGCCGCTTCGTGCACCGGCACTCCAAGAAGGCCGAGGGCCTGATTGGCGACGTGCACGAGGAGGAAGGCAGTGAGCACGGCAGCCGCACCGACGCCGTGGGCGACCTGGAGCTTCGACGGCATCACCTCCGGGGCTCTCGCCGGGCTGAGGGGCGCGCGGCCTGGGCGGCTGGCCACCAGCATCGCCACGACCCAGGCAGGCCCCCAGAGGAGGGCGTCGTCGAGCTGGGTCTGAGCACTGGCGAGGAGGACTCGGAGCAAGGTGTAGAGCGCAGGGGTGCCGAAGGCGAGAAGGTCGACCGTCCACCGTGGGCGGGGTGAGCCCGAGTTCCGCCGGAGCGAGGCGAAGGCAGCGACGGAGGGGCCGGCGCAGAGGGCCAGCGCGGCCGCCACGCCCAACCAGCCCACCGCGCGGTCGAACCCCGACGTATCACGGGCCCAACCAGCGGCGCGAAAGAGGAGCCACACCGCGCCGGGGTAGGCGAGGGCCAAGGCCGGCGCGAGGGCCCACCGGCCCCCCTCGGCCGCGGTCTCGGAGCCGCGGAGGCACACGGCGCGCTCGGCAGCGCTCACGACGCCGCCTCGGGGAAGCCGACCGCGTTCCCCCCAAAGGCCCAGGTGCGGAGCTTGTCTGGGTTGCGGACGATGCGCGCCGCGTAGACACGCTGCCCGTCGGTCTCGAGCGCGATGAGAGTGACTGAGCCGTCGGTGAGGCGCACCACCGCGACGGGCTCGCCATTGGCCAGCGCGGCCTCCACGCCCGCCACCCGCGTGGCCATCTTCCGCGTGAGGCCGACGAAGAAGCGAGCCACCGCGTTCGCGCCGCGTACTGGCCGGCGAGCTGTGCCCCGCACCCGGCCGCCCCCGTCGGTCAGGGCGACCGCGTCGGCCGCCAAGAGGCGCTCCAAGCTCGCGACATCACCAGCGCTGGCCGCGGCGAGGAAGGCCTCCAGCACCCGCTGGTGCGCCGCTGCATTGGGGGCATAGCGGAGCCGCGCCGTCTCGGCGTGGGCACGGGCGCGGTGCACGAGCTGACGGACGGCCGCCTCGTCGCGCTGGAGCACTTCGGCCACCTCCGCGTAGCCGTAGTCGAAGACGTCGTGGAGGAGGAAGGCGGCCCGCTCGAGCGGAGACAGGCGCTCGAGGACAGTCAACAGCGCCAGCGAGATGGTCTGGGCATCGGCCAAGGGACCGGGGGCGGGGCCAGCCAAGGGCTCGGGAATCCAGGGCCCGACATACACCTCGCGGCGGCGCTTGGCGGTGTCCAGGGCGTCGAGGGAGAGCCGGGCCACGGTGGTGGTGAGGAAGCGCCGGGCGTCACGCACCGCCGCGACGTCCGTCCGCTGCCAGCGGAGAAAGGCCTCCTGGAGCACGTCCTCCGCGTCGGCGACGCTCCCCAGCATCCGGTAGGCGAGGCCCTGGAGGTACGGGCGCTCTGCCTCGAAGGTCGCCACCTCCGCGGACAACGGCGAGAACGTTGGCCTTCGGTCACGCTTCTGGTGGCTCATGTCCATATTCTGAACGCGAGACGGCGAAGGCGCCCGGGCTGTGACATGGCCCTCCACCAGTGGCGAGCGCGCTGTGGGGGCTTGACTTCCTCGAGCATGAATGACGGGGTGCTGAGGTCGAAAGGCAGCGAACGACATGGGCAGTCGTACCAGGCCAGCGCCGTCACCAAAGGCTCCGTGGTCGTCCACCGAGTCGATCCTCGTATGAGCCGCTCGGAGGGACGCGCTCGGAGGCCGCCGACGTTCGCGTCGTCGCTGCCACCAACCGCGACCTCATGGCGCAGGTGGCCACCGGAGCCTTCAGGAAGGACCTCTAACTCGAGCGGTGTTGCGAAGGGCGTTAGGAGTACCCTCTCGAGAACTCGACCCATGGCTCCTCCGGTTCCCCTCGCTTCGCCCCAGGCCTGGACGCACCGCGCGCTCCTCAGCCCCGGGAGCCGCCGGCTCGCCCTCGCCGTGATGGCCGTGTCCTTCGTCTTTCCCATCACCGGGCTGGGCGTCGACCTCTGCCCCTTTCACCGCGCGACGGGCCTCCCGTGCCCTGGCTGCGGCATGTCGCGGGCCATGGCCGCCATGTCTCAGGGCGACCTCGGGGCTGCGCTGGGGCTCCACCCGTTCGTGGTGTTCGCCTGGCCGGCATTCCTCGTCTTGGCGCTCTTGGCCGTCGCGCCTTCGGGTCTCACTGCGCGGGTCGAGCGCGCGCTCGATCGCCACGGGGAGTCGCTCACTCGTGGCTACCGGGTGGTGTTCACTGCGTTCCTGGGCTTTGGCGTGCTGCGGCTCCTCGTCGTGTTGACGCTTCAGACCCCCTTCCCGTGAGCTCGGTCCCCACTCCCGGTGCCACGTGTGCGCGACACCCTTCAGTGTCCGCGGTCGACGTGTGCGGGCGGTGTGGCAGCTTCATCTGCCCCGACTGCGTCGAGTACGTCGATGGGACGACTCCCGTCTGCGGCCCCTGCGCGCGGCTGCATGAGGCCGAACGCCCCAGCCGCCGGGGCTGGGCTGGAGTGACGCTGTCGTTCCTGGGAATGGCCGGGATGCTGCTCGGTTTCGTGTTGACCGGACGCCCTGGGCTCTGGGCGTGGGCGCTGGCGCTTCCCCTGGGCTTCGCCGGCCTGGGCACGTCCCTGAGCGAGCTCTCGCGCCTCGACCGCCGCACGGCCTCGTCGTCCGCCCTGCGTGTCGCCCGGGTGGGCCGGGCCCTGGGCTTCCTCCACGCGCTCCTCGCCTCCGCGGTCCTCGGCCTGTTCGCCTTGTTCCTCTGGTCCTGGAAGGGCGGAGGTTGACTCGTCAGTATTGACATCTCCGTTCTCCGAATTACATCGGCGCACTCATGAGCGAACCGATGGTGAAGATCGCGGGGCTGAAGAAGGCCTATGGCGCAACGCAAGCGCTCAAGGGCCTCGACTTCAGCGTCCCCAAGGGGCAGGTCGTCGGCCTCCTCGGCCCCAACGGGGCAGGCAAGTCGACCACGATGCGCATCCTCGCGGGCTACGTGGTCGCCGACGAGGGTACGGTGCAAGTCGGTGGCGAAGACGTGGTGGCTGGCTCGGTGGCCACTCGGCGCCGCATTGGCTACCTGCCTGAGAACAACCCCTTGTACGAAGAGATGATGGTGGTGGACTTCTTGCGCTTCGTCGCCGAGGTCCGCCAGGTGCCGCGGGCCCAGCAGCGCCAGCGCCTCGAGCACGCCATCGAGCGGTGTGGCCTGTCGACGGTCTTGGGCAAAGACATCAGCCAGCTCTCCAAGGGCTACCGCCAGCGCGTCGGTCTCGCCCAGGCCATTCTCCACGAGCCTGACTTGCTCATTCTCGACGAGCCGACGTCAGGGCTCGACCCCAACCAGATAGTAGAGATCCGCCACCTCATCGCCGAGCTGGGCAAAGAAAAGACAGTCATTCTCTCGACGCACATTCTGTCCGAGGTCGAGGCCACCTGTCAGCGGGTGCTCATCATCGCCGACGGGAAGCTGGTGGCCGATGGGGCGCCCGAGCAACTGGGCAAGGGCGAAGGCACGGTGACGGTCGTCGTGGCGTCGAGGGTGGGCCTGACGCTCGAGGCTGGCACGGTGCGCTCGGTGCTCGAGGCGGTGCCTGGAGTGTCCAGGGTCGAGACCTCGGAGGCCGAGGGCGGCGGTACCCTGGGCTTCGCGCTGCGCTACCAGAACGAAGATCCGCGGCGGGGGGTCTTCGAAGCCGCGGTGAAGAATGATCTCCTGCTCCTCGAGATGCGCCGCCAGCAGGTGAGCCTCGAGGAAACCTTCCGCAAGCTGACCGGAGCCTAACCGACCATGGGAACCACCATCGCCATCGCCCGGCGAGAGCTGTCGACGTTCTTCAACTCGCCCATCGCCTACATCGTGCTGTCTGGCTTCCTCTTGGTCGCCGGCTGGCTGTACTTCGGCACCTTGTTCCTCGGGGGGCAGGCGTCACTCAGGGCCTTCTTCTCCATCGCTCCCTTGCTCTTCGTCTTCTTCACCCCGGCCATGACGATGCGCCTGATCGCCGAGGAGAAGAAGAGCGGCACCCTCGAGCTGCTCCTGACCTTGCCGATCGACGACTGGCAGGTGGTGGCGGGCAAGTTCCTCGCCGCGCTGGCCACGGTGGCCGTGGGCCTCGCCTGCACCTTCCCGTACGCCCTGACCGTCTCGTCGCTCACCGCCCAGCCCGACACCTTCGACTGGGGGCCCGTGTTTGGCGGTTACGCCGGGCTGCTCCTGATGGCCGCCAGCTTCCTCGCCATCGGGCTGTGGGCGAGCGCGCTGTCGAAGAACCAGATCGTCGGCTTCATCGTCGGGTTGTTGCTCTGCTTCGGCTTCTACTTCGTCGACAAGGTGGCGGTGCTGTTCCCCGCCGGCCTGGCCGAGCTGCTCCAGTTCCTCTCGGTCGACTACCACTTCGAGAACGTGGCGCGTGGGGTGCTCGACACGCGTGACGTGCTCTTCTACCTCTCGCTCACTTTCGCGGGGCTGGTGCTCACCACCCGCTCCCTCGCCCTGGCGCGACGGTAGAGAAAGGGCCCCACAATGAAGAAGACCTTTGCCAACAACACGATGTTCGTCGCCGCGGTCTTGGGCATCCTCGTGCTGGTCAACGTGCTCGGCCTGCGGCTGTTCCTCCGCGCCGACGTCACCAAGGATCGCGCCTACACCCTGAGTCAGGTTACCAAGGACACGCTCAAAGGCCTCGAGGAGCCTGTCTCGGTGGTGGCCTACTTCACCGAGAACCTGCCCGCCCCGTACTCGGGGAACGCCCGGTACGTGCGAGATCTGCTGGCTGAGTACCGCTCTCAGAGCCGAGGCAAGGTGAGCTTCGAGTTCATCGACCCCCAGCTCGAGGGCGAGAAGGACGGCAAGCGAGAGGTGAAGCGCGACATCTTCGGTCGCTCCTTCCGCGAGCCAACGCAGATCGAACGCGAGCTCGAGTCGACTGGCATTCAGCCGGTGGAGATCCGCGTGGTGGAAGAAGACCAGATGCAGACCAAGCGCGCGTTCATGGGCCTGGTCATCAAGCACCAGGAAAAGAAGGAGGTCATCCCCCTGGTGCAGCACGTCGGCAGCCTCGAGTACGATCTCACGGCGCTCATTCGCAAGCTGACGCGCACCAAGACCCCGGTGCTGGGCATCGTGCAGGGGCACGGCGAGCCGAAGCCCGAGGAGAAGCTCCGCCAGCTCGAGACCCAGCTCAGCCAGACCTACCAATTGAGGCCCATCGACCTGGGCACCAAAGAGAAGATCGACGACGACGTCGACGGCCTCTTCGTCATCGGGCCCCAGACGCCGTTTCGGCCCAACGAGCTCAAGGCCCTCGACCAGTTCATCATGTCGGGTCGGTCGGTCGGCCTCTTCCTCGACGCCGTGCACGTCGACCCGCGCACCTTCGAGTCGACGCCGTGCGACCACGGGCTCACCTCGCTCCTGGCGACCTACGGCGTGAAGGTGGGCGACTCGTTGATCGCCGACGGCCAGTCGTACGCCCAGCTCAACGTGCAGGAGCGCCGCGGCTTCATGGTGGTCAGCATGCCGGTGCCGGCCCCCTTCATTCCCCTGGTGCCGCAGCTCGAGAGCGGGAGCCCCATCTCGAAGGGCTTGAGCAACGTCGCTTTCGGCTTCACCACCGAGGTCGAGGCCCAGCCGGCCCCGGGGAAGACGGTGGAGGTGCTGGCTCGCTCCACCAAGAAGAGCTGGCTCGAGAAGAAGCCCTTCAACTTGGACCCCCGACGCGACTGGCGCACCGAGACCATCAGCCCCGATGGCGCCCACACCATCATGGTGCAGGTGTCGGGCAAGCTCCCCAGCCACTTCGCCGCCGAGGCCTCTCAGAGCGGCTCGACGTCGCTTCTGGCCGAGAGCAAAGGTGAGTCGCGGCTCGTGGTGGCCGGGGGCTCGTCGTTTCTCCAAGACGAGTTTCTCCAGCGCACCAACCTCGCGCTGGTGGCCAACATCGCCGACTGGATGCTCCTCGACCCGGCCTTGTTGGCGATGCGGAGCCGGGGCCTCAGCGCTGCTCCGCTCAGGGCAGAGATTGACTCGGGCACCCGTGGCGCGGTGAAGCTGGGCAATGCCCTGGGCATTCCACTGCTGCTGGTGGGCTTTGGGTTGATTCGCTGGCGCAGGCGCGAAGGCCGTCGGCTCACGGCCTCGGTGGCGGAGGCCTGACCCATGAAGAAAGGAACCCTCATCGCAGTCGTGGTGTTCGCCGGGCTCTTGGCGGTGGCGCTCCTCACCCGCGAAGACAAGGTCAGCGAGGGCGTGCCCAAGTTCGGCTGGCAGGCCCCCGACAAGGACAAGGTGTCGAAGGTGGAGATCCACGGACCCAAGGGCGCCCTGCTGGCGAAGGGCTCCGCGGGTTGGACGGTGGCCGACCCACTGAAGGCCGACGTGACGTTCGCCACCGACGAGGCGCTGGTGACGTCGTTGCTCGGCGCGCTCAGCGAGGTCAAGGCGACCGACTACGTCACCTCTCGGCCGGAGCGGTTGGCCGAGCTGGAGCTCGACGACGCCAAGGGCCTCAAGGTGACAGTGAGCGGGGAGGGCGCGCCCGCTTCGCTCGTCTTCGGCAAGGCCGCGAAGGCTGGCGGGGTGTACGTGAAGCTGCCTGGCTCGGGCGACGTGTTCAGCACCAATGCTCGGCTGGCTTCGCTGGCTCGCCGTGACGTGAATGGGTGGCGAAAGCGCAGCCTCCTCGCGGTCAAGGTCGAGGAGCTCGTCTCGCTCAAGGTGAAGCTCGAAGACTCGGAGCTGAGCCTCTCGCAGAAGGACGGCGTTTGGTCCGTGGAGCCGGCGCCGCCCAAGGGTTTCCGGTTCGACCCCGCGGCCGCCCAACGCCTGGCCCAGCAGCTCGCCGGGCTCTCGGCGCAGGACTTCGGCGCCGACGCGACGGTGGCGACCCAGAGCGCCCAGCTCGTGGCCCAGACGAAAGACGGCCGTGCGGTCGACGTCACCTTGGGGGCTGAGGCCAACGGCCTGGTGCCCGTGCGCGTGGCCGGCGATGCCCAGGTGTACCTCGTCTCGGCGTTCACCGCGAAGGCGCTGACCAAGAAGCTGGAGGATCTCCGCGACGTGTCTCTCTTGGCCTTCGAGCCCGAGAAGGTGGAGCGGCTCACCATCGTCGCCGGAGCGAAGATGACCGTGGCGGCGAAGGTGGGAGGAGCCTGGAAGCTCGTCGAGCCCAAGGCGTTGCCCAGCGGGTTCGACTTCGACACCGGTCAGGTGACGGCGGTGCTCGGTCGCCTCCGTGGCCTGCGCGCTCTCCGTTTCGACGGGAGCCCCGCGGCCCTGGCTGGCTGTCGGAAGCCCGCCGTCGTCAGCGTCGACCTCGAGTTCGAGGGGGGAGCGAAGCGGCAGCTCAGGCTCGATGGAGAGCTCGGCGCCAACGAGCTGTGTGCCACGGGCTCGGCCGACGCCTTGACCTATGCGGTGTCGAAGTCGGAGCGGACGTGGCTCGAGGGTGGGGTCGAGCTGTTCAAGCGGGCGCCTGCTCCTCGGTTTCCCCAGGGAGGGATTCAGGGCCTCGACCAGTTGCCACCCGAGATTCGGGCCAAGCTTCAGGAGCAGCTCCGCCAGCAGCACCTGCAACCGCAGCCCTGAGTCCGACCCGGAGGGGCATTCCGGGCCGTTTCCATGTATACGGCGCCACTTCACCTCTGGAGAACGCCATGGCGACCACCTTCGAATCGATGCACCTGCGCCAAGAGTTGGTGGCCGCTTGCCGGAAGCAGGGGTTCCGGGCACCCACCTCGATTCAGGCCCGCGTCATTCCCGCGGTGATGCAGGGGAAGGACCTGGTCGTCGAGGCGAAGACGGGCTCGGGCAAGACGCTCGCGTATGGGCTCCCGCTGCTGCACGCCGAGCCTGGGCAGGCGCAGTTCCCCGAGGCGCTGGTGGTGACGCCGACTCGGGAGCTGGCGACTCAGGTCGAGGCCTCCCTGACTCGCTCGGCTGGAACGCTCGGCCGGCGAGTCGTCGCGCTGGTTGGCCGCGGAGGGCTCGGGCCCCAGGAAGCCGAGCTCGAAGCAGGGGCGCAGATAGTCGTGGGCACCATGGGCCGCCTCGAGGATCTCCGCGAGCGCGGGCTGTTGCAGCTCGACCGGGTGCGCACCCTGGTGCTCGATGAGGTCGACGAGCTGCTTCAGAGGGGCTTCTCGGAAGGCCTGTCGATGCTCCTCGAGCACCTCCCGGCGAGGCGCCAGACGCTTCTCTTTTCGGCCACGATTCCCCAGGACGTCGAGCGGGTCGCCCGAACCTTCATGCGCGACCCGGAGCGGCTGCAACTCGGCGACGCGCGGGAGCTGCCCGAAGAGCTGTCTCACTGGGTACTCCGCACGTCGGTCCGAGAGCGCGTCGCCGACCTCGCCGAGTTCCTCCGGGCCGCGCGGCCCTACCAGGCGTTGCTCTTCTGCGGCACGCGCCACGAGGCCGAAGAGCTGACCGAGGCGTTGGTCGGCCGTGGGCTGGAGGCGAGCTACCTCCACGGTGAGCTGTCGGCGACCAAGCGACGCAAGCTCATCGACGCCTTCCGCGCTGGTGAGCCGCCGGTCTTGGTGGCGACGGATCTCGCCGCTCGCGGGCTGGATCTCCCGGGGGTGGAGTTGGTGGTGAACTACTCCCTGCCCGAGGGCCCGGCGCCCTACCTGCACCGCGCGGGGCGCACCGGGCGCGCTGGGAAGCCCGGCGTGGTGGTGACGATGCTCATCGAGCAACAGCACGGCCGCCTCGAGAAGCTCAAGCAGACGCTCACCTTCCAGAAGGTCGAGGTGCAGGGTGGCCGCGTCTTGGTGCGACCCATCAAGACGCGAGAAGAGCGTGACCTGGAGTTCCGTCAGCTGCCTCGCCGGGCGCCCCGGGAGGCCGAGGATCAAGCGCCGCCGGCCCGTCAGCCGCCCGCACGTCGGCAGCCACCCGCACGTCGGCAGCCACCGGCACGAGGGGGTCGACGGGCAGGGCCAGCCGCGCGAGCTGGCAAACACAAGCAGCGGCGGTGAGTGTTTAGCCGTCGTGCTCCACCCCGCCGAACACCACCCCGATGCCGCCGACGATGGTCGCGCGGCCGCTGGCCGGCGTGACGAGCACGGTCACCTCCGGGTGCAAGAGGAGCCCCTGGGTGACGCGCCAGCGCACGCCGAGGCCCCCGCGCAGAAAGAAGCCCTGGCTCGACGACTCGGTATTCTCAGCCAACGCGAGTGAGGTCTGCTCGGCCGAAGCGCTTCGGCCCAGCGCGGTCGCGACGCCGCCCCCAGCAGTGGCGAGCAGCGTCCACCGGTCGGTGAGGTGCACGGCCATGAGCAGCGGGAGGTGAGTCGAGAGCATCCCCGGCCTGCCCGCGCTGAAGGGGAGGTAGGTGCCCCGGAGCCCCGGTACCACCGCGAGGTCGACCGGACCCTGGTACAGCGAGACCAGCACGTCCATGCCCAACCCGGACAGATTTACCAGGCGCCCCAGAATATCCACCCGGTCACCCAGGCCCACTCGCACTTGCCACGTCGGCGCGGTGGGCACCACCGCCGCCCCCGCCGGTGTCACGGCGCCCAGCCCCTCGAGCGCGATGGTGTGCTGCACGACGCCGCGGCCGAGGGGGCGGGCGGAGACGTAGAGGTTGGGGCTGGCACACCCCAGGAGTCCCATGGCTACACAGGTGATGAGCGCTCTCATACGTGTTCATCCAGCCAGTCGAACATGCGCTCCTGGGCGACGAGCAAGGCTCCGGCCTGGCAGTGCAGCAGCCCCGTGTCTGTCTCGTCGAAGAGGAGGTACGTCTTCTCGGTCGACAGGGCGTCATAGAGTCGCTTGGCCTCGCCCACGCTGAATTCCTCCGCGGTTCCATCCATCACCAGCACCTTGCAGGTGATTCGCCCGACGATGTCTTGGTTGTTGAATGCTCGCAGCTTGGCCAGCAGGTCCGACGGAGACGTCGCGCCGTGCTTCCACATCGCGTCCTTGAACCACCACCGGGCCGCGGCGCTGCCCTGCACGATGAAACCGACCGAGGCGTCGAAGGTCTCGGGCGACGTCGTCGACAACGACTCGAGCCCGGGGAACTCGGACAGCTTTCGCATCATCGCCGAGTGCCAATCGAGCACGCCGGGGTTGGCCACCAGCGCCTTGAGCCGTGGCTCGAAGGCCGCCGCGCGAGGTGCCAGCGCGCCTCCGAAGCTGAGCCCCTTGAGGGTCAACCGCGCCGGGTCGACCTCCGGTTGGGCCACCGCGAAGTCGACCACCGGAGTCACCACGCGCTCCCAGTCGGCTCGAAAGGGTAGCGCCTGTTGCCGCAAGACCAGGCCTTGCCCTGGGCCGTGAAACAGCAGGCAGTGGTAGCCCCGCGCCATGGCTCCCTGGACGACCCACATCGTCTCCTCGGGGAAGGCGTGGAACCCCTGGTGGACGATCAACGTCGGCGCTCTCCCGGTCGCCGCTGGAGAGGTGAAGAACGTGCCCGGCAGCGTCGTCGCCTCGTAGGGAATCTGCACCGCCCGCCCCGGGACCCCGAGCAGCTCGAGTGCCCGGTGAAAGGCCGCGTCGCTCTCGGAGGTCGCCTCGAGGAGCCGGGGGTCAGTCGGCTCTGGGTAATGAATGAGGGCGGCCCGGTAGTAGTTCGACGCACGCAACAGCGAGGTCCCCGCGCTCTGTCGATGCCCGTTGGCCAGGTGTGAGTCGCTGCGCGCTTGCACTCGCTTCGCGAGGTCGAGCCATGCGGAGAACCAGCTCGCCTCGTTCCCTCCTTCGATCTTCGCCGCCGCGCTCAAGCACTCGAGGACGTCGGTGAGCCCTTGCCCCGCCTGGCCCAGGTACCAAAGCACCTGGCTGTCCATGATCTCGTCGCCGGTGTAGCTGGGGAACCAGTAGGGCCGCGCTGGCACCGCGCTGCTGGTGCTCGGAGTGGGCCCACAGCTCCCGAGCAGCGGGCTCACCAGCGACACGGCGCTCGCCC
Organism: Myxococcales bacterium; assembly: GCA_003153055.1. The sequence goes on from PMBV01000369.1 coordinate 13,729, forward strand.
CCAATACGCCACCGAGCAGCCGCCGCCGATTCAGCTCCGGCCCACCCGAACGCCTGCCTCGCGCTCGCTTCTCATCGAAACTCCTGGTTGAATCGACCATGGGAATCTCCTGGATTAATCATTGGATTGAATCAATGGATTCAGTCTCCCGTTTGGGTCGAGCTATTCATTTCGCGTGAATTTAGGTGGTTACGTCATGGGCGAAAGCGTGGAGGCGCGAATACTGGCAGCTGCAATCGCCTGCCTCGAGCGGGGCGGAGTTGCAGGAACGGGCATTCGGGAGATCGCCCGTGAGGCAGGGGTGAACAGCGCGGCGATCAGCTACTACTTTCGGAGCAAGGACAACCTGCTGCGGCTGGCCTTGGCCCAGACCCTCGACCAGGCATTTACGCAGGTGCCGGCAGACTTGGAGCGCCTGGAGGCATCTGGGCTCGAGGGTCGCGAGGCCTTCGAGTGCCTCATCGCCGAGTACCTGTTCCAGGCCGCGCGGTATCCCCGGCTCACCTACGCAAACCTCCACGACGTGCTCTCGGACCAGCACGACACAGCGCCCGCGGCACAGATGGTTCGGACCCTGCTCGACACGCTCGCCGACAAGCTGACGGCGGCGTTTCCTGGGCAGGGCCGCGAAGCAGTACGACTCGGCCTTGGGCAGATCTGGGCGGCGATGCTGAGCTGGGCCATGGCTCCGCGGCTGTTCGCTCCCGCTGACTTCGACGTCAGCAACCCAGAGCACTGTCTCAGGTGGGCCAAGCAGATGGTGTCAGTGCTCGACCTGCCTACCGTCGGGGCGTCATGAACCCTACGCCGATTGTCTTCTTGCCTGGCGCTTCCGGGCGCGCCGCGTTCTGAGGCCCCGTCGCCGAGCGCCTCTCCGATCTTGGGCCAACGCGTCTGTTGGGGTTCCCGGGCTTCGGAGCGGTGCCGCCGGAGCCGAGCATCACCTCGCTCGATGGGCTCTTCACCTGGCTCCTCGCCGAGCTCCCATCGGGCAGGAGTCGCCTCGTGGCGCAGTCGATGGGTGGCGTCCTCGCGGCGCGGCTGGCGATTGAGCACCCCGAGCGCGTGGAGCGGCTGGTGCTCGTGGCTACCTCGGGAGGCGTTGACGTGGCGAGGCTGGGCGGCATCGACTGGCGTGCCGAGTACCGCGCGGCCCTTCCGAACGTGCCGTCGTGGTTCGCGGAGGACCGCACCCAGCTGACCGACCGACTCGGCTCCATTCGGGCTCCGACGCTCCTCCTGTGGAGCGACTCGGATCCAGTGAGTCCGCTGGCGGTGGCTGACGTACTCCACGCGCATCTTCCTTCCTCTCGGCGGGTGGTGATTCCAGGTGGGACGCACTCCTTCGCGGAGGAGCGCCCCGTCGAGGTGGCGGCGGTGATCCGCTCCCATCTGGAGGTCGTCCAGTTGGCGGAGAGGTAGCGGAAGGTCGAGAGAAGCGCCTTGATGGGGGAGGGCGGTTGGTTGGCCCGGCTCATGGGCGAGCCCAACCAGCCCATCGACCATGGGGCCCGGTGGGCGAGGGTCCCCACCAACGTCACCAATGGTACCATTCGAGGTCCTCGCGCCAGACCCGGGCAGTCCGTTCATCGAGCCCTCCCGAGAGGATTCCATCCGAGCTGAGACCTCTGAAGGGACCGAGCTCGAGGCGCGGTCACTCCACGCCCTGTCATCACGGAGTACAGATTTGTACACCGTGATGACGCGCTTGGAGACCCATGCCCCCCACACGCCTGATCCGCGATCATGAGGCC
>PMBV01000443.1:0-164 GCA_003153055.1 Myxococcales bacterium
GAAGGGCTCGAAGATGCGCTCGCGGATGCCCTCGGGGATGCCGCAGCCCGTGTCTTCGATCTCGATGCGCGCCGTGTTGCCCTCGCACGACGTGCGAACGCTGATCTTCCCTTTGGGACCGTCGGGGCCGGCTCGGTCGGCGATGGCGTGAGCGGCGTTGACGA
>PMBV01000443.1:188-12106 GCA_003153055.1 Myxococcales bacterium
GGGTGGGCGAAGTCCTTCATCGCCCGGACGATGGTGGTGATTCGCGACATGCCGTCTCTGGCGCGCTCCAGCGCCGCGGGCATGCTGTCCACGAGGTAGGTGAGGTCCGCGTCTCCTTCGGCCAGGCGGGCCTCCTCGCGGTCGCCGTCCGAGCCTCTGGCGATGAGCGTCCGGTAGGTGGCGATGAGCACGAGCACGTCGTGGTAGCTGTCGGCCAGGAACGAGATGCTGTCGCCCACGAACTGNNTGTTGATCTCGTGGGCGATTCCGGCGGCGAGCTGCCCCACCGCCTCCAGCTTCTGGGAATGTCTCAGCTGGGTCTCGAGTTGCCGGCGCTCCGAGAGGTCCACGAAGGCGTGGACTCGCCCCGCCTCGCCCCCGAGCTCTGTCGGGAGCGTGGCCAGCAGCACGGGGACTGTCGTGCCCGTCGTGTCGATGACGTTGGCCTCGTGGCTCGCGCTCGATTGGATCGCCTCCTCGGGAGTGACGAAGGCGCTCCACTTCAGGCCGTTCAGCCCCCGGGCCGGGGACTTCAGGATCTCACCAGCGGCGTCGTTGGCGCGGCGGATGACGTTCTCTTCGTCGACGACGACCACCCCGAACGGAACGGTGGCGATGAGCTTCTCGAGCGCGGCGACCGCGCGTCCCAAGGCAGCCGTCGATCGCTGGTGTGCGCGCAAGGTTACCCCCGCGCCCAATGAGCCCAGCACCGCCAAGAGCGAGATGCCGCCGATCATCCACAGGTTCACGCGCTCCCTGCGGCGAAGCGTCTCGGTGCGCCCGACGCGCTCGGCGCCGATGGCCGTCTGGATGCTCCCGAGCCGACGGGTGAGCTGCGCCGTGGCCGAGTCACCATAGCGGGAGAGATCCGCCAGCGCCCCGCTTCGATCCTTCGCGCGCAGCCGGCCGTCCACGCGGCGAGCCGCGTCATGCATCGCGGTGTGGGCGGCCTCGAGCTCGAGGAATTGGGGGGCGAGGTGGGGTAGCTCATGTTCGGCGGCCGTCCGCCCCTCGCCGTCGAGCCAGCGGCCGAGCTCGCAGTCCTTCGGCTCCATCTCGACCGTCAGGGATTCCAGCGACGAGTCGCGCTGGAACTCCCCCATCTCCCAGCGCATCTGCCGGTGGAGGTTCTGCGACTCGAGGAGCCGCGCGTCCAGCGTCAGGAGGCGGAAGGTCTGCTCGAAGCGTGTCTGCGCGAGCACTTGGAGGAGGATCGCCGCGACGGCGAAGACGATGGAGAGTCCCCCCAGGACACCCGCCATCGCCACCAAACACCTGGAGGAGCACAATCGCTTGATACGGGCCTCGCTTTCGATCCGACCGCGCAGCAAGCAGTGGGCCGCGGAAACACTCCTTGGGTTGCGCGGCGAGTGCAGCAGTTGTCCGGGTCGCCGGCTTCTCTCGGTGCGGAGCTGACCCACCCCCCGGCGCCGTGTATAGACGCCCTCGAAGGAGGTAACGGCCGGCTTGCTTTCGCGATTCTGGTGGGGCCTGAGCCGGCCCTTCGTGCTCCTTGACCGCCTCAGGGTGGAGCCCATCGCGTGGCGTGCCTTCCGGCGGACGGTGGGCGTGCAGGTCCTCCTGACGCTGTGCATCGGTAGCGCGTACACGGTGTGGACCGGGGCCGCGAAGGAGACCAAAGACGAGGAGCTGTCCGAGGCGCGAAGTGAGCTCGCCGAGGCCCAGGCCGCGTTCCGCGACGCCGGCATCGTGGACGACGACGGGGAGCTGGAGGAGCTCAAGCACACCGTGGAGGAGCAGCTGAGGGTCGTGGAGAAGCTCGAGCGGAAGGAGAGCGAGCCTGTACGGCCCCTGTGGGCATGGCTGGCGGTGTGGGCCTCGAGCCTCCTTGGAGCGCAGATGGTCGTCCTGGCGCTCACCCGTGACTACCAGGACCGCCTCGCCCGCGACCTTGCGCTCGTGGCCCGTCTCGAGCCCGAAGACAACCCAGCTCGGATGCGCGTCAGGGTGGACCTCCGCTGGCTCTGGCGCAAGGCGCGCCGCCGGGTGCGAGGCGTCTGGGTGACGGCCGCGGGCGTGGTTGCGCTGAGTCCACTCATCGTCATCGCATCCTTGGTCGGCCTGGGGGACCTGGCGAGCTCCACGGTCGTCACCGTGGTGTCGGCATATTGGTGGGTCGTCTTCACCGCCTCGCGCAGCGCACGGGCCTGGCAGTTCGAAGAGGACACGACGCCTCCGACGCCCATACGGGCGCTGGGCGAGCTCGCCACGTGGCGCTTCCTCCACTGGCTCGGGCCCTTGGCTCGCTTCGTTCGATGGGCGACGAAGTCGATGGCCGCGCCTGCCCGGGCCATCGAGCAGGACTTCGCCGTCTTCGCCGGCCTCGGCGTGGCTCGGGCGTTGGCGTCGATCCCCGTGGTCCGCATCGGGCTCAGGGCGGCCGTCATCGTCGCCGCCGCCGAAGCCCTCGAGGCGACCGCTCCGGTCCGCCTTCCAGTGGCGTTGCCATTTGACAATCAGACCAAACATCACTAGCCACCGCGCGCCATTCTCGAAGGAAGCAATCGATGCAACGCCTCAGCACTCGTCGTCGGCTGCAGCCCCAACCGCATCGCCATCCGCCCGGTTCCTGACAAGACGGCGCCGCTCGCCGAGCGTCAGCAGGCCTTCCGGGATCTAAAGCCCGAGAGCGGGCTCGAAACGACGCACTACCGGAACGGAGTGCCGGTTGGGTCGACCGTCAACGGGCTCATGCTTGGGGACGGGACCCGGGTGGAGGATCCTCGCGACCGCCCGTTACGTCCACTCGTACGAGGAGAAGTGGGAGACTGCGCGCAGGTGGATGACGGCGAGCGCCCCGGCGTCGTTGGCCCGAGGCGAGGAATGGTGATCAGCGTCCGCTGGGGTCCGCGGCTTTCTTCGGCGCGGGCGGCGGAGATGTCGTGGAGAACACCAAGCGCGGGGTGGGCAGGATGGAGAAGGAGCCCACTGTCGCCGGACGACTCACTTGTCGTTCCATCGGTGCTCCCTCGGCGGGCTTCCCCTTCACGTCGGGCGGGAGGGGCATGTTCGGCAGCCAGAGGAGGTAGGTCACGATGCTCTTCACCCGGTCAGTGCCAAGCGGCCTAATCCACGAAGGCATGCCCTTCTCGGCGTAGCCGTTGACCACTGAAGCGGTAATCTCACTCGGCTTGCCGCCGTGAATCCAGGAGTCGTCGGTGAGGTTCGGACCGATGCGGCCCTCCGCGTACACCCCATGACATGTCGTGCAGAACAAGAGGAAGAGCTGTCTGCCCTCTTTCACCCTGAAGCTGAGAGGGAAGTCCCACATCCCGGTCTCCCCCGACGAAAGCGCCGGAGCCGAAGAGGCTCGCGTCGTCTCGTCGGCGAGCGCAGCCCCGGCCAGGGCGAGGGAGCCGATCAGCGCCAGTTGCCTCCGCCCGACTCCGCGCAGGACCTGGCGGAAGCACACAGTGCACGGGTGCATGAGCCCACTTCACCCCATCAGGTGCGGGTTTGTCCACCCGGCCAAGGGTAAGGTCCCAGCCGACGTCTCGCTCTCCGATGCGCTCGGCCATCTCTTGGATCAGTCGCGTCCTGCGCGGCGGAGGACCTTCCGTCCTGGTTCGCGGATCTGGCGAGAGGGGCGAAGCTGAAATGGAACTGGGGCGACATGACCCTCAAGACGAGCCTGCGCTCGAAGAAGCGGGCCCGAATCGAGGCGTGGCTCCGTGGAGGTTGAGGCCCTTCGAGACGAGGTTGCCAGCCTCGTCCGGGGAACCTGAAGCGCCTTCGCGGACCGCACCGCGGTCTCGAGGAAGAAGCGCGCGTGGAAGAACGCCTCGATGATGGGCCGCGGAACCCTCTCTTGAAGTACGGACTTCAAGAAGGCAGGTTGAGCGCATGACGTCGAAGAAGGCTGCTGCCGTGCGTGACCGCGACTCCGTGGAGGTTCTTGACGACGTCGCCGCGCTGGTCCAGGCGGTCGAGAAGACGCAGCGGGCGCTTACCAGCGCGACGAGGAAACGGCGATGACGGAAGCGGAGCTGAAGCGGAAGCTGGCGGCGATCGAGGCGATGGTGCTGGGCGCGATGACCGACGGCGAGCGCGCCGCGGCTCAGCACGTGCTCGAGACCTTCAAGCAGAAGACTCCAGACGAGACATGTCAGGACTGGAGTTTCACCGTGCACGATGTCTGGGCGCGGAAGCTCTTCATGGCAATGCTGCGCAAGGCTGGGCTCGAGCCGTTTCGCATGCGTGGTCAGCGCCGCACGACGATCATGACCCACGGCAGGAAGTCGCTCGTTGAGCTCATCTGGAAGGAGTTCCTCGAGGCCAACAAGACACTCACCGAGTACCTGGCCGAGATCACGGACCGGGTCATTCGCGAATCGATGGGGGAGATGAAGGACGACGAAGCCCGGGAGCGCCCGGCGTTGGCGGCAGGAACGCCATCGCCATGATTCAAACGCCCGGGCATGGGCACTGCTCTGTCGTGCTGGTCATCGGCGGTGTTTCGGTTCCTCCTTCGCCTTCGGTTGCACCGCGTCTACGCGGCTCTGGTGCTGGCGCGTCGGCCTCTCGAGGGCGAGGACCTCCTCGGGCGCGACCTCCTCGACGAGCGACGTCGTTTCATCCGGTGGGCTCGGCTGCCGCTGCCCCGTTTTAGTCCCGTAGCTGGCCAGCGCGGCGATGGCGAACACCGCCAGGACCGCTGCGAGCACCCGCCGAGCGTTCTTCGTGATCCTCGGTTTGGCGCTCGCGAGCGAGGCGTTGGCTCCCACCAGGGCCGTCTTGTTTGGAGCGCTCGCCGGCCGGGCTTTCGCTGAGGGCGATGGCTGCGACGGCGTCAGCCCGAGGAGCGTGGCGGCCTCCACCGCGGACAGGAGCCTCTCCGGTTGAGGACTCGAGGGCGCCTCCGAGGCGAACGCGACCTGCGTGTCGCCGTCCTCCAGGTCGAGCTCGACGTCAACCGCCAGCGGGGGCGGCGCCATGGCGCGAACGTCGGTCGACAGGGGAGCCTCCCCGACCAGCGGCAACAGTTCGATGGTCGGCGCCTCGTGGGTCGCATCCAGAGCCTCCTGCGCCACCTCGGAGAGTCGCTCGGCCATGATGCCGCCCAGGCGCTCCTGCCGGCTACCGAGCAACAGTCCCACCAGCGCCGCGACGTCGGCGGTGGAGTACATCGCGCCACCGAGGGTCGCCTCGAGCTCCATCGCCAGCAGCGCCCCGTCGGGCTGACGCACGGACACGTCTGGCGCGGTGGCCCGCAGCACCAGGACGTCGAGGGCCCGCGTCACCTCGGGGTTGCGCCGCGAGGGTGGGGGCAGCTCGAGGCCCTTGGCCAACACCTCACCGTAGTTCCCGGTGAAGCCGGTGAGGGCCGAGTGCAGCACCGCGCCGAGGGAGAAGATATCGTTGGAGACCGAAGCGTGGCCCGGAGCCTGAAACCGGCCTGCGCGGGGCGCGCCGAAGTCGATGAGCCGCGTCTCACCGTCGAAGCCCACCAGGACCGAACCATCACTGAGGCCTCCGTGGAAGCGGGGAGGGTCGATCGACCTGACGGCCCTGGCCGCATCGGCGACCACCCTCGCCACGAACCCAACGGGCGGGAGCTTCTGTCGTCTGAACAAGACCTCGCAGACCTCTCGCAGCGACACCGTTCGGAGCAGTTCATACACGGCGTAGCGGACGTTGCCGACCAACGCGACCTCCAAGAGAGGCAGCACCGGAGGCGGAGGTGGAGGCGGGTAGGTGGGCTCCGCTTCGAGCTGCCGGAGGACCGCGAAACGCCGCCCCTGCCGGGCGACGATCGTCCGTGACTCGCCGCCAGGGGGAAGCGTGCTGACGAATTCCCAGTTCATGGACAGGCACCTCCCCTCGCGTGGCGCGCGGGTGGATCCAGTGGGGGAGCGCGGTTCCCGGCGCGGGCCTCCGGCTTCCGAGCCCGCGGGCACCTGCCCCAAGCCGCGAACGAGCGACATCGCCGGCCACCCCGAGCCCGAAGATGCGGGCCCCGCGACGCTCAAGCGGCATGCTCGTTTCACGCGGCTGCTCCTCTCTCACGACGATTCGGGGATTCGGCACTGCGGAGCGCCCCTCGGACCCAGAAGCCAGCCCTCCCTGCGCCTTGGAGGTGACTCGGCGTCCGGCGGCTCGGCCACCATGCCTCGCTGGGCACCGGTCAGGGCCGTGGCAGGCAGGGAGCGGCTCGCGGGCTGAAGGGGCCGAGGCGCTGGATGCGTAGACTCGCTCCCCGGTTGAGCTCGGCGTGCTCCACCGCGTCGCATCCCGAGGTGATCCGGCCGGGGTGTAACCGTGCCCAGTCTTACCTGACCTCGATGCAGTCGATCACTCGCTCGGCGAGAACCTCGCCCACGTCTTCCTGGAGGGAGTGCCCCGCGTTTTCCAGCACCGCGTGGCGCTGCCCCTTGGCCCCTGGAACGAGGGCCTGGAGGACCTGCTCGGCGCCGCGGGTGATCTTGTCGCTGTCGCCGAAGAGCGTGAGGAACGGCTTATCGAAGCGGCTCAGCACCTCCCATGCGGCGCGGTTGGGGCTGGCCTCTGGATCCTCCGGTGACGCCGGCACCAGCATGGGGAACTGGCGCGCCCAGGGGGGCGGAGCCTAGGGCGAGGCCGGGGCTCGGCGGAGGCGGCCCAACGGTGTTACGACGGCCTCGTGCTGCCCTTCGACCCCCCGCTCGAGCCCATGCTGGCCGAGGCACAAGAGACGATCCCCCGCGGGGAGGGCTGGGTCTATGAGCCCAAGTGGGACGGCTTCAGGGCGATTGTCTTCCGCGACGAGGGCTCGGTGCGCCTGTCGAGTCGAAACAGCCAACCCCTGGAGCGCTACTTCCCCGAGGTCGTCGAGGGGCTGAAGGCTGTATTGCCACCCCGCTGCGTGCTGGACGGTGAGCTGGTGATTCCCGGCCCCCGAGGGCTCGACTTCGAGGCGTTGCAGAACCGCATTCACCCGGCGGCGTCGCGGGTGACGATGCTGTCTACGAAGACGCCCGCGGGCTTCACCGCCTTCGACGCCCTGGCGCTGGGCGACGTGGACCTCCGCCCCGAGCCCTTCTCGGCGCGGCGGCGGGTGCTACTCGAGGTGCTCCCGGCCTCGACGCTGTACTTCCCCACGCCGCAGACGTCGTCGGCCGACGAGGCGCAGCGGTGGTTCGAGGAGTTCGAGGGCGCCGGCTGCGATGGGCTCATCGCCCGTCGGCTCGAATTACCCTACGCCCCAGGCAAGCGGGTGATGGTGAAGGTGAAGCATCACCGCACGGCCGACGTGGTGGTGGGGGGCTTTCGTGAGGGCAAGGCCCCCGGCTCGGTGGGGGCGCTGCTCCTCGGGGTGTACGACGACGACGGCGTGTTCCACCACCTGGGCCACACCTCGTCGTTCAAGGCCAAGGAGAAGGTCGAGCTGTTCGAGCAGCTCAAGCCGATGGTCATCGAGCGGAGCTTCACCGGCCGGGCCCCAGACGTGAAGAGCCGGTGGTCGCAGGGCCATGACTCGAGCTGGACCGCCATCACTCCGACGCTGGTCTGCGAGGTTCGCTACGACTCGATGCTGGGGCCGCGGTTTCGCCACGCGTCGACCTTCCTCCGGTGGCGCCTCGACAAGAGCCCCCAGCAGTGCACCTTCGGTCAGATGTTGCCGCCGCGGCCCTTCTCCCTCGAGCGCATCGTCGCTTTGGCCCGCGCCTCGGGCTAAGGCCTTGGGCCATGTCTCTGTGGCCCAAAGAGGTGGAGCAGATCGCCGCCGAGCTCGAACGTGAGCTGGCCAAGGGGTCGGTGCAGCGGGTTCATGCCCCGACGATGGATCGCGTCTACCTCGAGCTCCGGGTGCCCGGGCGCTCGGTGACGGTCTCGCTGTGTAGCGAGGGGCAGGTGGCGCGGCTCTCGGTCGTCGAAGAACGGCCGCCCAACCCTCCGACGCCTCCGGCCTGGCAGTCGGTGCTGCGGCGCGAGCTCGTGGGGGCGGTGCTGGAGGACGTCGAGGCCGTGCCCACCCGCCGGCTGGCGTTGCTCCATTTCAGGGCGAGGGGCGAGGCCCGGCGGACGCTGGCGCTCGAGGTGGGAAACCCGGCGGCCATCGTGCTGATGGGCGAAGACGGGCGGATCCTCGCGCTGTCGTCCTTGGCCAGGTCTGGGCTGCGGGTGGGTGGCACGTGGGCGGCTCCTGAGGAGGGGCCGGTGAAGGACGTGCCGTCTCGGCTCTCGGGTGACTACGTCTTCTTGCGGCTGGCCCACGCGGCGGAGGCGATGTTCGCCAAGACCGAGGAGCGCAAGTGGTTGGACGCTCGCCGCTCTCCGCTGTTGGCGAAGCTGAAGCGCCTGGACCGCACCAGAGACAAGGTTCGGGCCGAGGCCGACCGAGGCGAGAAGGCGCAAAAGCTCAGGGCCGAGGGCGAGCTGCTCAAGGCGAACCTGGGGCAGCTCACGAGAGGGGCGACGTCCATCACCGTGCAGGAGTACCTCGACGACGGCTCGACCCGCCCGGTCAACATCGTGCTCGACCCACAGCGCACGCCCTTCGACGAGGTCGACTGGCGGTTCCGACAGTACAAGCGTCTGCTCCGCGGGGTCGACCTGGCCAAGGCTCGACTGGCTACGTTGGACGACGAGGAGCGGCGGTTGCGCGCGGAGCTCAATCGCATCGAGGTCGAGCCGGCTCCCTTGTCGGCGCCGCCGAAGGCGAAGGAGGGGCAGGGCGGGCCGTTGCCTCCGTACCGGGAGTACCGGGGAGCCGGAGGACAGCGGCTGTGGGTCGGCCGGGGCGCGGCGCACAACGACAGCCTCACCTTCCACGTCGCCAAGCCGTTTCATGTCTGGTTTCACGCCCGAGGGGTTCCCGGGGCCCACGTGGTGGTGCCGCTGGAGAAGAACGTCGAGCTGTCGCAGGAGGCCATGCTGGACGCGGCGCACCTGGCGTTGTTCCACAGCGACGCGAAGGGAGAGCCGAAGGGCGAGGTGAGCTACACGCAGGTGAAGTTCGTGAGGCGAGGGGCTTCGCCGGGCGCGGTGACGTATACCCGCGAGAAGACCATCAACCTGAGGATCGAGCCGGAGCGGCTCAAGCGGCTGGTCGCCTCGGTGGACCAGGGTGGGCCGGTAGTGAAGGACTGACGTCAGTGGGGTCCGAGCGTCAAAACAGACACTCGAGCCACGCGGGTGGGAATCAGTCGGACCTGCGGCGTCGCGAGGTGGCTGGCGTCGGCGAGCGGCCCACCAAGAGGTTCTCGAGGGGCTCCCCTTCGCACGCCGCCGGCAGCGTCGTGCCGAGCGCCCGGGCCAGCGTCGCGGCCACATCCACCATCTCGACCTGTCCGTAGGTGCCGGGCCGGAACAGCGGGCCGTAGAAGAACAACGGCACGTCGGTGTCGTAACGGTAGAAGCTCCCGTGGGAGCCGCCGTACTCCTTCTCTCCGTACTTGCCCCAGAACGAGAACGGCGCCTGCACCGCCACCACGTCGCCGGCGCGCTGGGGAAAGAAGCTTCGGGCGATGGCCCGCGAAGCGACCGTGGGCGGCAGTGCTCCCCGTACCAGGCTCGCGCGGGTCGCGTACCCCGAGAAGCCCGGCAACGTGAGCAGCGCCTCGCCCGCGACCACCTCGACCTGCTCCGGGTCGAGCTTCTTCTCGTCGATGAGGGCGCGGTTCAGGTACACGCTGGGGTCCTCCAGCGCGACGACCCAGTCGCCTTTGCCGAACCGGGCTTCTAGCGCCGTGCCCAGCACCGCCTTCAACTGAGCTTTCTTGGTGCGCTCTCCGAGCAGCCGAAGACTCTTGGCCTGCTCCGGCGGCATGGCGGCGCCGTGGTCGGCGGTCAGCACAGCCACCCACCCGTCTTTGCCGAACCTGGTGTCGAGGTACGCGAAGAAGGTACCCAGCGCGCGATCAGTGCGCACGATGGCGTCTTGTGTCTCCTGAGACAGGGCCCCGAAGGCGTGCCCGATGTAGTCAGTCGGGCTGACCGAGATGGCCAGCAGGTCCACCACGTCGCCCTTGCCCAGGCCCTCTCCCTCGAGCGCCGCGCGGGCGAACTCGAAGGTGTAGTCGATGCCGGCGGGTGACGTCATGAACGCCTCGTAAAACTTCGGCCCGGGCTTCTTCTCCTTGCCGTCGAGCGGGTGGGGGAACACGCGCCCCAGCCCCAGCACGTCGCCCTCCCAGGTGGCGTCATCGGGGAGCGGCCCGTACGCCTCGGCCGGCAGGGCCCGCGTCCAGCTGGTGCCGAAGAGCGTGTCGGGGCGCCGCTCCTGGTTGAAGGCCTTGGCCCATTGGGGCAGCTCGGCCATGTAGTAGGTGCTCGAGGTCATCTCTCCGGTGGCCTCGCCGAAGAAGTAGGCCGTGCCGGTGCGCCCGCCCAAGAGCAAGGCTCCACGCTCCTTGAGCGCGATGGACACCGTTCGCGAAGTGCCCTGGGTCCACACTTTGAGCTCGTCTCCCACCGTCGAGCCGAGGAAGTTCCGGGGTGAGGTGTCGTCCCCAGGGTCGGCGGTGGCCTGGCCCAGTGCGTGCGAGTCGGGGTCGAACAGCATGCCCTCGGAGCGCCCAGTTGCGCGGTTGTACCACTTGTTCTGAATGATGCCGTTCAGGTAGCCATACGAGCCCGAGAGGATGAGCGCGTGGCCCGGGCCGGTGTAGGTGTTCTGCTGGCCGTAGTGGCCGTCGAGGGCGGCCCCTTGCTCGCGCAGCCGCTTGAATCCTCCCGTGAAGTATGGGGCCAGGCGGTCGAGCTCGGCCCGTCTCAGCTGGTCCACCACGATGACGACGGCCAGCTTGGGGCCTCCCTTCGCGGGGGCGGCAGCCTGAGCCCCGACCGCGAGGAGCAACCCCAGACACCATGTGCTAGTTTGGAATGATGGCAAAGTCGGTCCTCCGGTTGGCTTCGCGCCCTGTCTCGGTGGCGTTGTTGCCCACCGGCTTGTCTGGCCCGTTGCCCACTGCGCGGAAGCGGGCGCGATCGAGGCCGTGCTGGGTGACGAGGTAGTCGACCAGGGCCGCTGCCCGGCGCTGCGAGAGGGCCACGTTGGCGGCGCGCCCACCGGTGGAGTCGGTGTTGCCCTCGACTCGAACGTACGCGTTGCCGAACTCGGCCAGGGTCTCAGCGAAGCCGTCGATGAGCTGGCGGGCATTGGGGCCCAGCGCGGCGTCTCCGCTGGCGAAGTAGATCGACACGCTCTTGGTGAGCAGCGGGTCGACTCCGGCCTTGGGCCCTCCTTCGAAGTGGTAGGCTTCGACGACCTGCTCGTCGCGGTGCCCCGGCTGCGCGGCCTCCAGCGCCTTGAGCCAACGCGTCGGGCCAGCCTCGGCCACCCGGGTGATGACCTTCTCCTTGAGCCAGAAGCGCGAGGCCTCGTCGAACTGCGAGACGTAGCTGCAGTGCTCCCGCTCGAGGCCGAAGAAGGCTCGGTTGTCGGCGAAGGTCGCGGGCTTGATTTTCCCCAGCACGCCCTGGGTCTCCTCCACCGACTGGCCGAAGGCCTTGGCGATGGTGGCTACGCCCGCCCGCGGGTCTCGTTGCAGCGAGGCCACGCCCTCGAACCAGGCGCGGACGAAGGCGTTCACCTCGGCCTCGTGGGCCTTGAGGTAATCCTCCCGGGCGAACAGCACGTCGGCGATGAGGTTGGTAGCGGTGGCGGTCGACACCAACAAGCGCCCCTTGCCGTCGGCCATCGCCTGCGACAGGTGCGGCTCCCAGATGGCCACCGCGTCGACCTCGCCCCGGCGAAATAGCTCACCGGCCTGCGGCGTCTTGGTGGCGAAGACGAGGTTCGACTTCACGGTGTCGATTTCAGCCTGCGTGAGGTTCGACTTCTTCAGCAGAGACAGCAGGAAATAGTGAGTGGGGGTGGTGCGGGTGGTGGCGACCTTGGCTCCCTTGAGCGCCTCGATGGACTTGAGCTCAGGGCGGCTCACGATGCCCAGGTTGCCGCGGCTCCAGTCGGCCAT
>PMBV01000377.1 GCA_003153055.1 Myxococcales bacterium
GAAGCGGAGATCCCGTGCCCAGTTCCGGCTGCGGCAAGGCAACATCCCTCAAAGGCGAAAGCCAAGCTACTATCAATGTAACCGAAGCATCAGCGGGGAACCGCGACTACTATATCCGCCTCCCCGACGACTACGACCCGAATCATCCCTATGCGCTATGGTTCGCCATTCACTGCCTGAACGGGAGCGCCGAAAACGTAGCGCATAGCGAGACTGACAATAGAGCGAACTACGAGTACTTTGGGATGTGGAAGCTCGCCAACCCGGCCGGCGGCAAGGCGACCACCATCTTTGTAGCGCCTCAGGGTATCAGTGCTGGATGGGGTCAGGGAGCCAAAGACCTCGCGTTCTTCCGTGCGATGATCAGCAAGTTCGAGAGCGAGCTTTGCATAGACACATCACGCATCTTCGCCTCGGGCTTCAGCATGGGCGGTTCAATGTCCTACGCCCTCGCCTGCGCTATGCCTGAAAAGATGCGGGCCATCGCCATGTACTCCGGAGGAAGTATGAGCGGCTGTGACCAGTCGAAACGCGGGCCTGTGCCTATTTTCATTTCCCACGGCACGGAGGATGGGACATGCACCTGGCCCGGCTCCGGCGCACCCCAGATTGCTGATCTGGCGAAGCGAAATGGCTGCCAGGCCGAAGACCTTGCTTCCGAGTGCCACCCAACCAGCCTCATGAGTCCCGTCTGCGTCGACTACAAGGGATGCAATCCGGGCTTTCCCGCACGGGCATGTATCTTCAAGGGCCCTCACATTGGGTCGCCGGGGACCCAGGGATCCTACGGCAAGAGTGATACGTGGGTGCCCAAGGCAAATTGGGACTTCGTCAAGCAGTTCTATTGAAGCGCCGCCGCCAATGTGACGCGTGCAGTCCTGACCCACCCGCGCACCATCTGCGCGATTCTGCTACCGCCACAACTGAAAACCTCCCCTCGTCCTCGCCAGTTGCGCCCACGCTCCTCGCGCGATGACCCCCATACCCTCGGAGTAGAACTTGCAGTAACTCCTGGGACGTGACGGGCTGGCACATCGGCGTGGGGGTCCTGGTCATCATCGTGACGATGGTGCTGTTCTTCAGGCGCTCCGCCCGACGGAAGCTGGAGGCCCAGCTCCAACAGACCATCGCGGCCCTCAGCAGCCTCTTGGACCACGCGCCCGTGGCCATCATCGCCACCACCCACGACGGCCGCATCTCGCACTTCAACCCGGGTGCCGAGCGACTCCTGGGCTGCCCGCGGGCCGAGGCCATGGGCCAGCCGCTCCTCTCGTTCCACGACCCGAAGGAGCTCGCCGCCCTGTCGCCCGACGGCCTCGCCCGCTTCGAGGCGCTCCTCTCGGTCACCCGGCCCAACGGCACCAGCGACGCCGAGTGGACCTGGCTCGACCGCCAGGGCCACCGCCTCCGGGTGCGCATCGTGCTCCAGGCCATCGGGGCCAACGCCGGCTACGTGCTGGTCGCCCTCGACCTCACCGAGCACCGCCGCGAAGAGACCGAGCGACGAGAGCTGGGCCTGCGGGTGCAGAAGCTCGCCGCGCAGATCCCCGGTGCCGTCTTCCAGTACCGGCGCCACGCCGACCACCGCGAGGAGTTCATCTACCTGAGCTCCGGGGTCCAGGGGCTCCTGGGGCTCTCGGTCGCCGAGCTCACCTCCGAGCCTGGCCGGTTTCGCGAGCTGGTGCAGGAGGGCGACGTCCACCTCCTCACTCAGGTCATCACCCAAGGCCGGTGCATCTTTCGCATCACGCGAGACGGCCACACGCGCTGGCTCATGGTGGTGGCCTCCTCCGAGCAACCGGCCGACGGCGGCCTCTTGGTCAACGGCTTCGCCACCGACATCACCGAACAGCGCGCGGTGGAGGCCCAGCTCGAGCTCGCCCGGGAGCAGGCCCTGGTCGCCTCCCGCGCCAAGGCCGACTTCCTCGGCAACATGAGCCATGAGATCCGCACGCCGCTCAACGGAATCCTCGGGCTCACCCAGCTGGTGCTCGAGACCAAGCTCGAGGCCAGCCAGCGCGAGTCGCTCGACGCGGTCCTCAAGTCGGGACACACGCTGCTCACTCTCGTCAACGACGTGCTCGATCTCTCCCGCATCGAGTCGGGCACGCTCCCGCTGGAAGTCGTCTCCTTCCCCCTGGAGTCGCTCCTCACCGAGGTCGCCGCGGTGGTGGGCCCGGCCGCTGCCGAGAAGGGCCTCGAGCTCACCATCGAGCTGGAGCCGGCCGTCGCTCCCGTCGTCTCGGGAGACCCGACCCGCCTCCGACAGCTCCTCACCAACCTCTTGGGCAACGCCGTCAAGTTCACCTCGGAGGGCCACATCGGCCTCACGCTGGTGCCGCTCAGCCGCGGCGTTCGCTTCGCGGTGACCGACACCGGCATCGGCATTCCCATCGAGCAGCAGATCAGCTTGGGCCAGCCTTTCACGCAGCTCGACAGCTCCACCACCCGCCGCCACGGAGGCAGCGGCCTGGGCCTCGCCCTCACCCGCCGCATGGTCGACCGCATGGGTGGGCGGTTCGCATTCTCGAGCCAGCCCAACGTGGGCACCACCTTCACCGTCGACCTCCCGCTGCCAGCCTCAGGCGAGGCCCCCGCTCCGCCTCAGCGCCTCGAGGCTCACGTCGTCATCATCTCGCCCTCCGCCCCACTCCGCGACGCCACCCGGAGGACACTCGAGGCCGCCGGCGCCGCCGTCACCACCCTCGAGGCCGCCGACCACTCCACCGCCTTCGAGCCCGGAGTCGACGTCGCCCTGGTCGACACCCGCTCGGTCTCGCTCTTGGCCGCATTGAGAGACAACCACCCGGGCGTTCGCATGGTGCAGTTGAGCGCAACAACGCAGGTGAGCGAGCCGACGCCTGGAATCATGAGGCTCACCCGGCCCGTCTTGCCCAGCACGCTGCTCAAGGCCATTCGCGACCGGTGGACCCCCACGCCCTCGCAGCCGCCGCCGAGCGAAGGCTCCGCCGAGGGCCTCTCCGTGCTCCTCGCCGAGGACAACCCGATCAACGCCAAGGTCGTCACCACCCTGCTCCGCCGCGACGGTCACTTCGTGGTGCTGGCCACCGACGGCAAGGCAGCCATCGCGGCCTTCGAGGTGGGCTCCTTCGACCTCATTCTGATGGACGTGCAGATGCCCGAGACCGACGGGCTCGAGGCCACCCGCGCCATTCGTCGCTTCGAGCTCACCCAGGGCACTCACGTACCCATCATCGCGCTGACCGCCAGCGCCATGACGGGAGACATCGGCCGCTGCCTCGAAGCGGGGATGGATGATTTTCTTTCGAAGCCGCTTAACTTGACCCAGTTGCGGGCGAGGATCCGCGCGCTGCGCCCCCCGACGACCCCCGCCCCACGTAGCGAAGCACCCGCACCTTCTCCATCGTGACCAACGCCCCGCCGGTCAGCAGCTCATCGAGAATGGGGATGAGCTTCTCGACGTGGGCGTCGTCGTCGACCACCTCGATCAACACCGGGAGATCCGCCGACAGATCCACCAGGCTCGAGGTGTGAATCACGCTCGAAGGCCCAAAGCCAGCCACCCCGTGGAACACGGTTGCCCCCGCGAAGCCCTCGGCCCTCAGCCGCTCCAGGAGCACCCGGTACAGAGGCCGGTGGTTCCAGGTGTCGGACTCCCCGATGAAGATCCGCACCAGGCACTGCTCGCCGTCGAGGATTCGCATGTCGTGCTCCTTGTCGGTCGCTACCCGCCTCGGGTGAGCCACCGGGCCAAGACCAGCCCCGCCAGCACGGCTCCGAAGCCGCCCACTGTCGTCACGAGGAAGTTCATCGCCCCCTCCGCGAAGGCCCCTTCTTGCACCAGCTTGGTCGTCTCGTAGGTGAAGCTCGAGTAGGTCGTGAGCCCACCGAGGAAACCGGTCGTCAGGGCGAAGCGCAGCGTCACCGGGAAGGCCGCGAGGCTCATCGCGAGTTGCATGAGGAGCCCGATGAGGAAGCAGCCCACGAGGTTGACGAGCAGGGTCCCGTAGGGGAAGACCGTGCCCAGGCGCCCAGCCGCCCAGAGGGCTACCAGGTACCTAGTGCCAGTGCCCATCGCCCCGGCGAGACATACCCAGAGGAATCGTTCCATCGAGGGGAGTGTACGGCGACAAGGCGCTCCGGCCAATTGGACGGCGAAGTGGCGCTTGCGTTGAAGAGTGTGCGGCTGGCGGGGACGGGTGCTCGGGGACGGTGCTCGGGGAC
>PMBV01000425.1 GCA_003153055.1 Myxococcales bacterium
TTGCCCGCTCAGTGAGGAGCTGATGTAGAGGGTTCGCTCCGTCCCTTCGAGGCCCACGGGCTCCGGCGCGCGTCAGCCCTGGGAGGTAGAAACGAGGTGTGGCGGGCGGCGAGGGCCCCAGGCCCGGCACCAGCTTCGCCCCGGCCTCGCCCAGAGGATGGGTGGACTCGATGGAGGGCGATCGTCGTGCCCTCGGCCAACAGCTCCTCAGCACGCGCGGCAATCGGGAGAAGCTGGTCCAGGGGCCTGGCCGAGGGGTGGCGGCGGGCAGAGGTCTTGGGCCACGTACCATTGTTGACTCTCGTGGACGGACGTCAGCCGGTGTCAACTTTGGATACATGGCTGGAGACCCCTCGCCCCAGGGAGCTCGGAACGGACCGAGATGGGTTCATCGGCGTTCGCGCCGAGGGGCTGTGCTCGCTGGCAGTGCGGCTGCGCACGACCAACCCATCCACCCTCGGTGCGACGAGGAGCCCAGCCCGAGCACGTCGGCCATGCCTGTGAATTGCGATTGGCACGGGCCCTTCCCAGAGGAACGGAGGAAATTCCCGCAACGAGTTCGATCGCTTAGGCGAGGGGATCGACAAACACCTCGGCGTGTCACCAGCGGCGGTGGTGGCGCACGAGAGGAGCGTACATGCCGAAGAGGCTACGATGTGCAAATTCAGGCCAAAGCCGTCGCCTGACCTCCGACGCAGCCGCCGCGCTCGTCACGCACGACCGATCACGCCAAGCAACTCGCGTGGTTGCTCGATGTTTTTCATGGCAACCTGTAGCTATTGCCGTGCTTGAGGACCTTGTCCATGATCCTCAATTTGGCATTCGGAGCCGCACCCCAATCGTCGCGGTGAGCGCCGTGGAGTCATTGGAGCGAGTCAGGAGGAAGTAGTGCCGACCGCCCAGAAGCACGAAACCCGAGAACCAGCGCACCGGGTAGTACTCCACCCCAGCGCCTCCAGAGATGCCCAGCGCCACCGATGGGAAGAGCTCGAACGGCACGCCGGCCTCGATGACCACGCCCAGCATCGTCATCACCGGCAGGGCGAACGTGAAGCGCGGGGTGAGGCCAAAGTTGGGGTACAAACGCACCCCCATCGTGGCCCGGAAGTAGGAGAACTCCACGCCACCGGAGAGCTCCAGCGGGAGCGTTGGATCAGCGTTTAGAAAGGTGGAGAACTCCGGCGCAAAACGAAACTCTCCGGTGGGCCCCAGCTTGCGGCCTTCAGGCCCGTCGTTCATCGGCACCAGCTTGGGCGCGCCCTGCACCCACTCCACCCGCACCTCGCGCCGAGGCCGCACCTGCACCTCGGTGAGCGCAGGCGGCTCGCCCTCGCCCCACTTGGCCTCCAGGCGATGCCGGCCGACCCCCAGAGACAACGACAAGGGAGCAACGCCCCGGGCCGTGCCGTCGACGAGCACCGTGGCCCCCGAAGGAGTCGAGCTCAGCACCACCGTGCCCGTCAGTCGGGCGCGCACCGAGTCGAGCACCCGCACCACCGTCGGGTCGACTCGACCAGGATCGAGCGTCGCCTCGGGGTTGGCATCGAGCGCCAGGGTGAAGGCCTCCTCGGCCCGGGCGAAATCCTGGCGGGCGGCGTAGCACTGGGCGCGCAGCAGGTGCACCCGCTCGAGCGTGGCGGCGTCTCCTCCCTCGAGCGCCGCGGCGTCGAGCGCCCTGAGCGCGGCCTCGAAGTCACCGGAGTTGAACAGCCTGGTGCCCACTTCGAGCCTGGTGCCCTCGGACGTCTTGGGCAGCCTCGCAGAAGGGGCCGTCAACAGCATCGCGATGAGAGGAGCGACGACCATCATGGGATGAGGTCGATTCGCAACACAGACGGCTTGCCCGACGCAACTCTTATTTCGCGCGCCTGTGGTTTGAAGCCGGCGCGCTCGATCTTCACCTGATGGCTCCCCACCGGAAGATCGAGCAACAGGGGTGTACGACCCCGTGGCAGGCCGTCGATGGAGACCTGGGCCCAGTACGAGTCACCCGCGTAAGTGGTGATGATGTTGACTCGGCCGATGCGCCGTGCCGCCCTGGGTCTGGGCGCGTGGGAGTCGGGGTCGAACTCCGGGGTGTGCTCGAGGACCGCCATGGCGACGCCGGCGTCGGCGCTCTCTTCGTCACCCGCGCCCGCGTCGGCCTCGGCGAGCGCGAGCTCCACGGCGGCGTCTGGCGCTTCGTTCACGGCCACCGCGCCCACGGGGAGGCCGGCGTCTTCCGACGGCGCCAATGGAGGGAGCGGCTCGTCGCCCGACGCGGCCAGGCGCCAAGCCCCCCACCCCACGGCCGCGACCAGAAGCAACCCAGCGGGGGCGAGCCAGCGCCACCACCGGACCGCGCGTGACGGAGGGGGTGCCTCGCTCGAAGCCAGCGGGGTGACACCGGGGGTGAGCGCGACGCCCATCACCACTGGCGGCGGCGTCTCGGCGCCCGCGAGCTTTCGGAGGCTCGGCGAGGTGGTGGAGCCGGCGGCGGGAGGGCTGGCGGTGGGCCGGAGCGGCGCGGCTGGGTGGCCCCTCGATGCTCGGTACGCACCCTCGAGCGCCATCACCAGCTCGGCGCCGGAGTTGAATCGCTCCCTGGGGTCCTTGGCGAGGGCCTTGCGCACCACATCGGCGACGGCGCGGGAAATCCACGGGGCGCGATCGATGATGTCGGGCGGTGGCGCGTGGGCCTGCATCTGAATGAGACGCAGCTCCGAGTCGGCCTCGAAGGGCAAGGTGCCGGTGAGACACTCGAACAGCACCACGCCGAGGGCGTAGAGGTCGACCCGGTGGTCCACGTCTTTGAGGCCCAGGGCCTGCTCGGGGGCCATGTAGTGGGGCGTACCCATCACCATGCCGGTGCGAGTCAGACCCTCGGAGCCGTTCGTCGAGCGGAGAATGCCGAAATCGAGCAGCGTCGCGTGGCCCTGGGGCCCGACGAAGATGTTGCCCGCCTTGACGTCGCGGTGAATGAAGCCCTTGGCGTGGAGGTAGTCGAGGCCGGCGGCGAGCTGGCCGAGGAGCTTCTGCGTCTCTTCGCTGGTGAGCCCACCCTTCTCGCGCAGCAGCCCGGCCAGCACGGTCCCCTCGAGGAGCTTCATCACGATGAACGGCCGGCCCTCGTGGCGACCGACGTCGTAGACGGGGACGATGTTGGGGTGGTCCAGCGCCGCGGTGAGGCGAGCCTCGCGCTCGAAGCGCTCGACCACGTCGGCGTCGTGCACCAGGTTCGACGCCAGGAGCTTCACCGCTACCCGGCGGCCGAGCTCCTGGTCGTGGGCCACGTACACCGTGCCCATGCCGCCCTCGCCCACCTTCTCGAGCAGCCGGTAGCGGCCCGAGAGCAGGTCGTTGAGGTGCACCGCCTTCACCGAGGTCTCTTCGCGATCGCTCACCGGGCGGAGGTTGCGATGGGACACGCTCGTCGGCGCCACCACGGGCGTGGCGGCACCACAGGAGGGGCACGTGACCGCTCCCGGCTCAATGTCTGCCGCACAGGAAGTGCACTTCACGACGCTTCAACTCTATCCGCGCCAGGGGCGAACTCCACGGTGACGATGCGTGACCAGCGCCCCGTGCGCGGAGCGTGCACTCCGGGGGTCGGCGAGGTACGGTGGGCCGCCCCTTCCAACTTCATGGTGGGAGAGAGCCGTCGAGCATCGCCAGCGCGACCGACCGTGCGCAAGACGGCTTACCGCCCCGGACCATGCATACCGCTGGGTGCCGACGAGGTGGGGCCAGGCCTCCGTCATCAGTGTGGCAGCTCGCCCCCGACGGCGTACCTCATGATGGCCTCCTCGGTCGCCTCGGCGCGCGGCAGCTCGCCGACGATCGTTCCCTCCCGCATCACGAGGACGCGGTCGCTCATGCCCAGCACCTCGGGCAGCTCCGAGGAGATCATGATGATTCCCACGCCGCGCCGAGTGAGCTCGTTCATGATCTCGTAGATCTCCGCCTTGCTCCCCACGTCGATGCCACGGGTCGGCTCGTCCATGATGAGGACCTTCGTGTCGGCCAGGAGCCAGCGGGCCAAAATCACCTTCTGCTGGTTGCCGCCGCTCATGTTGACGACGATGAAGTCTGCGCTCGGCGTCTTCACCCGGAGGTCCTGGATCGCCTTCTGCACCACCGTCCGCTCCCGGGCGAACCGGATGATCCCCGCCCAGCAGAGCGAGCCCAGGGACGAGATGGTGGTGTTGATGGTCACGCTCTGCTTGAGGAAGAGGCCGTGGGCCTTCCGGTCCTCGTTGATGAGGGCGATGCCCCGACCGATGGCGTCGGTGGGCGACCGCGCCTTGTAGGGCACCCCGGCCACCCGCAGCTCGGCGTCGTGGGCGTCGGCGCCGAAGATGGCGCGGACCACCTCGGTGCGGCCGGAGCCGGTGATCCCGGCGAACCCGACGATCTCCCCGGCCCGCACCTGGAAGCTCACGTCGTGGACGAGGTGGTGGCGCCGCAGGCCCTTCACGTCAAGCAGGACCTCGCCCGGCGGCACGTCGCGCCGAGGGTAGACGTCCTTCAAGTCGCGGCCGATCATCAGCCGGACCAGCTCGTCCATGTTCACCTCGGCCACCGGGCGGGTCGCGACGTAGCGCCCGTCCTTGAGCACCGTGACCTCGTCGGCCAGCTCGAAGATCTCCCGCATGCGGTGGGAGATGTAGACGATGCCAATGCCCTGGGCCTGCAGCGAGCGGACCACCTGAAACAAGTGCTCCAGGTCGTTCTCTCCCAGCACCGCCGAGGGCTCGTCCATGACGAGGATGCGCGTCTTGCGGTTGAGCGCCTTGGCGATCTCCACCAACTGCTGCTCCGCCACGGAGAGGGTCGAGACCACGGCGTCAACGCCGATGGTGGAGCCGAGGCGGTTCAATATCTCCTGGGAGCGCTGGCGGGCCGTCACCCAGTCCACGCGCACCCCCTTGGTGGGGAGGTGCCCGAGGAAGATGTTCTCGGCGACGGTCAGCTCCTTGGCGAGGTTGAACTCCTGGTAGATGGTGGAGATGCCGAGCGCCTGGGCGTCCTGGGGGCTGCGGATGGCGACGGGCCGGCGCTCGAAGAGGATCTCACCCTCGTCCCGCGTGTAGGCGCCCGAGAGTATCTTGATGAGGGTCGACTTGCCGGCGCCGTTCTCACCCAGCAGCGCGTGCACCTGGCCCTCGCGAACCGTGAGGTTCACGCCCTGGAGCGCCCGTACGCCGGGGAAAGCCTTGCCGATGCCCACCATCTCCAGCAGGACCTTCCCTTTGGGCGTGGCGGCTGGAGTGGGGCGCATGGCGGCCTCGGAGCGCTACTTGGTCCGGTGGGAGAGGTAGTCGACCGACACCGCCAGGATCACCAGGACCCCAGTGATGAGGACCTGGAAGATCGACCCCACGCCCATGAGCTGCAGGCCATTGCGGAAGACGCCCACGATGAGGGCGCCGATCAGTGTGCCGACGATTCTGCCGCGCCCGCCGAGGAGGCTGGTGCCGCCCAGCACCACCGCGGTGATGCTGTCGAGGTTCCCGCTCTGGCCCGCCTGCGGGTCGCCCACGCCGGTGCGCGCCACCAGGAGCAGCCCGGCCACACCGTAGCTCACCGCCGCCGCCGTGTAGACGCCGAGGAGGACGCGCCCGGTGCGGATGCCGGCCAGGCGGGCGGCCTCCGGGTTGTCACCCACCGCGTAGACGGAGCGGCCGGCCCGCGTCGAGCCGAGCATGAACCAAGCGATGACGAAGAGCACCAGCATCAGCACCGAGCCGTAGGTGATCTCGGTGTTCCCGACGCCGAAGGTGCCGCCCAAGAAGAGCAGCGAGTCGGGGACGCTGGTGATGGTGGCGGTCGTGTAGATGCGCACCAGGGCGTAGGCGATGTTGAAGGTTCCCAGCGTCACGATGAAGGGCGGGAGCCCGATGGCGGTGGTGAGCCAGCCGTTCAGCAGCCCGAAGGCCACGCATACGCCCAGCCCGACCAGCACGGCGAGAGCGGGGTTCATGCCCGAGTTGGCGATCAGTCCGGTGGTGAGGACCGACGAGAGCGCCATGATCATGCCGTTCGACAGATCGATGCCGCCGGTGAGGATCACCAGCGTCTGCCCGATGGCCAGCGTGCCGACCACCATCACCTGCTGCAAGATGAGCGAGAGGTTCGCCCCGGTCAGGAAGCGGTCGGTCTGGGTGGTGAAGAAGACACACGCCAGAATCAGGGCCGCCACAGGGCCGAGGACGGGCATACCTCGCAGAAGCTCTCGGATTCCCGAGCGACGCGGCGCGGCGGCGGGGACGGGAACGACATCAGCCATGGGGTTCTTTCGATGGGAACGGACGGGGGCTCCCGCCTTCACTCCGGCGAGGCTCGCTCACTTCGTGCCCCAGCAGTTGGCCGCGCCGTACTTGCTGTCCTTGCTGGCCACGCCATTCTGGGGCTTGTCTGTGATGAGGGTGACGCCCGTGTCGGTGTATCCAGAGGGCTTCGACCCGGTCTTGGCGTACTCGACCACCGCTGCGACACCCATCGTCGCCATCTTGAGCGGATACTGCTGCGAGGTGGCGGCGATCTTGCCATCGACCACCCCCTGCACTCCGCGGCAGCCGCCGTCGACGCTGACGATGATGATCTGCTTCTGCTTTCCGGCGGCCCGAATGGCGGTGTAGGCGCCGAACGCGGCCGGCTCGTTGATGGTGTAGACGAGGTTGATGTCGGGGTTCTTGCTGAGGCAGTTCTCCATGGCTGCCTGCCCCTCGGCCTGATCGCCATGCGTGTCCTGACTGCAGACCACAAGGGGCGCGGTCACCAGGCCGGAGGAGCTCGGGTCGGCCTTGGCCAACCCCATGCCCTGTAGGAAGCCATTGTGACGCTGCGCGCCGACGGTAATACCGGGCTGCAGGTCGAGGGTGGCGATGACTGGCTTCTTACCGGCCAGGGCGCCCTTGGCCCACTGCCCGATGAGCAGGCCGGCGTCGAAGTTGTTGGTGGCGAAGAGCGCGTCGACGGCGTTCTGCGGCTCGGGAGCGGTGTCGAGCGCGATGACCAACACGCCCTTCTGCCGCGCCTTGGCGATCGAGGGCACGATGGCCTTGGTGTCGCTGGGGGTGATGAGAATGCCCTTGGCGCCGGCGTTGATCATGTTCTCCATCGCCGTCACCTGGCCCTCATTGTCGCCGTCCCTGGCGCCGGCCCCGGTGAGCAGCTTGGCGCCGAGCTTGGCCACCTCCGCCGTGGCGCCCTCCTTCATCTTGACGAAGAACGGGTTGGTCTCGGTCTTGGTGATGAGGCCGACGGTCGTACCATCACCGGCCAAAGCAGATCCCCCGGACAGCACGACGAGCGCCACGACGGACTGGGCGAGCTTCTGGAGCATGAGTTCTCCTCCATGCGAGTCGATGCGGAGATGCGGGGACGACCGACGTGAGTAATGAAGAACTCGTGTTAGGTTAAGGCGTGTCCCGCCTGTATAGCAAGCACCTCGGACGACGCGCCCTCGAATCGAACCGCATCGCTTCATTGCTCCCCTCAACGCTCCGCTGGAAGTACTCGGTCGTCGCGCTGCGCGTTCTGTCCCGCGGCTCGTTCGTCCGGCTCGGTCCGGCGGAACTTGGACAAACCCAAATATGAGCATGCACGCACGCTTCGTGGTCTTCGGCGAGGCCCTCACCGACTTCATCCGCCAGGAGGACGGCCACTGGCTCGACGTGCCCGGCGGCTCCTGCTGGAACGTGGCCCGCGGCGTCTCGCGGCTGGGTCTGCCCACTGGCTACGCCGGCGCGGTGAGCCGCGATCCGTTCGGCGACGAGTTGCTGCGCCTGGGCCGCGAGGCGGGGCTCGACCCGCGCTTCACGCAGCAGCTGGACAAGTCGCCGTTCCTGGCCATCGTCTTCTCCAAGCACCCGCCGCGGTACCTCTTCGTGGGCGACGACAGCGCCGACCTCAGCTTCGACATCGGGGCACTGCCGACCGCATGGCTGGAGGAAGCCGAGATCGTGCACTTCGGCTGCATCAGCCTCGTGCGTGAGCCCCACGCCAGCCGCCTCCTGGCAGTGGCCGAGCGGGTCCACGCCGCCGGGAAGCGCATCTGCTTCGACCCCAACTACCGAAACCTCATGGGACCGGGTTACCAGGCCACGCTGCGGCGCATGGCGGCCATCGCCTCCTACATCAAGGTGTCAGACGAAGACCTGGCCGGCCTCTTCCCAGACCTGGGGCTCGACGCGGCGCTGGGCGTGCTGCGCGCCATGGCGCCGAGCGCCCAGATTTTGCTCACCCTGGGCGCTCAGGGCATGCGCCTGTTCGAGGGTGGACGCGAGCACCAGCAGCCCGCCTTCCCAGTGGCGGTGGTCGACACCGTGGGCGCTGGCGACGCCACCATGGCCGGGTGGATGGCCAGCCTGTTGCTCGACTCCGGCGCCCCGCCCCAGCGCCACTTGACCTTCGCCGCCGCCACCGCGGCCGTGGTGTGCGGCCGCAGCGGCGCCTACGCCCCGACCCCAGAAGAGGTGGCCTCGGTGCTGACCAACGGCCAGTGAGACGAGAGCGAAGCTCGACTGTCTGTACTGGGGAAGACGTTTCCCTGCTGCGTACTCCAATACCGCCGCGTCTCCTCCTGCGCTGCAGAGAGCCCGTCAATCAATGCGAGCCAACCTCGCCGCACTGCATCGTTCGCCATCGTGTCCTGAGCCAGACGGCCGAGTACGCTCCATTCTGATAGGTAGGGATTGACCACGGCCGCTCGGGCCCTTGCGCGAACGGCGGGACTTCGAGCAGAGTACCGGCTCTCAAGTTTTTGATAAGCGCAGCTGGTGCTCAGTCGGGCGATGAGCATCGACACACCTCGCATTTGAAGTTGCCGGTTGAGTGAATGAACATGCGCCATCTCGACGAAGCATCACTTCACGCGCCGCAGGCCAATACCTCCGCACGCTGATGGTTGGCCGAGACCGCCAATGGCCGTCTCGAGAGCTCTGGAGGGCCATTCGGACCTAGTACAATCACCGGCCGCACATCGCGGCGGAGAGGAGTGCGGTGCAGCTCGAGCTTCGAGAGGTCAGCAAGAGCATCGGTGGGGTCCCCCACCTGCACGCCATGAGCCTTTCCCTGCAGCCCGGCCGCCTCAACGTGCTGCTCGGCGCCACCCTGGCAGGGAAGACCTCGCTGCTCCGCATCTTGGCCGGCCTCGACCGACCCACCACCGGCCGGCTTTTCGAAGGCGACCAGGACGTCACCGGGAAGCCGCCCCGCGAGCGCGACGTGGCCATGGTGTTCCAGCAGTTCATCAACTACCCGTCGATGACGGTTTTCGAGAACATCGCCTCGCCCCTGCGGCTGCAGCGGCGGCCCCAGGCGGAGATCCGCGCCCGGGTGCAGGAGGTCGCGGCCAAGCTGCACATCGAGCACCTGCTGGAGCGACTGCCGCGGGAGCTCTCAGGAGGCCAACAGCAGCGCACCGCCCTGGCCCGCGCCCTGGCCAAGGGGGCCGGGCTGGTGCTGCTCGACGAGCCGCTCGTCAACCTCGACTACAAGCTGCGCGAGCAACTCCGGGCCGAGCTGACGGCGCTCTTCGCCGGACGCGAGGCAACGGTGGTCTACGCCACCACCGAGCCGCAGGAGGCGCTGCTCCTCGGGGGGTACACGGCCGTGCTCGACCAGGGCCGGCTGCTCCAGTTCGGCCCCACCGTGGAAGTGTACCAGCGGCCGACCTCAGTGGCCGTGGCCACCGCCTTCAGCGACCCGCCCATGAATGTCGTCGGGGCGCAGGTGCTGGAAGGAGGCGCCATCCGCCTGGGCGACGGCGCCACGCTCCCGCTCTCGCGCCCGGTGCCCGGCCTCTCGCCAGGCGTCCACTGCCGGGCCGGCATCCGCCCCAACCACCTCCGAGCAGCGCCGCGCGGACCACGCTCGGTTGAGCTGTCGGCGGTGGTGGAGCTGGCCGAGCTCTCCGGGTCCGAGACGCTGCTCCACCTGCAGCACGCTTCGGTGCGGCTGCTGGCTCAGCTCCCCGGAGTGCACGCGTTCGACCTGGGGGCCACCGTGCGCCTGCATCTCGAGCCGGCCGACGTCCTCCTCTTCGACGAGGGAGGGGCTCTGCTGGCCGCCCCAACGGAGGCCCGCCATGGCCAGGATTGAGTTCATCGACCTCGCCCACGCCTACCGCGCCGACCCTCGGGGGCCGGCCGACTACGCCCTGCAGCAGACGAGCATGGTGTGGGAGGACGGAGGGGCCTACGCGCTCCTGGGACCGTCCGGCTGCGGGAAGACGACGCTCCTCAACATCGTCTCCGGCCTGCTGCGTCCGAGCCGGGGGCGCGTCCTCTTCGACGGCATCGACGTCACCGACCGCTCCCCGCAAGATCGCAACATCGCCCAGGTGTTCCAGTTCCCCGTCATCTACGACACCATGACCGTCTTCGACAATCTGGCCTTCCCGCTGCGCAACCGGAAGATCCCGGAGCCGGAGGTTCGGAAGCGGGTGGCGGAGGTGGCCGAGATTCTGGAGCTCTCCGCCAGTCTGCGGACGCGGGCCTCCGGGCTCACCGCCGACGCCAAGCAGAAAATCTCCCTGGGGCGGGGCCTGGTCCGCCGAGACGTGGCCGCGGTGCTCTTCGACGAGCCACTCACGGTCATCGATCCGGCCCTGAAGTGGCTCCTGCGCCGGAAGCTGAAGCTCATCCACCACCAGCTGCGCCTCACGCTCATTTACGTCACCCACGACCAGGTGGAGGCCCTGACCTTCGCCGACCAGGTGGTGGTGATGACCGAGGGCAAGGTGGTGCAGCGCGGGACGCCGACCGAGCTCTTCGAGACGCCCAGCCACACGTTCGTCGGCTACTTCATCGGCAGCCCGGGCATGAACCTGCTGCGGTGCCGGGTGGAGGGTGAGGGGCTCCGGCTCGGACCGGCGCGGGTCGAGCTCCCCGCCGGCGCGGCGGCCCGGCTCGCGCGGGCGAACGGCGAGCTCACCCTGGGCATCCGCCCGGAGTTCGTCGAGCTCCTGCCGGCGGCGGCCGACGGCGCCGTGGCCATGGAGGTGGTAGCGGTGCAGCACCTCGGCACCCACCAGCTCGTCACCGCGCAACTCGGCGACCGGCAGGTCTGCGCCCGCGTGGACGAGGAGCGGCAGGTCGCCACCGGCCCGGCTTGGCTCCGGCTGGTCGGGCCCCACACCCAGTACTTCGCCGGCGAGGAGCGAATCGCCCCATGAGCGCGCCTCGGAGGACTCCGTGAACAAGCCCTTGAACCAGCGCGCGTGGTTGCTGGTGCTGCCGGTGGTGATCAGCGTCGCCTTCTCGGCGGTGGTGCCGCTCATGACGGTGGTGAACTACTCGGTCCAGGACATCATCAGCCCCGACCGGCGGGTCTTCGTGGGCGCCGAGTGGTTCCGCGCCGTGCTCCGCGACGAGTCCCTGCACGGCGCGCTCTACCGGCAGCTCGTCTACTCCGCCAGCGTGTTGGCGATCGAGATTCCCCTCGGCATCGCCCTGGCGCTGGTCATGCCAGCCGCCGGCGCGTCCGCCTCGGCCGCCCTGGTGATTCTGGCCATTCCGCTCCTCATCCCCTGGAACGTGGTGGGGACCATCTGGCAAATATTCGCCCGCTCCGACATCGGGCTGCTCGGCTACGCCGTCAACCACGCCGGGGTGCCGTACAACTACACCGGCGAGTCCTTTGACGCCTGGGCCACGGTGCTGCTGATGGACGTATGGCATTGGACGCCGCTGGTGGCCCTGCTCTGCTACGCGGGTCTGCGCGCCATCCCCGACGCCTACTACCAGGCGGC
Organism: Myxococcales bacterium; assembly: GCA_003153055.1. The sequence continues at coordinate 11,738 of PMBV01000425.1, forward strand.
CCGCATCGATGGCGCCAGCCGCCTCTCGGTCTTCCGCTTCATTCAGCTCCCCAAGCTCCGCGGGGTCCTCATGATCGCGGTGCTGCTGCGCTTCATNNCTCAGCCAGTACCTGACGCAGAAGGCGGTGGGCCAGTTCGACCTGGGGCCGGCGGCGGCCTTCTCGCTCATCTACTTCCTCATCATCCTGCTGTTCTGCTTCGTGCTCTACAACTGGATGCAGCGGGTGGGCACCGGCAACGCGGATCGCGGAGGCCCCCATGGGTAGCGTCCTCCCCCGTCCGCGCACGCTGCTCCTGGTTGGCTTCATCGCGCTGTCTGCGCTGCCGACCTACTGGCTGCTCAACATGTCTCTGAAGAGCAACGAGGAGATTCTCGGGGCCTTCTCGCTCTGGCCGCACGCCCTGACGCTGGCCAACTACCGGGTCATCTTCACCGACCCGAGCTGGTACTGGGGTTACCTGAACTCCATCATCTACGTGGCCATGAACACCGTGCTCTCGGTGACCGTGGCCCTCCCGGCGGCGTACGCCTTCTCGCGCTACTCGTTCCTCGGGGACAAGCACATGTTCTTCTGGTTGCTCACCAACCGGATGACGCCGCCGGCCGTCTTCCTGCTCCCCTTCTTCCAGCTCTACTCGACCGTGGGTCTCATGGACACGCACATCGCCGTGGCCCTGGCCCACATGGTGTTCAACGTGCCGCTGGCGGTCTGGATTCTCGAGGGCTTCATGTCCGGCGTCCCGCGGGAGATCGACGAGACCGCCTACATCGACGGGTACGGCTTTCCCCGCTTCTTCGTCCGCATCTTCGTCCCGATGATCCGCTCCGGCATCGGAGTGACGGCCTTCTTCTGCTTCATGTTCAGCTGGGTGGAGCTGCTGCTGGCCCGCACCCTGACCTCGGTGAACGCCAAGCCCATCACGGCGGTGATGACCCGCACCGTGTCGGCGGCAGGGATGGACTGGGGAGTGCTCGCGGCCGCCGGGGTGCTCACCATCGTCCCCGGAGCGTTGGTCATCTACTTCGTGCGCCACTACATNNACATCGCCAAAGGCTTCGCCATGGGGAGGGTGTGACCGTGCTCTCCTGGATGGCCTGGACGCCGGTGGTGGAGGTCTTCTTCGCCTGCATCGGGCTCATGCTGGTGGGGATGACCGTCTGGGAGCTGCGCGTTCCCACCGTCTTGCGCCGGGGATTCCTGCCCATCGCCACCACCCGCGGCGACCGCCTGTTCGTCGGGCTGCTCGCCGCCGCCTACGTCAACCTGGCGTGGGTGGGGCTGACCGAGGAGGCCAGCCTGTGGTGGGGCTTCGCACTCTCCATGGTGGTCCTGGGGATCATCATGCGGAAAGGCTGACGTCGCAGCTGATTCACCCCAAACAAGGAGTTGACTCCATGGCAATGATGACGACGACGGCTGTCCTGGTCTCCGCCCTGCTGGCGGCGGGGCCCGAGGTCGGGCCA
>PMBV01000405.1 GCA_003153055.1 Myxococcales bacterium
TTCCTCCGCGACGTGGGCAAGTACTTCACCGTCAACGCGATGATGGCGAAGGACTCGGTGAAGAAGCGCATCAGCGGTGACGACCGAGAAGGCATGTCGTTCACCGAGTTCTCCTACCAGCTCGTGCAGGGCTACGACTTCTACTGGCTGTGGAAGAACAAGGGCGTCCGGCTCCAGATGGGAGGCTCGGACCAGTGGGGCAACATCGTCTCGGGCACCGAGCTCATTCGCCGAAAGGGCAATGGCGAGGCCTTCGCCCTGACGACCTGTCTCATCGCCAAGGCCGATGGCACCAAGTTCGGCAAGACCGAGTCGGGGAACATCTGGCTCGACCCGGCCAAGACCCCGCCCTACGAGTTCTACCAGTTCTGGCTCAACGCCAGCGACGAAGACGCGGCCAACTACATTCGCATCTTCTCGCTGTCGTCCAGGGAGGCCCTCGAGGCGCTGGTGGCCGAGCACGCCAAGGCGCCGCACCTCCGTGCGCTCCAGCGAGCCCTGGCCAGGGAGATTACCGAGCGGGTGCACGACGCCGAGGAGCTCGCCACCGCCGAGGCGGCCACCGAGATTCTCTTTGGCAAAGGTACGCTGAACGAGCTCAAGGCGCTGTCGGCCGCCCGCTTCGAGTCGGTCTTCGTGGCGGCCGGCGTACCGGTGGCCGAGGTCGCCCGTGATGCCTTGGCCGCTGGCATTTCTGCTGTCGACCTGTTCACCGAGAAGGCGGGCTTCATCGCGTCGAAGAGCGAGGCGGTCCGGCTCTTCAAGTCAAATAGCCTCTCCATCAACAAAGAGAAGTGGGCTGATCCCAAGGCCTTGGTCGGGCTCAGTCAGCTGATCAGTGGTCAGTTCCTCCTGCTTCAGCGCGGCAAGAAGGACTACTGCTTGATCAGGGTTGGCTAGCGGCCAGACCCGAGGCCCCGCGCACATCGGGAAGTTGTGGCCTCTTTGGCTACCCTTCAGTAGGAAGTTCAGGGGCATGGACTCGCGCAAACTGCAGGTGGGTTGGTCAGTCCTCGGGTTGGTGCTGGTGGCGTTGGGCTCCGTTCCTGCTCGGGCCGAGACCACGCTCTGGCTGGTGCGCCCGCTCTACCCGGGCCAGGAGACGTTGGTGGCGCGCACCGAGGCCGCCCTCGACAAGCTCATGCCAGGCGATGCCCGAAAGGGGTCCGTCATCGGCATCAAGGAGCTGGCCAACGCGGTGAAAGGCCGGCGCATCGACGAGCTCCCCTGTTTCGGGTCTGAAGGGCGCTGCGCCGACCCCATCGACCCTTTCTTCGCGAGCCTCGGCTTCGAGCGCATCGTGCTCATCGAGGGTGGCCAGGACGAGGCCGGCTTCAAGTACAAGGTCTCCGCGTTCGAGCCCCAGACGGGCAGGGTGACCCCAGCGGCGGCGACGGCCCCTGGCCTCGAGAAGGCCCTGCTGGGCGCGGTCGCGAAGGTGGTGCCGGCCGCGTCGACCCTCGACGTGAAGACGACACCGCCGGGAGCCTCGGTCTACGTGGACGACGTGAAGATGGGCGTCACCCCCCTGTCCACCCAGGTGCTCCCCGGCGAGCGGGTGGTGCGCCTCGACCTGAAGCTGCATCAGCCCATCGAAGACACGGTCGTCATTCCCATTCGTGGGGCGGCGTCCATCGAACGCACGCTCGAGAAGGTCGCGGCGCGCATCGTGGTCACCGCGACGCCGGCGGGCACCGAGATTTACATCGACGGGCAGCTCCTGGGCAAAGACAAGGTCGACCGAGGGATCCTCCCTGGTACGCACACCATTCGCCTCTCGGCCGATCTCTACAAACGCTACGAGCAGCAGATCACCGTGAAGGCCGACGAGCAGTATGTGCTGGACAAAGCGCTGGAGCCCTCGAGCGCGCTCGTCGCTGGCGTCCCTGACACCCCCGGTGCGGCGCGGGTGGGGCCTCCGCCGACAGAGACCGAGCTCAACTACGGGCGCCACTCGTACTCCCAACTGTCGTTCGAATTCGCCCGCTTCGTCGGCACGGGGCTGGTCGGAGCCCGCTTCGGCAAGTCGGGCACGGGCCGCACCGAGAACATCTTGAGCCCGCTGGCCTCGCGGGGCCTGATTGGGGTCGCGGTGGAGTACGGCACCTTCGGCAGCGGCACCGTGGGCAAATTCTTCGGCCTCTCGGCGTTTGGGCTCTCGTACCTCACCAACGTCGATACGTGGCGGATGTCGGTCGGGTTCGCCAAGGGCGCCAACGTCGACCCGAATGACTCGAGCAAGACCCTGCCTGACTGCGCGGGGGCGACGGCGGCCGACGGTTGCTTCCCCGACCCCGAGCAGATCAAGGGCACGATTCTCCCTCGCACCATCGATCAGGTGCGGATCCATCTGCTCACCATTCGGGCGCTCCAACCTCAGTTCCGCGTCGCCGTCTGGCACTTCATGTTCTCGCTCCAGGCGGGCTTCGAGTTCCGGCTGGGCAACATTCTCGAGACCGGCTCGACCATCAACTACCGCGACGTCGAGGGCGGGCCTTTCAACGGCTTCTTCGCGGCCGACCTGCTGGTGTCTGGTCGCTTCAATCTGCGGTACTACCTCGTCGATGGGCTCTACATCATGGGACAGGCCAACTACAGCCAGTTCCTCCTCAACATCCTCGGCACCAGCACCAACAACGGTGTTCAGTCCTCGAGCTCGTGGGGGCTCAACGTGGGGGTCGGCTATGGGTTTTGATCGCCCGATGCTTCTTTCGGTGTCGCTGCTCATGGCCACGGCCGCGGGAGCCGAGCCGCTCCTGGGCTCCGGGGTCGGCAACGCCGACACCTTCGCGTCCGAGGCCACCAAGCTGTTCAATCGCCGGCAGTACGCCAAGGCGGCCGAGCACTTCTTGAAGGCCACCCGGGCCAACCCGACCAACACTGGCCTCTACGTGCAGCTCGCCCGAGCCCACATGATGGCCAGGGAGACCTGGCGGGCCTGCTACGCCTACCGGGTGTACCTCAAGTCGGTGCCCGACTCGCCCGATCGGAAGAAGGCCGCGGCCGAGTCCGACCAGTGCGATCGCCTGGCCGCGACCATCAGCAAAGAGCAGAACGCCGTGCTCCAGAAGTACGTCGACATGAGGGCGGCCTTCTTTGCCTCCCTCGATCGCAACGAGATCATGGGGCAAGATGGGGCGGCCCAGTCGCTCGAGACGCTGGTGAAAGACGGCTTCCTCGGCCCCGAGCTCTTCGACATGGCCCAGAAGCTGGCCACCGCGGCCACCGCCGAGGCCGAGCGAATCCACAAGCAGGCGATGTCGAGTCAGCCGCTGACCAGCGAGCAACTGAGGCAGGCGCGGCCTCTGTACCAGGTCGCTCAAGACGTGGGCCTGGCGAGCGCCGACGCCAGGGGGCGCATGGCGTACCTCGACGGTCTGGCCGAGCTGCAGGAGAAGAACTACCGCAAGGCCGAGCAGCTCTTCTCGGAGGCGGCCAAGAGCGACCCGGGCAACAAGGAGTACTCGTTCTCCAAGGGTCTGGCGCTGTTCCTCGGCGGCGAGCGGCAGCAGGCGCTCAAGGTGCTCGAGACCGAGATCCGCGATGATCCGCGCACCCGCGTGCTCCGGGCCGCGATGGCCATCAACCAGTCGCCCGAAGCAGGGGCGAGCGAGCTCGAGAAGCTGTTGTTCACCACGCGGAACGCCCCGTAGCGGGGGCGCGTCACACCTACGGGAGCCTCGTTGCCGGTCTTCATCTGCCAGGGTTGTGGTGCCGAGCACCAGTCGTGGACCGGGCGGTGCCCGGAGTGCGGCACCTCGGAGACGATTCGGCTCGCGCCCAACACCGATCGCATGGTGGATCGGGTCGTCAAGGGCAAGTTCCGCATCATCAAGAAGCTGGGCCAGGGTGGCATGGGCGCGGTGTACCTGGCCGAGCAAGTGGGCATCGGTCACAAGGTCGCCCTCAAGTTTCTCAAGTCTGAGTTCTCGAGCGACGCGGAGATCGCCCGCCGCTTCCTCAACGAGGCCAAGTCGTACGCTCGGGTGGCTCACCCCAACGCGGTGGCGCTCCACGACTTCGGGCAAGACGAAGAGGGCAACCTCTTCATCGCCATGGAGTACTGCGAGGGCGTCGACCTGAAGAAGCTGATCGCCGAGCAGCCACTGGCGATGGTCGAGGCCATCGACGTGGTGTTGCAGGTGGCCGACGTGCTGGCCAACGCCCACGACAAGGGCGTGGTGCACCGCGACCTCAAGCCGGAGAACATCATGGTGCGTCGGGGCCTGAGGGGGCTCCACGCCAAGGTGCTCGACTTCGGCATCGCCCGGTTGATGGACGCGGGCACCCGGCTCACGGTCGCTGGGGCCATCGCTGGCACCCCTCGGTACATGTCGCCCGAGCAGGTGGAGGGGAAGGAGGTCGACCTTCGGGCCGACATCTACTCGCTGGGCGTCGTGCTGTTCGAGCTGTTGACGGGTCGCCAGCCGTTCGACGGCAGCACCATCGCCGAGATCCTCCGAAAGCAGGCCGTCGAGCCGTTGCCTCACCTGACCGAGTTCGCCCCCGACCTCGATTACCCGGACCTCGACGCGGTCATTCAGAAGGCCTGCCGCAAGCGTCGGGAGGAGCGGTGGGCTGACATGCTCGCCTTCGCCAGCGCGCTGTCGAACGCCACCCCGACCCAGCAAGATCTCGGGCTGACGCCGCTCCAGCGCTCCAGCATTCACCGCGGCATGGCCACGCCGAGGCCCGATATCTTCCCCACCAGCACCTCGGGGGTGGCGCTCCCCGGGCAGTCGGTGGACTCGTCGTCGGCCGACCGCACGCAGTTGAAGCCAGACACCGGGCCAAAGCTCTCCCGGCCCACGCCCCAGGAGGCTGACTCCGGGTCCCATCTCCGTCGGACGGACCTCGGGGCCCGGCCGCTCGAGCTCGGAGAGAAGCCAGGAGGAAGCTCGGATCCATCGATCGAGCTCCGGCCCTCCAGGGTTCCGCTCTTCGCGGCGCTGGGGGTGGTGGCGCTCCTCGCCATCGGCGCTGGTGTCTACGCCCTGAGGCCGGTGCCGCCAGTGGTGGAGCCCGTCAACGCCGTCGTCGAGCTACCGAACGTCGTCGAGCGCCGGCCAGCCGAGCCGACCGAGCGGCCGAACCCGGTCGTCGAGCACGCCAACAGTCCACCGGTGGTCGACACGGCCGCGGTGGTGAAGGAGGTCCACACGGCCATCGTGGAGGGCACCACCGACAGCTTCTACCCTCAGGGCTCGGCCCAATTCGAGATCGCCAATCTGGAGGCCGCGGAGATCTTCTTGAAGAAGGTGCCGCCGACCTCGCGGTACGCAGTTCAGGCGTCAGAGCTGCTCGAGAAGATCAAGACCATTCGTGACACCTTGGCGTCGGCCCAGGCCGAGCGAAATCGAGGCCACCTCGAGAACGCCATTCGGCTCTACAGCGAGGTCCTGAAGCTGAACCCGCAGGTGAAGGCGGCGCGTGAGGGGCTCTCGAACGCCAAAGAGGGCGTCATCAACCCGATCATGCAGTGAGCTCGCCTCGATCACAGGCCGTCATCACTCCTGGCGGGCCGCTGGGGCGGGTGCTGGTGAGCTGGCTGTTGCGCCTGGTGCGCGCGGTGGGCCCGCGTGTCCGCCTCTGGCTGGTGCGGTTCGTCGGGTGGCTCGCGTGGGCGCTGGGCATTCGGCGCACCGTGACGCTCGAGAACTTGAAGCACGCCTTCCCCGAGAAGACCGAGGCCGAGCGAAGGCGCCTGGCGCGCGGGGCGTACCGCACCATGGCGCTCGCGGCGATGGAGGCCGTCACCAGCGATCTCGTCTCGAGCGAGGAGCTGCTGCAGGATCCCGCCGCCGTCGACTGGAAGGGCCTCGACCGTCTCATCGAGGCTCGCGCTCCGGTGCTGGTCGTCAGTGGCCACCTGGGCAGCTGGGAGCTCTTCGTCGAGGTGATGGCGCGGCGAGGCATGGCCATCTCGGCGGTGGCCCGCCCCCTGAGCGGCGCCTTCAACGAGTGGGTGGTGCGCAGTCGCCAGGCCGCCGGGCTCGAGCTCATCATGCCTCGGGGGGCGATGGTCGAGATGGCGCGGGCGTTGAACCGTGGGCGGGCGGTGGTCCAGCTCATCGATCAAGCGCTCCCCAGCCCTTCGGCCCTGTGGGTGCCCTTCTTCGGGCGCTTGGCGTCCACCACGCCCGCGGTGTCGCTCATCGCCTTGCGCACCAGAGTCCCGGTGTACGTGGCGGTGGCGGTCCGCGAGCCCGCCGGGCTGCGCATGTTCGTCGAGGGCCCCTTTCCCGTCTCCACCGAAATGCCGAGGGCCCAGGCGGTCGTCGCGCACACGGCCCAGCTCACCGCGGTTCTCGAGTCGTACATCCGCAGGTACCCGGAGCAGTGGCTGTGGCTCCATCGCCGGTGGAAGGGCACCCCACCGGTTGGCTCCACCCCAGCCTGAACGACGGGCGGCCACCGGAGCGTTGACAGGACGTCGAGGAGCGGCATGAGGGCGAGCGGGAATCGGGCTGTTTCAGAGCTCCCGGCCCGCCGGCTGGGGGGCGCTCGTTGTCGGAGGTCCGTGGTAGACAGGAGCCCATGGATGCACTGGAGAGCCACGTGAGCCGGCACCAGCGGCTCTTGACGGTGCGGGAATACCTGAAGATGGCGGAGCAGGGGCTCTTTGCGGGTGAGCGAGTGGAGCTCATCAGGGGACGGGTGGTGCGCATGGCACCGATGGGCGTGGAGCACGCGGGGACGATTCAGAAGATGAACATGCTGTTGGTGCGGGTGTTCGGAGCGCACGGCGACGTCAGGCCTCAGCTGCCGATGCTCGTGTCCGACGACACGATGCCCGAGCCAGACTTCACGATCGTCGACGCCGACGCGCCCGACGCCATCGAAGCGCTGGGGAACACGTGGATCGCCATCGAGGTCTCCGACTCGTCGCTCAAGTACGATCGCGAAGTGAAGTCTCGCCTCTACGCCGAGGCGCGAGTGCCGGAGTTCTGGATCGTCGACCTCCGCCACCGCCGGGTCGAGGTCTTCACCGGGCTCCGCGGCCGCCGCTACACGAAGCACAAGACGCTCGGAGCGGCCGACGTGTTCTCTGCGTCTCGTTTCCCCGACGTGCAGGTCAACGTCGCCGAGCTTCTCTCCCAGGCCAAGGCCCCCAAGGAGGGTTGACCGGTAGTCTTCGCGGAGGTGACTCGGGCCTGCTTGGGTTCAGATGCTCAGGCGAAGGAGCACCCCAGCCTGAACGACGGGCGGCCACCGGAGCGATGACAGGGCGTCGAGAACCGTGGCTCCAGAGCCCGGCTGGGCGAGCTCCGAGAACGCGGCGAGCTGGGTGATCTCCTGTGCCGAGAGCTGAAAGCGCAGCTGTCCCCCCGACTGGCCGTAGAAGGCGGCGGCGAAGAGCTGAACGTTCAGGTAGCTCAGCACCCGGAAGGTGAGATCGAGCCGGGTGAGCCCCGAGGGATCATTGATGATGACCACGCTCGACAGGCTCAGGCTTATCCAATCGTACCCGGGAATGCCGGGGGCGGTGAGGGTGGCGGCCAGGTTGTGCCGCCCACCGTAGAGGGGCGCGTTCTGAATCGGGTCGAGCGACAGCCCCAAGAGCGCGGGCATGAACGTCTTCACCTGGTAGCCCACGGCGTCGGACACCCCCGCCGGGTTGTAGAAGTACTCCACCCCGAGGATCGCGCTGTTCTTGTCGGTGTAGTTGAATTGCCACGACAGGCCGCCAGACACCTGCACCATGACGCCGCTGGGCCGATAGGCCTCGATGGAGCCGATCCGCATGAGCAGGTTGTCCGCGGTGAGATCCGACGGGGAGTGGAACAGCACGAAGTCTCTCGCGTCGCGGAGCGCGGCCTCGGCGTAGACGTCCACCGGGCCCAGCGCGGTCGATACGTCGAGGCCGTAGCGGGGGCGCCGGCCCTGCTGCCAGACGCCACCCACGCCCAGCTCGGCCGGGCCGAGAACGAACTCGGCCCTCAGCGCTCCCCCCAGTCGATCGAGGGTGACCCCGGAGGAGGTGACGTTGATGGCGTCGAGCAGGCCGTAGCCGTAGAAGTTCCACCCCAGTGACTCCACCGGAACGTGCACCTTCACCATGTTCACCCCGAGCCGAACGTCGAAGGGGTTGAAGGCGTCGCGGGGCTGGGCGTTGAGGAAGTCGGTGGGGTACCAGATGCGCGAGACGCCCCAGCGCACCTTCTGTCGACCGACGGTGAAGTACACCGCCCGGGCGATGTCGAAGCGGAGCCAGAGCTGGTCGAGGGCGACACTGGGGTTCGATTTGGTCGATGGGGTGAGGCCGATGAGCGAGGCCGACCCGGTCGACTGGGCGGCGGCCGAAGTGCTCGTCGAAGCGTCACCCGCTGGTCGAGTGGGGTCGTACTGGAGCCGACCCAGCACGAAGGCCCTCAGTCGATCGGTTGGCCGCCCATCGATGTACGCGTCGAGGAGGAACGGAGCGCCGAACGTGCCCTGCTCGAAGGGCCGGCCCTCCTGCCAGTAGCCCTGAGCGAAGAGGTTCAGCGTGCCCCCGACCTTGAGCGCGTCGCTCTTCACCTCTTCGGTGTCGAACTTCGACTGGCTGCTCTTGCCTCCCAGCTGGTCGCTGTCTCGGTCGGCGCTCGCGGGCCCTGACGGTGGCGACAGGCGCTGGGGCACGCTGGGGAGCACGGGGGCGTCGGCGGCTCCTCCGTCGGGGGCCTCGGTGGCGCTCGAGTCTCCGAACAGCTCGGCCTCGTCGGGCCTCGACTGGGCCAGGGCAGGGCTCATCGCCAGCACCACCGAGACCAAGACCTCTCGCGTCGTGCTCATCGGCTCTTCGACTCCAACCACGCCTTGGTGAAGAGGTTGGCGTCGAGGTTCGACAAGTCGACGGACTTGAACAGCACCAGGGTCGAGTTGGTCTTCTCGATCTCGTCGAAGATGCGGAGCTCTCCGGGGAACCACACGTCGGCCTTCTTCGAGGGAGAGAAGACTCGCTGCCACTTCGGGTAGTACTCGGTGCGCATCAGGCGACCGGAGAGGGCGAACTCCTGGCGCTTCAAGATGTTGTGGGTGTCCTTGTCGATCCACAGCTTGACCACCGGGTACGCCACGTCGACGCCTGGCTTCACGGTGAGCTCGAAGCGCACGGTCTCGTACTTGCCCAGCTTCTCTTCGCCGTCGAACTTGGGGGTGAACTCCTCGGCGAGCCGAGACTTGTCGAAGTCGCTCCGCCGCGAATTGGTGCCCCCGATGCGCTCCCGCTCGGTGGTGCGATCCCACTTGCCGGTGCCCGGGTCGTAGCTCCACAGGTTCTTGTCGAGGCGGAGGTACCCCTTGCCTTCTTCGGACTTGGGCTTGGTCGTCAGGAGCATCCACTTGTCGTCGGCGTCGCGGCGAAAGATGAGGAGCTCGCGGGCGGTGTCGGCCTTGTCTTTCTCCTTCTGCTCCACGTACGCCAGGGCCTTGTAGTCACCCACGTTGCGCTGGCGATCGTCGAGCTCCTTCAGGACTCCCACCATCTCGTCGGCCGAGAGCTCGGCTCGGGAGGGGAGCGAGGTGAGGGTGACGAGCGCGAGGGCGAGGAGGGTGCGTGGGGTCGAGGTCATCGGAGGTCGTCGGGAAAGGGGAGCCTGGGGCGCGCTCATGAAGCCCTCGACGTCTCGGGAGCCGCCTGCAGCTCTCCGATGGCGTGGGCCACCGCCTCTTCGGGGCGCTCGTGACCGATGACCTTGCCGTCGGCCAGCCGCACCACCACGTTGGCGTAGCGCATGACTTTGTGGTCGTGGGTCGAGAAGATGAAGGTGGTGCCCTTGGAGCGGTTGAGCGACTTCATCAGGTCGAGGATCGACTGGCCGGTGTGAGAGTCGAGGTTGGCGGTCGGCTCGTCGGCCAGCACGATGAGGGGCTCGGTCACCAGCGCCCTGGCGATGGCCACTCGCTGGCGCTGGCCGCCCGACAGCTCGTTGGGCCGGTGCTTCATGTGGGTGGCCAGCCCGACCTGCTCGAGGAGCGCCACCACCCGACGGCGGCGATCGGCCGAGGAGAGGCGGTTCTGGAGCAAGAGCGGGAGCTCGACGTTCTGGTACAGGCTCAGCACCGACACCAGGTTGAAGCTCTGGAAGATGAAGCCGATGGTGTTGAGCCTCAGCTCGGTGAGCTTTCGCTCGCTCAGCTTCGCCGTGTCATGGCCCGAGACCTCCACCAGGCCGCTGGTCGCGGTGTCGACGCAGCCCAGCAAGTTGAGCAGGGTCGTCTTGCCGCTGCCCGATGGGCCAGCGATGGAAATGAAGTCTCCTTTGTCGACGGAGAGCGAGACGCCCTGCAGGGCCTGAACCACCGTCTCGCCCAGGCGGTACTCCTTGACGACGTCTCGGATGGTCACGATCGGAGTCATGGGCACGCGAGTGCTAGCGCACCAACGCCGTCGCTGCATGAAGAAAGGCAAGCGTTGCCGGTGCCAGCCGCATCCTCTACCCTCGTCTCGAGAAGCGCGCTCACCCGAGGATCCACGTGGCCACTGACAAGACCGAACCCGCCTCCGAGTCACTTTACCCAGCGCTCGAGGGCTTCATCGAGAATGCAGCGAGAGCCGACCTTTCAGAGGTGTTTGCCTCGATCCGAGAGGGCTTGGGCAGCCTCAAAGGCCCTCGTGCCGAACAAGGGGCCAAGGTGCGGACCGCCATCGAGCGCACCGAGGAGCTCCTGAATTTTCTGATGGAAGTCCGCGAAAAAATTGAGGGTAACAAGCGAGGTGGGGGGCGGTAGGCCGCCGACACGCAACTCGTCGAGCCGTCAGGCCGATACCTCTTTGGGGGCCGCCTCCGGCACGGGCCAGAGGGCAGCCAGTCTCTTTTCGAAGGTCTTCCCAAGGAGGAAGCAATCATGGTGGTCAAGATTGACAGCAGCCTGCCGAACCGGGTCTCGATGAGCGTCACGACTGGTCGGCAGTCGCAAGGGAGCACGTTTGGCGAGAAGGTGTCGTCGGGGCTTCAGGCGGCCGGCTCAGCCATCGCCAGTGGAGCCTCGCTGGTGGGCGGCGTGATGCCGGGTGCCGGAGTGGTTTCGGCGGCCGTCTCCTCGGTCAGCAGCCTCACCAACATGCCTGGCTCGTCGGCCTCCGCGGCCGGGTACTCGGCCACGGGCGTGGTGACACTGGGCGGCGGCGCGACCACCGGAGGCAGCACCGTGTCGACCGGCGGGACCGCCACCCCAAACCTCACCGGCGGCGCCACCACGAACCAGGTGGGCGCGATGAACACCGAGCTGGCCTCGATGACGGCCGAGAACAGCAAGCTGCTCCAGGTGCAGATCGCCCTCCAGCGTGAGAACCAGACCTTCACCTCGGTGTCGAACGCGCTGAAGACCAAGCACGACACGGTGAAGAACACCATCGGCAACGTCCACTAGTCAGAGCCGTCGGGCGGCGAGCCACGTCGTGCGGAGGGCGGCCATGGGAGCCGCCCTTCGTGTTATGAAGGCCCGAGTTCGAGGGAAAGGACGAGCTGGGATGACGGAACCGAAATCGGACATCGCGGGCAGCCTCGTGCCGATGACGAAGCAGCAGGCCGTGCTGATGCTCGAGGCGGCCTACCTTTGGATGGATCTGGGCAAGTTCGAGAACGCCCGCGAGCTCCTCGTCGGCGCGGCAGCGCTCATGCCCAAGTCGGAGGTCCCCCAGATCGCCTTGGGGACCTTGGAGTTCAACCAGGGTCGCTATGACAAGTCGCTGCAGGTGTTCCGCCGTGCGCAGCAGCTCGCCCCACGGTCCTCGTTGCCCCGTGCCCATTGTGGGGAAGCGTTGCTTTTCATGGGCAAGGTGAACGAGGCGATGAAAGAGCTCAAGGTGGCGTTGGACCTCGAACCCGAGAGCGACGGAGCCCGTTTTGCTCAGGCGCTCATCGAGCTGAAAGAGTCCGGCGCCGTTGGTGCCTCGAAGGCTGGCGGGTAAGCCAAGGAGCCGACGATGTCTGTCCGTGGTGTTGGCCGTGGAGGAAAGGCTGGGGGCCCCAAAGGGCCTTCGGGTACGGGAGGCGCTGCCAAGGCCTCCGGCGCCTTTGCCAACAAGGTCGAGAAGAGCGAGTCACTCGTCGGGCCTTCAGGCGCGGTCGGGTCGAGCAACGTGGGCCAGGTGGCCGCCGCCGACCCGGTGGCGGCCCAGGCCCTCGAGCTCATTCGCCAGCTCAAGACGGGGCAGGTCAAGAGCCGCGACGAGGCCACCCGCAAGCTGGTGGGTGACATCCTCCGCGAGAAGGTTCGCACCCAGTCGAAGCAGCTCACCGAGTGGATCGTCGAGCAGCTCAAAGACGACCCCGCCAAGAGCCGTTTGCTCGAGCAGCTCTGGAAGCGGGCCGAAAAACAGGAGTAAGGTGAGCACGTGCCACTCGGGGAGCCCAAAGCCCAGATCCTCGAGAAGTATGGGCCCTACGTGCGCTCGTTGGCCGCTCAGGTGCGCAAGCAGTTCAATGCGCAGTTCGAGATGGAGGAGCTGACTGCCTGGGGTCAGGTGGGGCTCCTCGAAGCGGCTGATCGCTTCGACGCCCGCGTCGGCGCCAACTTTCTCACCTTCGCTCACTATCGAATCAAGGGCGCCATCTTCGACGGCCTGAGGAAGATGGGGGTGCTCAAGGGGGGCGCGGCCGAGCGGGCCAATTCCTTCATGGGGAACCTGAACGATCGAGACGTCGGGGGCGGGCGGTCGCTCGAAGATGACGTGAGCGAGATCTCCAAGGCCGTCACCGGCCTGGCGATGGTGTTCGCCACCAGTCTCGAGGGAGCCGAGGGGCTCCAAGTCTCAGACGAGCAGATCCCCGCCGACGAGCGCCTCGAGCTGGAGCAGATGCGCCGCAGGGTTCGGGCCGCCATCGAGAAGCTCCCTGAGAAGGAGCGCAAGCTGCTCCAGGGCTACTACTTTCAGAACAAGACCCTCGAGGAGGCCGGGGCGGAGATCGGCCAGTCGAAGAGCTGGGCCAGCCGCCTGCACACGCGCGCCATCGAGGGCGTGACGAGAGAGCTCAAGCGCGACAAGATCCGCTGATTTCGCGGAACGCCGCGGCGTCCGCGGACCGAAGGGGCCAAAAGGAGTCTCTTCCATGGCCATCGGATTCGGTGAGGTGGGCCCCAAGCCCGCCGTCGCGCCCCAGCCGACCGCGACCGTCGCCCCCAAGCCCCCCGTCACGCCTTCCTCGGAGCCTTCGCCCTTCGCGCGCCTGCTCCACGGGCTCGGGCGCGAGGTCAATCGAGGCGAACAGACCGTGCAGCAGGCCCTCTCGGCCAGCCGCGCAGGCCGTGACATGAGCGGCAGCGAGCTGCTCGCCCTCCAGTCCGGCGTCTACCGCTACAGCGAGGCCGTCGATCTCGCGGCGAAGCTCGTGGACCGCGCGGCGAGCGGCGTGAAGACGGTGCTCCAGGGACAGTGAACGTCTTGGCGACGCGTGGTACGTTCGAGCCGTGCAAAGGCCCCGCGTTCTCGTGGCGATGAGCGGCGGCGTCGACAGCGCCGTCGC
>PMBV01000259.1 GCA_003153055.1 Myxococcales bacterium
GCGGTGATGGTGACGGCCAAGCTGCCCACCTTCTCCCGGCCCGGCTCGACCATCGACGTCACGGTGAGCGCGATGGGCAACGCTCGCTCGCTCCAAGGAGGCACGCTCCTCATGACCCCCCTGGGGGGCCCCGACGGCCAGACCTACGCCGTGGCCCAGGGCCCGGTGCAGGTGGGCGGCTTCGAGGTCAACGGCGGCTTCGCGGCCATCAGAAAGAACACGCCCACGACCGGCACCATCCCCGCGGGGGCCACGGTGGAGCGCGCCGTCACCCCGAGCCTCACCTCCGGCACGCTGGTGCTGAGGCTCAAGCGGCCCGACTTCACCAACGCCACGCGGATCTCCCAGGCCATCGACAAGGCGCTGGGTGCGCCGAGCGCGAAGGCCCTCGACTCCGCCGCGGT
Organism: Myxococcales bacterium; assembly: GCA_003153055.1. The sequence goes on from PMBV01000259.1 coordinate 405, forward strand.
GGAGCTCAAGGTGCCCGAGGCCGAGAAGGACAACACGGTGGGCCTGCTCGCCAAGATCGAGGCGGTGGAGATCGACGCCGACGTCAAGGCCAAGGTCGTGGTGAGCGAGCGCACCGGGACCATCGTCATGGGCGAGAACGTCAGGCTGCGGCCCGCCGCCATCTCCCACGGGGGCCTGAGGGTCGCGATCAACACCCAGTTCGCCGCGTCTCAGCCCTCGCCCTTCGGCACCGGGCAGACGGTCCTCGTGCCCAGCCAGCAGGTCGCCGCAAAGGAGCAGCAGCGCGCGGCTGTGGCGGTGCCCGCCACCTCCACCGTCGACGATCTTGTCAAGGCGCTCAACGGCATCGGCGCCTCGTCGCGAGATCTGGTGGCCATCCTTCAGGCGCTCAAGGCCGCCGGGGCGCTGGAAGCTGAGCTCGAGGTGCTGTGATGAAGACGCCCGGCGCCACCGACACGTCCCGCACCGTCCACGAGACGGCCACCCAGCTCGAGTCCTTCCTGGTGAAGCAGCTCCTCACCAGCTCCGGCGCCTTCAAGGGCGACAGCTCGGTCACCGGCAGCACCACCACCGCAGAGCTGTTCGCCGACACCCTCGCCCAGGCCATCGCGAAGGCCGGCGGCCTCGGCCTCGTCCCGCTGCTCGAGAAATCTCTCAACGCGGCCTTGCCCCAGACTCCGACTGCGAACGCGACTTCGACCTCCCCCAAGAACCTCACGAGCCCGTTCGGCGAGCGCCTCGATCCCATCACCGGTAAACCGTCGACCCACACCGGCATCGACCTCGGCGCCCCCGAGGGAACGCCCATTCCCGCTGCGTTGGATGGCGTGGTGATCGCGGCCGGGCCCCGAGGCGGGTACGGAAACGCCGTCGAGGTGCGCCACGCCGACGGCTTGAGCACGCTGTACGCCCACGCCAGCGAGGTCCTCGTGGCCCCAGGCGATCGGGTGCACGTAGGCGAAACCCTGGCACTCGTCGGACAAACGGGCAGAACCACTGGACCGCACTTGCACTTGGAGGTCCGGCGGGGGGGTCATTTCGTCGATCCCCGGGTAGTCCTTAAGGCGTATCGCTTTGGTGCCGAAGAGTCAGGTGGAGGCGAGCCATGAAGGTCAGTGAAACACCCATCGCAGTGCCGGCCGCCGCGTCCCGCGTTGTAGCGGGCTCGGGGCAGGCGGAGCAACTGGAGCAGAAGCCAGCGGTGAAGGACAGGGTGTCCATTTCCACGCAGCAGACCTCGTCGCTCGAGTCGCTTCGGGCGACGCTGTCGGCGGGGCGGGCGGAGCGAGTGCAGCAGATCATCAACGCCGTAAAGAGCGGGCAGTACTACCCGTCACCACAGCAGATCGCACAGCAGCTGGTGTCCGAGGCGGAGGTCGATGCCCGCCTACGAGCCATGCTGGGCTGACGCTCGAAAGGCCGTTCCCATGAGCCTCGCCGCCGCACTCGACACGGCCCTCCAGCTGAAGGCCGCGCTCGCCACCGAAGTCGCTCGCTCCAAGGAAGTGCGGGGGCTCCTCAAGACCATCGACGCCGAGGCGCTCATGGCGCAGGCGAGCCTCCGCGAGGCCTTCAATCATCGATCGGTGTACTTGTCCGGCGAGCTGGCAAAGGCGCTGGCGGCGTTCGCCACGTCCTTGAACCGCACCGACATCACCCTCGACGAGCTCCGCCGGTACGCCCCCTTCGAGGGAGAGCAGCTCTCGAGCCTCTTCGCCGAGATCCGCTCGCTCGCCGCGTCGCTGCAAGAGCTCGACGCCTTCAACCAGCTCTTGGCCGAGCGCTCGCTGTCCTTCGTTCGCACCTACCTCGCCCACCTCGCACCGCGGCCCGCTGCTTACTCGCGTCGAGGCGCCCCACTGCCGCTCGAAGCGGCCACGCACTCGGAGCGCGTATGAGCGGCCTACTCTCGCTGTTGAGCCAAGGCGCCGCGAGCCTGCAGGCGACCCAAGCCTGGAGCTCCACCGTCGCCCAGAACATCTCCAACGCCAACACCCCTGGGTATGCGCGGCAGCGCGCCGAGCTGGCCGCGGCGCTCCCCGCCGAACGGTTTGGTGACTCGTGGCTGGGTCGGGGCGCCGTGCTCGCCGGAATCACCCAGAGCCGTGACCGCTTCGTCGAGGCCCAGTTCGCCCAGGCCACCGGGCAAGAGGCGTTCTCGTCGGCCGAGATGGGCGTGCTTCAGGGCGTCACCGTCCTCGACGTCGACAACGGCGTGCAGCCCGCGCTGAGCGACTTCTACACCAAGCTCCGCTCCCTCGCCCAGAACCCGGGGAGCCAGAACTACCGCGAGGCGGCGGTCGGCTCGGCCAAGCAGCTCGCCTTGTCCTTCAACCGCACCGGGGGCGCCATCGCCTCGGCTCGATCCGCCGTCGACGAGCAACTCAAAGGAGCGCTCCCCGAGGTGAACCAGGCCGCGGCGCAGCTCGCCACGCTCAACGCGAAGATCCGCGAGGCGACGGTCGGCGGGGCGAGCCCCAATGATCTCCTCGATGCCCGCCAGAAGCTCGGCGACCGCCTCGCCGAGCTCACCGGAGCGACCCCGGTGGCCAACTCCGAGGGCGACTTGAACCTCGTCCTCCCCGGGGGCGCGGCGCTGGTGATCGGCTCTCAGGCCGCCACCCTGTCGGCCCAGCCCGACGCCGCCAACTCGGGGCACGTCGCCCTGTGGGCGAGCCCGCCTGACGGCTCCCCTCCGGTGAAGTTGAACCCCCCGCCGGGCGGCCAGCTGGGAGGGCTCGTCGCCGCGCGCGACGGGGCGCTCAAGACCGCCCAGGACTCCCTCGACCAGCTCGCCTTCGATCTCTCGGGCGCGCTGAACGCGGTGCACCGGGCCGGCTACGGCCTCGACGGCTCCACCGGCCGAGACCTCTTCGCCACCACGGCGACCGCGCCAGGCGCCGCAGTGGGGCTCACGGTGAACCCCGACATCGCCGCCAACGTGTCGCTCCTGGCGGCCGCCTCGAGCGCCGGCACTGTCCCGGGAGACGCCACCAACCTCCAGGCCCTCATCAACACCGAGCAGCAGAACCTCAGCTCTGGCACCAACGTCGACTCCACGGTGGCTCAGCTCACCGCCCAGTATGGCGCCGCCGCTCAGCGAGCCCAGTTCAGCTCCGAGGCCGACGGCGCGGTCCTCGGCAACGTCACCGCCCTGCGCGCGTCGGCCTCGGGGGTGTCGACTGACGAAGAGCTCATCGAGATGCAGAAGGCCCAGCGGGCCTACGAGGCGACCGCGAAGGTCATCAGCGCAGCGAACAGCATGTTGCAAACGCTCTTGTCATTGCCGACGGCGTAGACGGAGGAGACGATGCGAATCAGCGATCAGCAGATCTACCGGCTGGCCACCCTGCGCATCACCAACGCCAGGACCGAGTCGGTGGTAGCGGGCGAACAGGTGGACACCGGCAAGCGCGTCACCCACCCATGGGACGATGCCGGCGCCTCGGGCCTCATCGCGCGGCACGCCCAGGAACAAGCGCGCCAGACCGCCGTCTACGGCGTGGCAAAACAGGCGAGCGAAGAGCTCGGCGTGGTCGACAGCACGTTGGACCAGGTCACCAACTCGTTGACGCGGGCGCACGAGCTCGCGGTCCAGCTCGGCTCTGACACCTACAACGCTACCGACCGGGCCAACGGCGCCGTCGAGGTTCAGCAGCTCATGTCCGCGGCCGTCGCGCAGTTGAACCAGCGCTTCGGCGATCGCTACATCTTCGGGGGGATGCTCGACAACGCCCCGCCCTTCGACGCCGCGGGGAACTACTCGGGCGATGCGAACGTGCGGCAAGTGGAGATCGCCCCGGGCCTGATGCAAGACGCCTCGCTCAGAGCCGACCAGGCCTTCAAGGGCGCGGGCGGAGGCACGGACATCCTCGCCGCCTTCACCAGCCTGAGCACCGCGCTGTCCACCAACGATGCCACCCAGATCCGCGCCTCGATCGCCACACTGGCCGACGGGATCCAGCAGATGTCGAACTTCAGATCTCGCACCGGAGCGATGATGAACGTCTTCGACGTCGCGGCGAACACCGCCAAGACGTTCAGCCAAGACGCCGAGGACGCCAGGGGCACGCTCGAAGATGTCGACATCTTCGCCGCCTCGACCCGCCTCGCGGCCGCCCAGAGCTCGCTCGAGGCGAGCATGTCGGCCGCCGCGCAACAGTTCAGGCTGTCCTTGGTCGACAAACTCTAAGAGGACCCGTGGCGCGCCGGTGGCAATCCGCCAGGAGGACCTTCGACCCCGCGCTGCCGGAGCTCCGCCGGCGCACCGCCTGGCTCGTCGCCTTGATGGACGCGAAGAGCCGAGCCTTCGTGCGCCTGCTCCCGATTCTCCTCACCGCGCGATTTCGTCGCCCTGACCTCGACAAGGACGCCCCGGGGCTGAAGCTCCCGCCTCGACGGCGCCGCTGGGGGCGGCTGTGCACCCAGCTCGATCTGCCGCCCCCCACCGGCTTCACCTCGGCTCGCCCCCTCGTCTCCTCTGTCGTCCTCGCCCCCAGGGGCGACGGTCGCTTCGAGCTCTTGGTCGTGCCGGTCGACGACGTGCCCCAGAGCGAGCGGGGCCGCCTCGTCGCCCGCGTCGAGGCGCTCTCGTCCATCGCCACCCGCCACTGCCCCGCTCTCGAGCTTCGCCTGGCCTCCCGCGCCGAGCTGACGTCCTCCTTGATTCCCTGGGCGGCCGTGTGCGCGGGCGAGCTCCCGCCCTTCGGCCCCGAGGCGGTCGATCGCCTCGAGGTGGTGCTCCGGGCGCCGACGCCGCTCTCCCGCTGCCTCGCGCTGTTGGTCGACGACGACGCCGCGCCTCCCCTCGAGGTGTTGCGCGCCGATCGCGGCCAAAGCCGGCCAGAGGCCTTCGCGGCGCGCTGGGGTGGGACGGCCACCGCCAAAGCCGCGGCCGGCTCCCGCACCCGGTCGCTCGAAGATCTCAAGGCGACCGGGACGGCGCTAAGGGAGGCCTGCATCTGGGCGCTTCGCCGCATGCCGCCCCGCCAGCGAAGGCCCCTGCGCGCGCTGCTCCGGCGCGACCTCTTCTCGTCGACGGTGCCGAGCGTCTTCCGCGCCGCGCTCGAGGCCATGATCCGCGGGCGGTCCGCGGTCGAGAAGGCCGGCGCGGGGGGCTGGACCCTCTCCGTCGACGGGGTCGTGCTCGCCCGAGGGGGGACCCTCGACCAGCTCAGAGCTGCCGCGGTCGCCGAGACGCCACTGCTCGCCCGCGCGGGCTCTCCGTGGGCGAAGGTCGGCCAGCTCCTTCAGGGCTCGAACCCCCGCTGCGTCGTGGTCGTCGAGTCCCCCGCGATGAAGCACCTCGTCGTCACCTTCACGTCCGCCCAGCGGCCCAAGGCGCGACGGGTCGACGTCGCCGAGCTCCTCCGCTTCGCCCTGAGCGCCCGCCTGCGTGGCGTGCCTTGCGAGATCGTTGCCTCGATCGGGAGCGATCAGTCAGTCGTCAACCGCCTTGCTCAGCTCGGTAACCTCGTGGTCCAGCCAGCCGGTGCGCTCGGCCTCGAGGTGGGCGACCGGCTCCTCTTGGCGGAAGGCAGGCGAATCCGCTCCCCGGTGCTGAAGGCCGCCCTCGCCCGCCCGCGGAAGCTCTCGTGGCTCCCCGCCGACCCCGAGCTCCTTCGCTCGCTCAGGCGGCCCGCCCCGGGCCCCCTCGCCATGGTCCACGTCACCGCCTGGCCGTTCAGGGACAGCGGAGCGGCGCTTTTCTTCCTGGACACCAGCGGGCTCATCATGCGGGAAGAGGTCGCCCAGGCGACGCTCGAGGCGCACCTCTTCGAGTCTCGCGAGCTCCTCCGACGCGCCGAGCCACCTTCGTTGTTGTCCGTCACGGTACACCCGACGCTGGCGGCGCTGGCTGGGCGGCGCCTCGACTGCGAGCTGCCGACGTTGTCGATGGACGTCGAGTGCGAGTGGCCTCAGACCATTCGCGTCTGGCTCGACGGCGAGGCCTTCTGCGGGCCGGGAGACCTGTCCTGGACATCGCTGGCCGAGTCAGTGCTGAGTCACTGGCCCCCCGGCACGTGGGGCCGTGTGGGCGTGCGACGGGTGACGTTCATTCACCCACCTCCGACGTTCTCGCCGCTCTACGCCCTGGCAGTGCGTTCTCGCGTGCTTCGCCGCGTCGGGGCCGGCCTCGACCGCCTGACCCGCGTTCTCGAGGCTGCTTAAGAACACCCGTCAACGTGCCGAACTATGGGGTGAGGCGGACACGGAGTTCGCCCGGGAAACCAGGAGATCATCATGCCCTTCTCGATTCGAACCAACGTTGGTTCCTTGGACGCACAACGGAACCTTTTCAACACCAGCAACTCGCTCAACGACAGCTTCTCGGCGTCGTCGTCCGGCTACCGCATCACCAAGGCAGGTGACGACGCGGCCGGCCTCGGCATCTCGGTGAACCTCGAGTCGCAGATGCGCTCGTTCAACCAGGCGAACCGCAACGCTCAGGACGCCCAGTCGGTGGTGGCCACCGCCGAGGCAAACCTGAACCAGACGACCGAGCTCCTCACCCGCATGCGCGAGCTGGCCATGCAGTCGGCCTCGTCCGGCGTCGGTGACACCGAGCGCGCATATATCCAGACCGAGAACGCGGCGTGCATCTCAGAAATCGACCGCATCTCGAACGCGGCCGAGTTCAACGGCCAGGCGCTGCTCAACGGAGTTGCCGCGACCCCTCTGACGTTCCAGATCGGCATTCGCAATGTGGCGGCAAACGACCAGATCCAAATCAACACGGTCGACGCGACCGCAACCACGCTGGGCGTCGCCGGAATCAACCTGGGATCCGGCAACCAGGTCGCCGCGGGGGCCGCGCTGTCCACAATCGACGCCGCGCTCCAGGCCGTCTCGACCGCCCGCGCCTCCTTCGGCGCCTCTGGCAACCGGCTCAACTCCGTCATCCAGACGATTCAGCAGTCGTCCGAGTCTCTCGCTGGCGCCAACAGCCGCATCCGTGACGTCGACGTGGCGGAGGAGACTTCCAAGATGGCCCGCACCCAGGTGATGCAGCAAGCCGGCGTGAGCGTCCTCGCCCAGGCCAACCAGGCCCCGCAGCTCGCGCTCAAGCTCCTCCAGTAACACCGCTGAACAGGTAGTCATCACCAAGCGGGTGGGCCACTGACACACCCGCTTGGCGTGTTCTTGAAGGGCGTGGGCGTTGCAGGGGTCTCGTCGAGGGGCTTTTCGCCGGAGGACGTTCGATGGCATCTTCAACTTCAGTCTCGTCCCTGCTCTCACCCACCTTCCAGGCCAGCGGGCTGGCCTCGGGGCTCGACACCCAGTCGATCATCAACAACCTGGTGTCGATCGAGGGCCGGTCCGTCACGATGGCGCAGACCCAGCAGTCTGCCTACCAGACGCAGATCAGCTCGATCGCCACGCTGACCACGAAGCTCCAGGCACTCCAAACCGCCACGTCCGCCTTGGGAACCAGTGGGGTCCTCGGCGTCTCGCAGGTCGGCACCACCTCGGGGTTCTCGGCGACCCCCAGCTCGGCAGCTTCGGCCGGGAGCTACGCGGTGCAGGTCAACGCCCTCGCCGCCGCCGCCAAGGCGCGCTCGACGGGCTTCGCCACGGGCGCCACCGTTACTGGTGGGACGCTGAACCTGTCCATCAACGGCACGGGCTACGACGTCACCATCGCCGACGGCTCGACGCTCTCGACGGTCGCCCAGTCGATCAACCAGTCAGGCGCCCCGGTGAGCGCGACGGTGCTGACGACCAACGGCATGAGCTACCTCTCGCTCACCAACCGAGACACCGGCTTCACCGTCGGCCAGGACCCCTCGAGCGCCCTCGCCATCACCGAGAACCCGACCGGTAGCCAAGGCCAGGCGCTCGGGCTCACGATGACTCAGGCGGCCGCCAACGCGAAGGTGACGGTCGACGGGCTCGACTTCGAGCGCAGCAGCAACTCGATGACCGACGTACTGCCCGGCGTCACGCTGAACGTCTCCTCGCTGACGACCGCCCCGAGCGATCTGGTCCTCGCGACCGACACGACCGCGACCCAGACGAACCTCCAGAAGTTCGTCGATTCGTACAACGACTTGATGACGACGTTGCGCCAGCACCTCAACGTCAAGACGACCGACGACACCACGAAGACGCTGACCAACGACCCGTCCGTGCGGCAACTGCAGACGGCCCTCCAGAGCCTCGTGTCCGGCGTCCTCACCACGAATTCAACGGTTCGCACGCTGGCCGACGTCGGGATCAAGACCGGCAGCGACGGCACGTTGTCGATCGACAGCGATCGCCTCGGGAAGGCCCTCGCCACCGACGCCTCGGCGGTCAACGCCCTCTTCCAGACCGCCACCACCGGCCTGTCCGACACCGTCAAGGCCCTGTCCACGCGATACACCGACGTGGTCGACGGCATCTTCACCAGCCGGACGAGCGGCCTCCAGGGCTCGGTCAAGAGCCTCGACGCCACCATCTCGAACCTCCAGCTACGACTGGACGGCTACCGGAAGAACCTGGTGGCTCAGTACGCGGCCATGGAGACGGTCGTGTCGAAATTCAAGTCGCTGGCCGACTATCTCACCCAGCAGACCGCTTCCAAGACCTCATCGAGCTAGGAGTCCCCGCCATGAACGCCACCCGAGCCTACGCCCGCGCCACCCAAGAGACCGCTTCGAAGGAGCGCCTCATGGTCCTCCTGTTCGAGGCCGCCCTGAAGCACATGCGCCAGGCCGCCCGGCTCCTCGAGGAGAACGTGGTGGGAGACGCGCTCCCGCTGCTGACGAAGGCCTCCGACATCGTCACCGAGCTCACCGTCACCCTCGACACCCGGCGAGCGCCTGAGCTGACGAAGACGCTGGGAGACCTCTACGCCTTCGTCGGCGAGCGGCTGGCGCACGCCGCCGTCTTTCGCGACGCCAAGGCCGCGCGAGACGCGGAGCGCGCCTTCGCGCCCATCGTCGATGGCTTCCAGCAGGCCGTCGCGGCCATGCAGGCCAGCCCATGAGCGCCCAGCACGATCACCTCCACGAGGCGCTCAGCCGGCTGCTCGACGCCATCGAGCGCAAAGACGCCAACGGGGCCGAGGCGGCGATGGAGCGCGCGTTGCACCTCTTCGCCACCACGCCCGCACCGGGCGATGACGAGCGCCTGCGTCCACTCATGGTGAGCTGCGAGACCGCAGCCCGAACCTTCTTCTCACAGCTCGATGCCGCGGTGCGGGGTTCGGGCACGTCGATGCGAGCCGCAAACGCCTACGCCGTTGGAGGTCGAGGGGAGGAACCGTGAAGACCCGACTGTCGCTGGTGATGATCGTCCGCGACGAAGCTGAGATGGCCCCGGAGTTCCTCGAGTCGGTTCGCGAGGGCCTGTGGGACGAGCTCCTGGTCGTCGACACGGGGTCCCAAGACGGGACGCCTGCGCTCTTCGAGGCGGCCGGCGCCCGGGTGCTGCACCACGAGTGGCATGACGACTTCGCCGAGGCTCGGAACGTCGGGCTCGAGGCAGTCACCGGAGACTGGGTGCTGGTGCTCGACGCCGATGAGCGACCCTCGGACCAGTTCGTCGCCGAGTTCCGAAAGCGTCTCGACGATCCGGCGCTGGGGGCGCTGACGATCTCGATGTCCAACGCCCTGCCCTACGGCCACCGTCGCGAGTCCCGCCTCTTGCGCGCGTGGCGATCCGACCCTGCGATCCGCTTCCGCCACGCCATCCACGAAGACGCGAGCGCGGCGGTCGCTCAGATGCTGATCCGCACCCAGCGCACGCTGGGGAGCGTCTCTGCCCCCGTCGAGCACCTCGGCTACGTGCGAACCCGGGCCGCAGCGAAAGACAAGAAGGCCCGCGATCTCAAGATCCTCAGGGCGTGCATCGCCGACGATCCGTTCGACTTCTACAGCCGCTTCAAGATGCTCGAGCTCGCCCGCTACTGGCACGACGGCGTCTTATGGGAACAGAGCGCGAGGGAGACCACCGACGCGCTCGAGCAGGCCGGCCGTCACGCGCTCGAGGGGGAGCCGTGGGGCGGCGAGCTGATCGCACTGATCGCCGAGGGGCTGTTCCGCCCCGACAGCCCCGCGGGCCTGATGTTCCTCGACGGGTGGGCCCAACGGCTCGTCCCTGCCCCGCCCTTCTTCTACCGCCGAGGCGTCGCGCACGAGCACCTGGGCCAGCTCGACGAGGCGAGGCTCGACTACGAGCGTTGCTTGAGCTTCGGCGACGCGCTGGGAGATCTCCAGCTCTCCGGGGTGAGACCGACGCTCGGGTTGGCGCGCGTGGCGATCAGCGAGGGAGCGATCGCCGACGCCGTGCGCTTCGCCAAAGAGGCGGTCGCCCATGCCCCGAGGGATCCTGAAGCCCTGGTCGCCGCCGCCACGCTGACCCGCTCGCTGGAAGGCCCCCACGGCCTCGCCGACTGGGAAGCGCACCATCGCAGCGAGCACCCGAGCTGCCCGGAGCGAGACTGGGCGATCGGCGAGGCCCTCTACACGCTGGGTGACTTCGAGAGCGCAGTGACGAAGCTGCGGGTGGCGGCGGGCGTGCCACCGGCCGGCCCCGCCGGAGTCCGCCTCGCGCAAGCGCTGCTCGCCAGCGGAGAGCTCGAGAGCGCCGAGACGACCTGTCGGGTGGTGCTCCCATCGGACAGCGAGGCGGGCCTGGGTCTGCTCCTGTTCGATCTGGTCCGTGGCCGCGACAGCGAGCTGGACCTCGATCTCACGCCGCAGACGGCCAACGCGGCGATGAAGCACTGGGTCGACGCGCTGCTCGCCTCTCGCATCGCCTCGCTCAAGGGGCTCCTCACGAAGAACGCCGGCGCGGTCAGCGAGCTGTTCCCCTGGTTGAACGACTACCTGGGGAGGAAGGCGAGCTGACCCACGGATCCTCTACCTGCGGCGGTTCTTCTTCTTGTTCTCCTTCTCGCGTTTGCGCCGCTCCTTGATGGCCTTCTTCTCGGCGTCGGAGGTGCTCTTCTGGGGGCCCATGGAATAGCCCTGGAGGCGGGCCTTGGCGAGCTGAGCCGGGCTCATGGGAGGCGTGTAGCCGGGGGCCATCTGGGGCATTTGCATGGGCATGCCGCCGGGCCCACCCATACCGAGGGCCTGGGCCATCATCGGGTCTTTGCCCAGCATGTCGCCCAGGTTGAGGTTCTTCATCTGGTTCAGCTGGCCGAGCTGCTTGAAGAAGGGAATGCGGCCCAAGATGCCGGGGTCTTGCCCGATGGCGCCCATCATCTGCTGCATGGCCGAGAACTTCTGGAGGAGCTCGGTGACCTCCTGGGGCTTGCGCCCGGAGCCCTTGGCGATGCGCTCTCCTCGCGACTTGGTGATGCGGTGGGGCTCGAGGCGCTCCTGCTCGGTCATCGAGTTGTAGAGCGCGTCGATCTTGTCGAGCTCCTTCTCGTCGGGGTTGAGCTGCTCGGTCATCTCGCCCAGGAAGGGCATCTTCTCCATCAGGTCTCTCAGGGAGCCCATCTTCCGCACGGTGCGGATCTGCTCCATGAAGTCCTTCATGTTGAAGCGGCCCGAGAGAAGCTTCTTGGCGTCTTCCTCGGCCTTGTCTTGGTCGACGACGCCTTCGAAGTCCTTCATGAGCCCGACGACGTCGCCGAACCCGAGGATGCGGCTCGCCAGGCCGTCGGGGCGGAACTCCTCGAGCTTGTCGAGGCCTTCGCCCATGCCGAGGAACTTGATCGGCTTGCCGGTGACTTCTTTGATCGACAGGGCGGCGCCACCACGAGCGTCACCGTCGAGCTTGGTGAGAATGAAGCCGTCGATCTCGAGGCGACGGTTGAACTCGGCGGCGGTCTTGACCGAGTCCTGGCCGATCATCGCGTCGGTGACGAGGAGGATGTTGTCGGGGCTCACCTTGGACTTGATGGCCTCGAGCTCGAGCATGAGCGTCTCGTCGACGGCGAGGCGGCCGGCCGTGTCGATGATGACGGTGTCGAAGCCCTCGGCCTTGGCCTTCTCGTAGGCCCGGGCGGCGAGCTCGGGAGGCGAGAGGTTCGGCTCGAAGAAGACGGGCACCTCGAGCTGCCCGCCGAGCACCTTGAGCTGATCGACGGCGGCAGGGCGATAGATGTCAGCCGCCACCAGGAGCAGCTTTCGGCCGCTCTTCTTGAGCGAGCTCGCCAGCTTGCCGGTGGTGGTCGTCTTGCCCGAGCCCTGGAGCCCGACCATCATGATGCCCGACACTTGGTCCTTGGGCTTGAGCTTGAGCGAGGTGTCGACCGGGCCCATCAGGGCCTCGAGCTCGTCGTGGCAGATCTTGACGAAGTGGTCACCAGGGGCGACGCGAAGCTTCTTGCCCTTCTTGTCGGTGATGGTCGTCTTGACCATCTCGCCCTGGGCCTTCTCCCTCACTCGGGCGACGAACTTCTTCACCACGTCGAAGGCCACGTCGGCCTCGAGCAAGGACACGCGGATGTCGCGCAGAGACTCGTCGATGAGCTCCGGCGTCAGCTCCGCTTTTCCGAGGAGTCGATTCTTGGCGGCGCGGAAGCCTTTGGAAACAGTTTCGAGCATGACGGCCGACTCCTACACCAGAGTGGCCGCGGTCACTATGGCTACGAGGGGGGAGAAGTGAATGCTATGGCGTCGCTTGAGCAGCACGAGTGGCGAAATTGGCAGACGCAGTGGACTTAAAATCCACGGGCCCTTCGGTGGGCTGTACGGGTTCGACCCCCGTCTCGTGCATGGCCTGGGTCATTCCCTCGAGGGCCTGGGGGGCCGACCCGGCTCGGGGTGGACCCTTTGCCCGGCCTCAGGGCAGGCGGTTACCCATTGGGAGTGAGTACTCCGCTCGAAGGCTTCCATGCTGCGCTGACGACCACGCCCGACCGCCTCGACGGGTTGGAAGCTGGTCTCGCCGCGCTGGAGCTCTTGGGCGCCGTCTCGGTCTTCACCTCGAGCGCCGAGCCCACCGTGGTGGCGCTCCTCGACCTGGGAACCGCCACCGACGCCGCCACCCGACAGCCCCAGTTGAAGCAGTTGGCCGGGCAGCTCGGAGGCCAGCTCTTCGACCTGGGGCGCCTCGACCAGGTGGGCCGACGAGACCTGGGAGCGCTCCTCGATCGGCTCGAGCTTCATGGGAGCTCGACCTCCGGAGTCGCCGCGGCCTTCGCCGGGCTCAAACGGGCGACGGGGGGCCCGCTGCTCCAGCTCGAGTACACCGACCTCGAGGCGCTCTTCACTGCCTGGGCGCGAGTCGTGGCCGTGGGCGCGCTGTGGGTTCCCACTCGTCGCCCGCCGACCAGCGAGAAGTACCGGCTGGTGTTCTCGGTCGCGGGGAGGTCGTTCGAGGGCAGCGCGGGAGTCCTTTTGGCCCAGCGGCCGGTTCCGGCCGGCGAGGCCGGCTTCTGGCTCGAGCCGACGCCTTCACTCGAGCTTCAGGAGCTCTTCGCCAAGCGCTCCCGGGAGCGGCACGCTGGCCGACCGGTCGACGACCCGCCGGCAGGGGTGATCCGACGGGACCAGCGCTTCGAGACCATGCTCGAGGTTCGCTTCGACGACATGCCCGCGCTGGCGGCGCAGTGGGCGGCCGACATCAGCCATGGGGGCATGTTCATCTGCTGCCCTGCTCCTCCCGGGCTTCGCTCGAAGGTCGACGTGCACATCAAGCTCCCCTCCGGGCAGGAGATCTCGGTGGGGGCCGAGGTGGTGCATCGCATCCTCTCCGGCGGTCGACCGGGGGTCGGGGTGCAGTTCCTCGAGCGCAGCCCCGAGGTGCTGGCCCCGCTGGTGGCCCTCATGGAGGACTACCAGCGACGGCAGCCGCGGGTGCTGGTGGTGGACGACGAGGCCATCTGGCGCTCGACCCTCGCCCGGGCCCTGGGCTCGCTGGGCTGTGACGTGCAGCTCGCGGCCGACGGCAAGGAGGGGCTCCTCAAGCTCATCGATGGGTACTTCGATCTCGATCTGGTGATACTCGATCTGCACATGCCGAACATCGACGGCCGTGGTCTCATCGAACGAATTCGCAAGCTAGGGGGTGACTCAGCCCTCAAGCTGTTCCTGTTCAGCGCCGCCCCGAGGGAAGAGCTCCACTCCTTGAGCGAGCCCGGGCTGGCCACGGGCGTCTTCTCGAAGCTCGACAGCATCGACTCGCTCATCGCCCGCATCGCCAAGGAGCTGGGGCTGCCGATTCCCGGGCTGCCTCGCGAGCGCGCCCACGCGGCGTGAGGTTCTTCAGGAGCGACGCTTGGGCACGACCAGGCCGCGAGACAAGCGCTTCAAGACGACGGTGCGCTGCCGCTCCTTGTAGCGCTCGTGGGAGTTCTCGCCCCGCTCGTTCTCGTGAGCGGTCTTCTCGTCGGCGATCTGGAACTCGCAGGTGGCCAGCGCGATGCGGCACTTCCGCTGTCGGTCGTCGAGCTCCGGCGGAGGGAGGTATTGATCGAGTCTGATGGGAACGTCAGCCACGAAGTTGAGCACCCGGTACGTCGAGCCCGAGAAGGCGTTGGCCGTGTGATCCTCCCGCTCCTCGTAGTCGAGGTCGAGGTGCAGGTGCCGGGCGTAGCGCCGAAAGTTCGGGTAGCGCTCCACCAGGTCCTTGAACCGCACCAGCGAGTTGTCGGTCTGGGAGGGGACGATGAAGTTGAACGGCAACAGCCGCTGGGTGAGAAAGTAGAGGGCGGGGATGATGTCGTCGCGCTGCTTGACGATGACCCGAAACCGGGTGCGATCGTAGACGACGGCCGCGGTCGACTCCCGCTTGGCGATGAGCTTGGTGACGATGGACTCGCGGGCCTTGATGGAGTCGGAGAACTGGACGATCGGCAGGCCCTTCTGGCGGCCCTCGTCCATCACCGCCAGCACCCGCTCGGTCACCATCTGCGACAGCTCGGCCTCGGACACGGCGATTTTGAACAACAGCTCGCGAGACTCCACGTGCTGGATCACGTGCATCACCTTGAGGACGATGCAGGCGATCTTCCGGTGCTTCTTCTCGATCTGCCCCGAGGCGAGGAGAAACAGATCGTGGATCATGTTCGGGTTGGCGACGGCGTCGGCGACTTTGTAGTCGAAGGTTCGTCGCAGGTACTCCACCGCCTCGCCCAGCACGGTGCGGACCCACGCCTCGTCGTGATGGCGGGTCGGGTCGATCTGCAAGAGACGGAGGAACCGATCGACCTCGTCCCAGGTCTTGAAGTGGAGCCGCCTCCACTCGATGACCGAGCCTCCGCGGAGGATGAGGCGGATGCGCTCGAGCTCCTTGAGGCCCATCTCCTCCACCCGGCGAACCGGGAGATCAGGGAGCGCTGGCTGATGCTTGAGGACCGACACCTCGTTTACTCTCCTCGAAGGGCCGCCCCACTACAAGCGAACGCCACCTCGTTGGAATCAGATTCGGTGGGAGCACGGAGACGACGCCCGCGGCCCTTGAAACGCCGCGCGCGCCGACTATCTTCCGCGCCCTTTCGAATCACTTCGCGGAAGGCTGGTCGTCGACGAACCGCACGACGCTCAGAGTGCCGGCGGCGTCCCACTGCCGCTGGTCACCTTGCCGCCTGCCCGCCACGTAGGTCTCTTCGATGGCCTTGCGACCATTGATCCACTGGGTGCGCAGACCGTTGTACGCATCCGCGGAGAAGGTGAGCTCCTCGACCTTGGAGCCGTCGACGGCGTAGGTGCGCCACGAGCCAGTGCGCTTCCCTTCGGCATACTGACCCTCGACCGCGGTCCTGCCGTTGGCGTGGAGCGACAGATACGGCCCGTGAATGACCGAGCGGCCAGCGGCATCGAGACGCTCGCAGAACGAGGCCTCACGAACGGAGGCCTGGCCGCCGGCCTGCGTGGTGCCCGCCGGGCAAGTGAGCTTTGGCTCGGGAATGGCGGACCGGTTCGCCGAGACCCGAGGAACCGTCAACTGTGGAGGGGCAGCCAATCGCTCATCGGCCAAGGCAGCAACCGAGACGACCGCCGACAACGGCAACAGCATGGTCTTGAGGTTCATGATTTCTCCTTGAAGGCGAAAGACCCCACGTTCGACCGTGGCGTCTGGCTCAAATTCACTTGGTGATCGCCACGCAGTACTCGTTGCCACCGGTGTAATAGAACCCCACCGAGAGACTCGAACCCGTGACGCCACAGAAGTTCATCTTGATGTCCACCGACTTCCGATCAGTCGAGACGCTGTACCCAGACCCGGGTCGAAAAATTGGTCCCTGGCCATTGCAATTCGTCACATCGCACTGCGTGCCATCAGGACGCACGTAGTAGAGTGTATTGGATGGGAAGGTGGCACCGGTCGCCGCGAAGGTGCTGTTCTTGTTATACAGACTGACGGTCACCGAGAGGTCTGCCGGAGTCGTCGCGCCGCACCAGGTCGTGTCCGCCGTCGCCTTGTCGACGTAGTAGATGATGGGGCCAGAGCTCGTCGCCTGACTCCACGTCACCGCGTGGCCGGAGCCTCCGAAGTTCGTGCAACTGGGAGCCTCGACGTCGTAGCACTGAGCAGCACTTCCAGACCCGCCGCAGTATTGGCCGTAGGCGCAGACATCTGGCTGGCCATTCGCCGCGGTGCAGCTCCGCGTACTGCACACGTGCGTCGTGGGGTTGCAGAACCCATCGCCGCCACAGCTGCTGAAGGTGCACGCAACACCGCTATCAACAGTGACTCCCGAGTCAGCAGTCGCCCCCAGCTCGCCGCAGGCGACCCCAAGGCATGTCAGCGCAGAGCCCAAGAGCAGGCCCAAGTTGTGTTTGTTCATGTGTGTGCGATCTCCGAAATGCGAGTTGCGGCCACGACCGGGCAGCGTCAGCAAGGACGGCGAACCGACGATTACCCCTCCAGCGAACCGACTTCAACGGGAGTGATTGATAGCAACGGACGGCTGGCGCGGCCTCACATTCACGTCAGAACTTCACGGGCAACGTGAACGGCTCAGGCGGAGTCTTCGTGCGAGGGAACGTCCAGCTCTTGATGGCCTTGGCCACGCACCCCGCGACGTAGGTGCTCTTGAACTCCTCCGACACCACCGTCACGTTCGACACCTTCCCGTTGGCCTGAATCGACCACCGCATCACCAGCTTGCCTGAGGTCCCCGGCTCCTTCTGGCGCTGCTCTTCGGCGCACTTGAGCAGGGCGGGCTTGTTCGACAGCACCACCTCCAAGATGTCCGACTGGCCCAAAGACTCCTTCACGTCGCTCCCTTGCCCGGGAGCTGGCGGGACGTACGACTCACGCTTGACTGGCGCCTCGGCCTTCCTCGGCTCCTCGCGCTTGGCGCCTGGCACCTTGAAGACGCTGTCGAAGTCATCTGAGCCCGAGGCTGCCTGGGGCTTGGGCTCCTCCTTGACCTCCCTCGGCTCAGGCGCCGGGTCGCTCTTCGCCTTCGTCTCTTTCCGCGCGGTCGTCCTTTCCCTGACTGGCTGTGACTCTGCCCTTGGCTCCGATGGAAGACGCGCGGCTACCACGGGCGGCGTCGGAGCCGCTGCGAGTGGAGTGCCCGGGGGAGGCGTCGGTAGGGCCGCGACCGGTGGCACGCTCGGAGGTGAAGCCTCTGGGGGCTTGGTCGCGGTGGGCGTCGGCGAGGTGGCCCCGGGTGGAAGGGTAGGAATGACCGTATTGGGCGTCGGCGTCGCCTGAGCCACGACCGCTGGTTGCGCAGGTGGCCGACTCCCGAAGACCAACCACGCCACGGTCCCGATGAGCCCCACCAGCACCAGCCCCACCACGGCGCCCAGGCCGATCACCAGGCCTCGGTTCGAGGGCGGTTGGTACGCCGTCACCCCCGGAGCGCTGTAGGTCGCCGCGTGGTTCTCGGAATAGGGGTTCGACCGGGGCATCGGCGCGGCAACCAGCAGCGGTGAGGCGCTCGGAGCCCCCTTCTCTTCTGGCACGTCGATGAGCCGGCTCGCCTGCGTCTGCTCTGGCGGAGGCGGAGAGGCTTGGGGTGGCTTGGCCAACGCAGCCATCTCGTCTTTCACCAGCGATGCCAGCGCCGACGCGGCCGTGGGCTTCCACGCCCCGCTGTCTTCGGGCACCGAAGGAGCCGAAGGCGTGGGCACCGGCACGTCAGACTGCGCCACCCCACCCGCGCTGAACGCCGACTGCACCGGGACACTGGCGGCTGCCGGCGCGGCAGGAATGGTCGCCGCTGGCACCACGATCGGCCGTGGAGGCTTCGGCGCCAGCACCACCGCCAGGCTCTTCACCTCGGACAGCGGCACCCAGTCTTGAAACCCCTCGCGCCAGCACAACGAGTCGGGGCCGACTTCACCCTTGTCCCAGTGCTCCTTCACCTTGTCGAGCGTGAGCGGGCCTGTCTGCTTCTCGTTGATGGCCACGAACCAGTTGTTCTCTGGCGCCGCCTCGACCTTCTCGGGGGTTGGCTCCCGAGTGCCCGATTCCTTGGCGAGTTGGGCCACCGTCGCCGCGTCGATGACCCGCGTCGACTCGTGCTCGTCGAAGTCTGCTGACAGGCTGCCACCGTCGCCCCCAGCCTTGGGCGCCGACGTCGGCCCACTGCGAAGCACCTGGTCGAAGACCGCGCCGATCTCGTCGTCGTCAGCCCCGAGGAAGCTCTCGGCCTGACCGCTCTTCGATTCGGATCCGCCCTCGGACGCGAGCGGCGTTCGCATCACCTGCGTCTCCATCGCGTCGCTGTCGGGCTCTGGCACGGGCACGGGCGCTTTCGGCGCCGCCTCCGTCCGTTTCACCGTGATGACGTAGCCGCACTTGCGACAGCGGACCTTGACCCCCTTCGGGCCCACTTTGTCATCGTTGATCATGTACTGCGCGCGGCAGCTCTCACACACAAAGCGCATGGGCCCTGGCTCCAACGTCTAACCAGCCGAAAAGTGTAGGGTTTATCTCGAACAAGGTCAAGTAACGGACGCCCGGTAGGACCGCTCGGTTCCGAACCACCATTCTCCTGAACAACCCCTTTTACTTACGTGCTTGTACCTCGACGCTCGTTCCTATCGCGTTTCTGAGCGCGTGTAAGTCTTCACCGAGCGCAAACACCATCAAGTCTCGGATCTTGGTGCGCGAAGGTACGCGGAAGCCCCCCCCGCTCTCGGCCATCACCATCTTCTTGACCGGCTCGATGTCTCCGGCCACCAGGGCTCCGGCGCGCGCTGCCGACAACTCCACGCCTTCGAGGTAGTTGCGAAGGTCGTTCGGGGTGGCCACCTGCACGTAGGCGCTGGTGACCCGGGCGAGCGCCGCGCGAGCTTGCTGGGTGAGCGCCTTGTCGAGGAGCTTCCGCTCGGTGTCGATGGCCGCGCGATCAGCTGTGAAGCGGAAGCGATCGACCGAGAGGCTGATGGCCGCCTGGAGCACCGCTTCCAGCCGCTGGCCCGACAAGCGCTGGGTCAGCGCCAACTCGGGGCGGAGCAACGCCAAGTTTCGCCCCACCAGGTACTGAATCTCTTTGGACCCGGTCTCCTGGAAGAACCGCCCCCCCAGCCGAATGGCCACCGGGTCGGTGTGGCAGATCTCGACCCCCATCATCGGATCAGGAGCCGGCTCGTTGGTGCGGCCGGTGCGCTGCTCGCGCTTCACCACCAGGTAGGGAGAGTAGACGGGCACCTGCTCCAGCCCCAGCACCTTCGCCACGTAGCGGTACTGGTGCATCTGGAACTCGGGAGCCTGGGCCACGTCGAGGAGGTGCTTCTTGGGGTTGATGCCGTACTTCGACGGATCCTCTTTGTAGAGCGCGTGAACCTGCTCGAACAGAATGCCGAACAGCTCCGAGAGCGGCCCGCGAACCTTGGGGTGGAACAGGTGCTCGGCCCACAGACGATCGGTCACCGGGCGCTGAGCGACCTCGCGCTTCTTGGCGTAGTCCCCGAGCTTGCTCAGGGCCTCCTGCTCGCGGGGGCCGACCTCGCCGATGAGCCCCGACATCACCTGGGCCGCCAGCCACACCGAGTCGTAGGCCTTCTGCTTGGCGAACAGCTCGACCAGGGCCGAGGCCACCTTCCCCGGGGTTGAGGTCGCCGGCAGGGCTCGTCGCCAGGCCTCCACCGCCTGCTGCTCGTAGCCCGGCTGGGTCTGAGCCAGCGTGGCGAACTGTTCTTGCAGCTCGATGTTGTCGGGCAACCCCGCTGCCACCACCTTGTAGACCTCCACCGCCGCGTCGGGCGCCTTGAGCACGTTGAGGTACAGATCGCCCAGGGCTCGCCACAGGGTCATTCGAGGGACGTGGGTCTCCTCGGTCTTGGGCATGCGGGTGATCATCCGCTTGTAGTTGTCGTCGAGCTGGCGCCACTTCTTGTTCTGCCCCAGCATCGCCTCCAGCGCGCTGAAGGCCTCGATGAAGCGCCAGTCGAGATCGAGCGCCCGGTTGAAGCACTGGCCAGCCTTCTCGATGTCGCCCAGCTCGTCGCGGTTGATCTCGCCCAGGGCGAACCACACGCGCTTGGCCCGCTGCACGTCTTCCTGGAGCGACGGCACGGCCAGCATCTTCTCGAGCATCTCGGCGGCCTTGGCCCCCTGCTTGGTCTCCCGGTAGAGGACGTAGAGCGCGTCCATCACCTCGAGCACCTCGGGCTTGAGCCGGTGCGCGGCGAGGTACGCGTCGATGGCCATGTAGGGGTCCGACAGCTTCTCTCTCGCCAGCTTGCCCAGCGCCACGCCCTCGTCGTAGCGGGCGTCTCCGTCGAGCACGCCAAGCAGCTTCTGGCGGAACTCGGCCGCCTTCTCGAAGTCTTGCGCGGCTTCGGTCACCCCGACCATCGAGCGCAGCGACGGCTCGTGGCTCTGGTCGATGGCCAGGGCCATCTCGAAGTGCTTCACCGCGCGATCGGTCTGCCGCGTCTGAACGTAGAGGTCGCCGATGGTCCAGTGGATCTCCGCCACCTCGAGATCGGTGAGATCGTTCCGGTGCCGACCGAGGATCGAGGTGAAGATCTTGAGCGCCTCCTCGAACCGCCGCGCCTGGACCAGGAGGTTGCCGTAGCCCTCGAGCACCGGGAGGTAGGTCGAGTCGAGCTGCCAGGCCCGCTCGTAGGCGAGCAGCGCCTTGTCACGATGGTTGTTCTTCTCGCTGACGTACCCCAGCCGGTAGGAGCGACGGCACAGCTCCTTGGCTAGGTCCTGGTCTTCGGGCGTCTGGGCGTACTGCTCCTGGAGCTTGGTGACGACGATGTCGAGCATCTGCTCGCACCGGGGCCATCGCTCTTTGGACAGGTAGATGTCGGACAGCGGCCGGGCCGCCTCGAGGGCGTCGGGCACCAGGGTGAGCGCCTCTTCGAAGGCCGTGGTGGCCTCCTCGATGTTCTCTTTGGCCTGGTGGTAGCGCCCCACCTCGATCCACGCGATGGAGCGGGCGCTGGGGTCCTCGGTCTGCTTGGCCTCCTCGACCAACGCCTTCTCGTAGTTGACCCAGTCGCGCTCGGCCTCGTAGATGCCCTTGAGGCTGCGAATCGCCGGGAGGTAGGCGGCGTCGATGCCGAGCGCCTCGAGGTAGCAGCGGCGCGCGCTGCCGGCGTCGATGAGCATGTCCTCGTTGATCTTCCCCATGCGGTACCACAGCTCGACGGCGTCGCCAGTCGAGCCCAGCGCGTGAGCCTCCCGCTCCAGCATCTCGAGGGCGAAGGGCCAGTTGCCACTGCGCTCGTAGAGGGTGCCCAGCGCGTGCATCGCCGGGCGACAAGCCGGGTCGAGCTCGAGGGCCTGCTGGTAGGCCGTCACCGCGCGGTCCACCGCCTTGAGCTGCTGATGGAAGATGTCTCCCATCTCGACGCACAGCTCGGCCTTCTCCTCGCCGCGGGTGAGCAGCTGGAGGTGCCGATCGACCACCCCGACCAGCTCCTCCCACCGTCCTTGCGCCTTGCGCAGCCGCTCCAAGGTCTTGATGGCTTGGAGGTTCTGAGGGTCGACCTGGAGGGCAGCGTCGACGCAGGCGTCGGCGTTGGCCAGGTTCTGGTACCGCTCCTCCCAGATCCCCGCGCTGCGGAACAGCAGCGTCACGCGCTCCCGGTAGTCCTGCGTGACCTCGAGCTGGCGCTCGTACACCGCCAACAGCTCGGCCGGCCGGTCGAGCTTGGAGTACAGCCGCTCGAGAGCCCCCAGCGCCGCCCCGCTGCCCGGATCGAACTCCAGCGCCAGCCGGTAGCCCTCGACCGCCGCCTCGTCGTCGCCCACGTCGTGCTCGTAGAGCTGGGCCACCTCGACCTGCAGCCGGGCTCGCTCGAGCGGGTTGGTCGCGATGTCGCGCATGCGCAGCAGGCTCGAGGCCACGGAGGGGAAGTTCTTCTGCCGGCGCTGCAGCGCCACCAGCACCCCGAAGGTCTCGAGGTCGGGCTCGAGCTCGAGGGCGCGAACGAGGGCGTTCTCGGCCTCCTCGGGCCGCTCGAGCTGCTCGTCGTAGACCCGGGCGATCTCCCGCAAGATCTCCTTGCGCTGCTCGAGGCTCCTGGCGGCTTCGAGCGTCTGCTCCAGCGAGAGGATGTAGTCGGTGTTGCGGCCCCGGCGGGCGAACATCGTCGACAGTCGCTTGAGGGCCGTCTCGTTGGTCGGGTCGAACTCGAGGATCCGCCGGAGCGACTGCTCGGCCGCCTCGGGGTCGTCGAGCTGGGTGTCCTGCACGCTCGCCAGGGTGAGGAACATGCGCTCGGCCAGGGGGCCAGCGGGCACGTTCTCGCCCACCTCTTCGTAGACCGCGGCGAGCTCTTCGTAGCTGTTGGTCTCATCGGCCAGCCGCTCGACCTGCTCGCGAATGGCGTCGTCCGACGGCACCAGCTGCAAGGCCCGGCAGTACTGCAAGAACGCCACGTGCTTGGCGCCCAGCTTCGACTCCTGCACCTGCCCCAGCTCGCGCAGGGCGGTCACCTTCTCGGCGTCGGTGACGAGGTGCGGGAGGTAGTGGTCGACCACCTGGGCCCAGGAGCGCCAGTCGTTGACCGACTCGTACAGCGCGCGGGCCTGTTCCCAGGCTTCGCGGTTGGCCGGCTCGATCTCCAGCACCTTCTCGAGCGCCGGCCCGGCGTTCTCGGTCTTGCCCGCTGGGCCCTGCCAGATCGCCGCGACCTCGAACATCGCCTTGGTGGCGCCCTCGGTGTCGCCGAGCTGCCGGAGCACCCCGCTCTTGATCTCCAGGGTGCGCACGGCGTCCATCCAGGCCTTGAGCGAGGTGAACACGGCCACCAGCCGCTCGAGCTCCTCCACCGTGTGGGGCTCGACCTCGAGGGCCCGGCGGCCAGCGTCGAGGGCCTCCTCTCGCCGGGCCGTCTGGGCGATGAGCTCGGCCAGCCGAATGCGAATGCGCTTGCCGTCGGTCGCCGTCTCCTGCAGCGGAATGAGTCGCCGGAGCACCAGCACCAGGTCATCGCGCTTGCCCAACTCGTCGTAGATGTCTCTCAGGGCTTCGAGGGCACCCCGGTGGCGCGGGTCTCGCTCCAGCACCGCCCGGAACGCCGCGGCCGCTTCTTCGGGGGCCTTGAGCTCGCCCATCAGCACCCGGCCCAGTCGGTCGTTGAGCCGCACCAGCTCCCGCGGGTCGATGGTGAACTGGAGCTTCCAGACCAAGAGGTCCTTCAGGTCGGCCGGTCGCTTGGCCTGGTCGAGGAGCTGGCTGAGGGCCTCGAAGGCCTGCTCGTTGCGCGAGTTCTGCTGCAACAGCTCGCGGTAGAGCCCGACCGAGCTGTCGACGTTCGACAGGCCCTCGCTGGAGACCTGAGCCATCTTCCCCAGCACCCGCTCCCGCTCCGGCCCCGAGACCAGCTCGCGCTGAGCCTTCAGGTTCTCGAACAGCTTGTCGTTGGCTCTGGCCTGCTCGTACAGCGCCTCGAGGCTGCGCAGCGAGGGCAGGTGCCGAGGGTCGGTCTCGAGCACCCGCTCGAAGGCCGCGGCGGCTCGGTCAGGGTTGGCCAGCCGTTCGACCGAGAGTTGCCCTAAGCGAAAGTTGAGCGCCACCCGATCGAGCGGATCAGTGGCCCTCGACGCCAGGGCCTCGAGCACGTCGGCCTGGCGGGCGGCGTCACCCAGCTCGCCGTACAGTCGATCGAGGGCGGGCAAGGACCTGGCGCCAATTTCCTCGGAGGCGCGCTGGGCACGCTCGTAGAACGCCACCGCCTCTTCTTTCTGGCCCAGGCGCTGCTCGCTGACTTGCCCCAACAAGAGGAGGATCTCGGCCGCGTCGGAGGGATCGCCCACCCGCGGCAACTCGGCCTCCAGGGCATGGTTGAGCTCGTCCCACGACTCGGCGGACGCGGCGGTCGACACGAGCTTGGCCCGCACCTCCCTGTCGTTGGGGTCCTCCCGGTAGGCCCGGTAGTAGCCGAGGTACGCGAGCTCTGGCGCGCCCTGAGCTTCTCGCACCGAGGCCTGCTCGGTGAGGAGGTGTTTGCGCTCGACGGCGTCGGGCGACACCGCGACCCGCGCGTCGATGGCGGCGACGAGCTTCTGCATGTCACCTGAGCGCCGGTAGGCGTCGAGCAGCACGTCGACCGCGGCCTGGTGCTGGGGCTCGCGCTGCACCATCGTCTCGAGGCGCGGAAGGGCCTCGGGGTGCAGCGGGTCCTCGGCGAGGAGCTCCTGGTACAGCTCGAGGGCCCCGGGCTTGTCCAGAAGGCGGGTCTCCCGCACCATCGCCAGCTTGATGCTGAGCTCGGAGTGCTCCGATGGCGGCGCAACCTTGAGGCGCTTGGCGATCGCATCGGCCAACTCGGGCCAGCGCTCCTGGGCCTCGCACAGCCGCTCCATGCGAGCCAGCGCCAGGAGATCGTCGGGCTTGAGCTCGAGGAGCCGCCGGAAGGTGGTGATGGCCGCTCCCGGGTCTCGCAGCTGCTCTTCTTGGAGCGTGCCGAGCTGGAACATCAGGGCCACCCGACGCCCGAGGTCCTCCTCGATGGTGAGCTGGCGCTTGAGCACGTCGTACAGCTCGGGCACCCGACCCTGGCGAGCCAACAGGCCACCGACCTGATCCATCGCTTCGGCGTCGGTGGGGGCCAGCTCGAGCACCCGCTTCCACGACTCCACCGCTCCTTGCTCTTCGTCTTGCTGGGCCTGGAGCCGCGCCAGGGCCCGGTACAGCCCCGCGCGCGGTAGATCGCCAGAAGCTCGGGGCGCGACCTCGGACAACAGCGAGACCAGCTCATCCTCTGCCTCGGCAGCCGCCACGTGGACCAGCGCCAGCTCGAGGTTCTTGGGCTCGTCGGGGAGCTCCTTGAGCGCCCGAGCGGCGGCCACGAACGCCATGGCCGCGTTGTCCATCTCGTGCGCGTAGAGCTCGGCGACCTTGCGCAACAGCTCTGATCGCCCTCCCGCGCTCGGCTCGGCGGCCACCCGGGCCTCCAGCATCTGCACCTGCTTGAGGTGGTCGCCCTCCTTTGCGAACACCGGCTCGAGCGTGCTCGCGGCCTCACCCTTCAACGGATTGTCGGAACGCGCCATCTCTTCGAGTGCACCGACGGCCCCCGCGTGGGCGGGCTTTCGGCGCAACACCTCCTGCAGCGTGGTGAGTGCTCCGCGCGGGTCCGAGAGCCGCGAGAGCCTTAGACGAGCGAGCTTCACCATCAGCTCGTGCGTCTCCTCTTCCTGGTGCCTGCGCTCGGCCAACTCGATCTCTTTCGACAGCACGACCGCCAGCTCGGGCCACCGTTCGGTCTCTCCCAGAATGCGGGCCAGGAGCTTGGTGGCGTTCGAGTCGTCGGGCTTGCGTTCGAGAATGGCCTGGTAGCACTGCGCCGCCAGGCCTTTGTCGGCCAGGGTCTCTTCGGCGAGCGTGGCCAGCTCGAACAGCAGGTTGACCTGAACGGTGGTGTTGGTCTCGAGCGCCAACTGCCGCCGCATGACGATGGACAGCTCGCGGAACTGGTTGGTCCGGCGGAAGATCCGGCCCAGGGTCTCGAGCACCACCAGGTCCTTCGGGTTCTTGGCCAGCACCTCGTTCCACGCCTTGGCCGCGAGATCGTACCGGGCGAGCCGATCGCCGTAGAGCGTCGCCACCCGCCTCCACAGCTCGCTCCCCAAGGGCTCGGGCTGGCCGCGCTGGAGCGCCTCTTCGTAGGCATGGGCGAGCTCCTCGAAGGCACCGAGATCGGCCACCAGCCGCTCGAGCTCCTCGCGAACCACCTGATCGCCGGGCGCCTCGACGAAGGCGCGCAGCCGCGTGGCCAGCGCCGCGCTCTTGGGGCCCACCGCCTCGCGGAGGCTGGCGATCTCCATCATCAGCGGAACCCGTCGGCGCACGTCGGCGACGTGGAGGCGCAGCTCGAGAATCTCCACCAGCTTCTTCCAGTCGCTCGACGCCCGGTAGCACGGCTCGAGGAGCCGGGCCGCCTCCTGCCTGACGGGCTCGTGCTCGAGGAGCCGCTCGAGGCCCGCCACCGCGGCGCGATCTTGTGCCGACAGCTCGAGGGCCGCGGCATAGCCACGCAGGGCCTCTGGTATCTGCCCCTCCTTCTCGAGCAACTCGGCGCGCTGGAGCACCAAGCCAAGCCGCTCGCCCGGCTCGGCGGTGATGGTGGCGAGCTGGTCGAGGACGTCGGCCTCTTCGTTGAAGCGATGGGTGCGGGCGAGGAGCCGGTCGAGCGCGACCAGCACTTCGCGGGCGCCCTTCACCGCCAGCGCCGTCTTGAGGGCCTCGATGGCGCGGTGGTCGTCACCTGCCGCCTCGAAGGCTTCGGCGGTCTTGGAGAGGAGCAGGAACCGCTCGGAGGGATCGTGCGCCAGCTCGGCCTGGCGGGCGTAGACCTCTGACAGGCTCTTGGCGTTCTGCGAGCGCTCGTAGAGCCGGCCCAGGGCCTCGAGGGCCTGGCGATCTTGAGGGGCGACCTCGAGGAGCTGTTGGTAGTCGCTGATGGCGATCTCGGTCTCGCCCAGCTGCTCGCGCAGCTCAGCGGCCCGGCGGAGCAAGGTGAGCCGCTGGCCTTCGTCGGTCTCCGACGCGACGGCCTCGAAGATCTCCGCCAGCTCCTCGAAGGAGCCGGTGACGCGGGCGAGGCGCTCGAGCTCGCCCTGGAGCGCCACCCGATCGAACCCGGCGGTGAAGGCCTTGAGGGCGCTGAGGAACGCGGCCTGCGGCTGGTCGAGGTCACGCTCGAGGATCCCTCGGATCTCGGCCAAGAGCCGGGCGCGCTCGACGCCGCTGGAGGCGTGAGCCAACCTCGCCTCGCGAATGGCGATGCGACGCTGGTGGTCGCCGGTGCGGGCGAGCACTGGGTCGAGGATCTCGGCCGCCGCCGCGCCCTCGTTGAGCTGGCCGACCGCCCAGGTCTCGAGGGCGTCGCGGGTCCCCTGATGGGCGGGATCCTCGGAGAGGACCTGCCGGAACCCCTCGAGGGCACCGCGGGGGTCGGCCAGGCGAGCCTGCCGGAGCGTCGCCAACCGGAAGGCCAGCTCTCGCCCCAGCGGGCTCTGCCCTTCCTGGTTCCGGCGCAGCTCCAGGGCGAAGGCCAGCTCGTGGGGGCGGTCGAGCTCGGAGTACAGGCGATCGAGCGCCGAGGCTGCCTCCCGGGCCAGCACGTCACGCGAGGCGATCTGCCGCCAATTGATGGCCGCCCGCTCGAGATCGCCGAGGCGCTGCTCGCTCAGCAGGGCTGCCTCGCGTTCGAGGCTCGATCGAACGGCCGGGTCGGCCTCCAGCATGGCCACCCGCTCGATGATCGGCACCAGCTCGGCCCACTCTTCACGGGCGCGGTGAAGCCTGAGCAACGCCCTCAAGGTGTCGGCGTTCTTCGGATCGAGCCCCAACACGGCGTGCAGGTGCCGCACGGCCGCGTCTTGCTGGTTGAGCTTCCGCTCGTAGACGTCGGCGAGCTCTCGGTGCAGCGCCACGGCCTCTGGGCCGCTCACCTCGACCAGCGCTTCAAGCACAGCGGCATACCGCTCGACCTGATCGGCGTCTTCCGCGGCCGAGCGGGCCTGGGCCCTGAGCGCCCCGTCGTCGGGGGCCAGCGCGAGCGCGTCGGCCAACGCCCCAAAGGCCTCCACCGGCAGGCGGAGCCGCAGCGAGTGGATCTCCGCCGATCGCCTCAGAGCCGTCAGGCGCTCGAGGTTGTCATGAGACGACCGGGCGATGACCGCGAGCGCGGCGACCTGCTTGCGGTAATCCTTAGCCACCTCGTAGGCCGGCAACAGCATGCGCGCCGCCGCCTCGCCGTGCTGGGGGTCGAGGAGCAGGTTCTCGAGGGCCGCCAGGGCATCGGGGTCCGACGGCTTCGACCCGAGCACGTCGCCGTACCGCTCAATGGCCTCGGCCTTGTCGCCCAGGGCGGTCTCGAGGATCTTCGCTCGCTTGAGACCGACCGCCGAGGCGTTCTCGTGATCCTCCGATTGCTCGTACAGCGCGACCAGCCGCGCCAGCACCTGGGTCAGCTCGCGGAACAGCCCACCCTCCTCGAAGTGCTGGGCCAGCCGAGGCAGGTGCTCGAGCTCCGGAGCGCCAGCCTTGATGGCCTCCGCGAGCGCGGCGGCGGCCTCCTTGGGCCGCTTGAGCTCGACGTTCACCTGCTCGAGCTGAAGGAACAGGGGGGCCCGCTCGTCGTCCTGAGCCACCGCCAGACGAGCCCTGAGGGCGCCCTCCAGCTCGCTCCACCGCTTGGCCCGGGAATACAGGTCGCACAGTTGGGTCAACAGCTGGGGGTCGCCTGGGCTCTTGGCCAAGCCGGCCTTGAAGGCCGCGGCGGCGTCTTCGAAGGCGTCGGCCTCCTCGGCCAGGGCACCGGCCTCGCCCAGCAGCGGCACTGCCACCGCGTCGTCGGTCACCTTGGAGGCCAGCTCGATGAGGAACCTCGCCAGCTCCTCTTGAGACTTGAGCCCCCGGGCGAGCCGCACTGCCTCGGCGCGGAAGACGGAGTCAGAGGGATCCAAGAGCAGCCCACGCACCCGGAACTCGTAGGCAGCCCGCACGTCGAGCAGACGGGTCTCGGTGGTCTCGGCCAGGAGCGACAGGAGGCTCTTCTGCTCGTCCTTCTCCTGCACCGAGGCGAGCTGCACCAAGAGCGAGGCGACCTGCCGCTGGTAGTCGCCGCCCCGGGCGTACACCGGGGCGAGCGCGCGGCTCACGTCGGCCTGCCGAGTCCCTTGCGCCGCCAGCCGCTCGAGCCCGCTGACCACCGCCGCCGAGTCGACCCCCTCGCCCAAGAGGTTCAAGTAGAGCCGGGCCGCCTCGTCTTTGCGGTTGAGCCGCTCGGCGTAGAGCTGGGCCAACCGGGCGCGCCACTCTTGGCGCTCGCCAGGGGAATCGGCCAAGGCCAAGAGCCGCTCGGCCACCGTAGCGACCTCTTCCCACCGGCCGAGGTTGGTCGCCGCCGCGCCCAGCTTCTTCAGCGTCAGCACGCTGTCGGGGTCGAGCTCGAGGATCTTCCGGTACACTTCCGCCGCCGCCGCCGGGTCGGCCGCCGAGGCCTCCAGTCGCTTCGCCTCGGCTTCGAGGCGCGACCGGGGATCGTGCGGCTCCTCGGCCAGCACCTTCTCGAGCACCACCAGCGCGGCTGCCGCGTCGCCATCTTCTGGCACTCGGCGCTGCACCTCGAGCCAGGCCTCCTGAGCCTCGGCAGGGCGCTCCAAGCGCTGCAGCACCTGCCCCAAGGTTCGCCAGAGCGGCACCTGGGCCTGTGCGGGTGCCACCTGAGCCGCGCGCCTCAGCGAGCCCACCAGCTGGCTCTCGACGCCGGCCGCCGCGGCGACGGTGCTCAAGTGATCGAGCAGCCCGCTGTTCGATGGGTCGAGCGGCAGGGCGAGGGACAGGGCACTGAAGGAGCGGGTTGCGTCGCCGGCCGCCTCGCACAAGGCGCCGGCCCGCTCGCACAGCGAGACGCGATCGGCGATGGAGCGAGGCGCGGAGACCGCCAGCTCGAGCAGGGGCCAGAGAGCGGGGAGGTCACCTGCATCGATCAACATCGACACCAGGCGCCAGGCGACCACCGCGTTGTGGGGGTCGAGCTTGGCGGCAGCCTCGAGCTGAGCGCGAGCTACCCCTGGGTTGTTCAGCCGCTTGAGCGCCAGGTCGGCCAGGTTGAGGCGCAGCGCCACCTGGGCCCGTCGATCTCGCAGGGTGGCCAGGTGCCGCTCGACCATCGCGATGCCCTCTTCGGCCCGGCCGGCCTCGACCAACAGCTCGCTGGCCAGCACCGTGGCGTCAGGGCGAGAGGGGTCGAGCTTGGCCGCCTGCTCGAAGGCCGCGGTGGCCTCGGCGCGGTCATTGAGGTTGCAGAGGAGCACCTGGCCGATGCGCAAGCTCAGCTCGACCTTGGCCTGGCGGTCGCGGGTCTCCGCCGCCAGCTTCGAGAAGATGGTGAGGGCGGCCCGGAGGTCACCCGTCTTCTCGGCCACCTCTTGCAGCAGGTCGAGGGCGTCGGGCATCGCCGGCCACAAGGCGAAGCAACGATCGATGGCCTCCTTCACCCGGTCGATGGCCGTCGGCTCGTAGAACGCGTAGAGCCTGGCCACCACCAGCGACAGCCTGGCGGCCGCCCGGCGATCGCGCTCCTCGAGCGACTGGGCCTTAAGCGCTTTGACCTTCTCGCGCCACACGTACTCGAGCTTGGAGAGATCCTTCTGTACCGCGATGGCCCTGGGGTGCCGGCCCTCCACGGCGAGGGCCCGCAGCAACGCCCGGGTGGCGAGAGCGTGCTCCCGCGGGTGGTTCACCAACGCCTCGGCAAAGGACACGTAGTCCTCGACCAGCTCTCGATCGCCGAGAGCGGCGCGCTGCCGCTCGAGACTCTCGAAGGCCGGGGCGGAGCGGCCCTCGGCCATCAGAATACGCCTGGCGCGCACGTACGACTGGCGGTCCTTCGGCGCGGCCCTGCTGGCCAGCTGGTAGCAGATGACCGCGCGATCTCTCCGGTTGAGCCGCGACTCCTGGATCTCGCCGGCCCTCAAGTACAACGGAGCGGCATCGGACCCCGGCGTCGCCAGCGCGAGGCGCTCCAGCGTCTCGGCCAGCGCCGCGGGATCGCCCCGTTGCTCGTAGACATCCTTGAGCCCGTCGAGAGACTCTCGACTCCCCGGCGCATAGACCAGCGAGCGGAGCAGCAACTCCTCCGCCCTCACTGGGTTCTTGAGCCGGCGGTGGGCGAGCTCGGCCGCACGGCACAAGAGATGGGCCGCCTCGTCGGCACTCGGCACCTCGCGAGAGCGTGACTCGTACAACCGAATCAGCTCTTCGACGCGACCGGATTTCTCGAGGCTTGCTTCGACCTCGGTGAACGGCTTGTCAGGGACGCTCGTCATGAGGGCGGATAGACTCTCTCTCACCGCCCGCGCATTGCAGCAAAGATTGAGGAAGTACGCGAGGTTTTGACCGCCGAGGCGGCGTTTTTATTGGGGGTTCGCGACCGACGCCTGGGGAGCGGCGGGGCTCTCTTGGGGCGGCGGCAGGGCTTCCGAGGAGTCAGCCGAGCTCGTTTCGCCTTCGTCGGAGGGTGGCTCGGGCACCTGTTGCGTGCGAGGGAGCGCCTTGACGCGCTCGGCGTTGGCGGTGTCACCCGCCTTGGCGTACAGCTCGGCGGCCTTGTCGAGCTGCCCCGAGGCCTCGAGGAGCTCGGCGGCCGGCTTGAGGTCACCTTGCTCGGCCATCACCAGCGCGGCCTTGTCCTTGCGACCCAGGCCCAGGTACACCTCGATGGCGGCTTTGGGCTCACCCAACAGCTCGAGCCACCGGGCCTTCTGCATCAGGTTGTTCGACTGCTCAGCCTTGGCCAGCTCTTCCTTGGCGTAGGCGGTCGCCTCGCCTTGGAGCTTCAGCTTCTGCATGAAGTGAAAGGCCTTGGGCCCTGGGAGCTGCTTGAGCGCCTCGATGGCCTCGGCCTTGCGCCCGACGGTCATCAAGATGGTCGCCGCGCCGAGGCGGTCACCGCGCTCGATGAGCTTCTTCACCTCGAGCTCACGCACCCGGTTGGCGGCGCCGAAGTCCTTGGCGCGCTCGTAGGCCTTGCGAGCCAGGGCGTACTTCTGCGCCCGCTCCCAGGCCAGCGCGGCCTGGTCGAACTGGGCGGCTCGCTCGTACAGCTTGGCGATGGACTCGTAGTCCTGGCGGGCCACGAAGAGCTCCATCAACTTTTCCCACGCCTGGGCGCGTTCGAAGGCCTCGATGGTCTCCTCAGGCTTGAGCTTGGGCGTCAACTGGCCGATGCGCTCGTCGAGCTTGCCGAGGGCAGCCGTGCGGAGCGCTGCCTTGAGATCGGTGCCCACCTCGTAGAGGCGCGAGGCGTCGGCGAAGGACGCGTTCTTCTCGTGCAACCGGGCGGCGTCGCGGGTCCGGCCCATCTCCTCGAGCTTCTGGGCGTCGACCTTCCAGTCGCCGGAGCTCTGGAACGGCTCGGGCCGCTCCACCGGGCGTCGGGCGCCGCGCTCGGGCCGGGCTCCGCGATCACCACGATCACCTCGGTCCTTGCGGTCGCCTCGGTCGCCACGCTCGGGGCGGGCGCCGCGGTCCTTGCGCTCGGTTCGCTCGGGAGCGGCGGGCTGCGTGAGGTCTGACTCTGATGGCTGCCGACCTGAGCTCTCGAACGCGACCTGAGCGCGATCCTTGGCGCCCACCGCGGACCAGATGAGGCCGACGGTGAACTGGGCGTGGCTCCACTGCGCAGTCTTCGACTCGACCGGCGCCGGAGCAGCGACCGCGACCTCCACAGGGGCGGCACTCTCGACGGGCACCGCGGCCTCGACAGGCGCCACGGCTTCGGCACCCTCGACAGGCGCCGCGGCCTCGGCAGGCGCCGGCTCAGGAGCGACGGCGCTCTCTTCCGTCGGCGCGGCCTCCGCTGGGGCGACCGCCTCTTCCTTGGGCTTGGCCAGGCGCATCACCCGCATCAGCGAGGTGATGAGCTTGCCGCGAGTGTTGAGGTCGAGGTTCTCGAGGGAGGAGACCCTCAGGGGCCTCACCGCCTTGAGCACCTCCGACAGCGTCCCCTTCATCGCCGAGAAGTCGACCTTGGTGAGGGCCTTCTCAAGGGCGCTGAGCTCATTGACGACTCGGTACGAGGCGCTGCCTCCACCCTCTCGGCGATCTCGCCCGCCGCCGCCGCCCCGTCGCCCGTCTCGATCTCCGTCGCGCTTGCCCCGGCCCTCGCCGAAGCTGAAGCCTTCGCGCTTGCCCTGTCCGCTCTGCCCGGGGCCTCTCGCCTTCGTGTCCTGGTTCGTCATGAATTGCTCGTGGTGACTCGATCACCCGGGAAGTCCGGGGAAGAGTTGGACCCTTCGCCTGCCGAGGGCCGTCTCGTCAAGCAGGAACGGGCGAGCGCGCCGTCGAGCCACCTTTTGAGGTGGTCAGAACGAGTACTTCACGGTGGGCAATATGGAAAAGCCGAACGATTGCGTCAGCACCAGAAAGTTGAAATTGGCCTCGATGCCCACGCTGAAGTGACGGAGCTTGGTGAAGTACTCCACCCCGAGCCCACCGCTCACCAAGGCGTCCATCTTGCTGATGAGCGACGGCGGGTTGTACAGCACCACGCCGCCGGCGGCACGCACGTAGAACCACGTTCGTTGCACGTCTTGCGCATCACTCAGCCCCACCAGGCGAATCTTGACCCCCGCCCCAGGAATCAGCGCTCCGTAGTCACCGGAGGCGGTGCCACCGGAGGTCCCGAGGTAGTCACTGGACATGCGGTTGGCGGTGCCGAGGATCGAGAGGGCGATGCCCACCCGCTCGCCGATGTCGAAGCCCATGTCGAGCTCGGCGGCCTGACCAGGAGAGAAGTGGCCCGGAGGAGCGCCCTCTGCCGTCGGCGGATTGAACGTGGCCCAGAAACCACCTCGAGCCTCGAAGTAGAAACCCCGTTCGATCTCGTTGATGGCCGAGACCTTCTTTTCTTCGACCGCCTTCGCCTGTGCCAGCGCGAGCGACGACAGCAACCCTGAGAGGAGCGCGAGTCGAGCCATGAGCCGCGCCACCCTAGCTCACCCACGCCGAGGTGGCGAACACTTGAATCATCATCACTGCCCCGACTGCTTGAAGATGAAGGGGTACGTGACGATCACGATGCCGCCACCTTTGGGCTTGGGGAAGTTCCACATGCGCACCCGGCCGGCGACGCAGGCCTCGAGCTCGGCGTTGTTCACCGTCGACTGGGCAACCGAAGACTGAGACACCGAGCCCTGAGCCGTGATCATGAACCGAATGGCGACCTTCCCGTCGAGCTTGGGGAACCGGTTCAGCTGGCTCTCGTAGCAGAAGCGGATCTGGTTGCGGTTGGCGTGAATGACCTTTCGAATGAGCTCCTTGTCGAGAGAGCCCACCACCATCGGGTCTGACGAGGTGATGCCGATGTCGACGTCTTTCTTCCCGCCCAGCACGCCGACGCCGGATCCGTAGCCGCCGGTGCCACCGCCGCGGCCCTTGGTACCGATGCCTCCGATGCCGACGGTGTCACCCACGCCGCCGCCACCCGAGCCCGAGCCGCGCAAGCCGAGTCCACCGAAGCCGCCTGCGTCGCCCGCTGCCGCGCCGAACATGTTGCCCATGGCGCTCTTGAGTTCACCGCCCAGGCCCTGGTGGCCGAAGATGGTGGANNCCCGAGCCCGAGCCGCGCAAGCCCAGCCCGCCGAGGCCGGCCGCGTCGCCGGGAGCCGCGCCGAACATCTGGCCCATCGCGCTCTTCAGCTCGCCGCCCAAGCCCTGGTGACCGAACACCGTCGAGATGCCGCCACTGCTGTTGCCGCCGAACACCTTGGCCATCAAGAGCCGCGCTTGATCCTTGTTGCTCGGATCGCCCTTGGGCGCCGCGTGAGCCGAGCGCTTGGGGCCGTCTTTCTT
>PMBV01000077.1 GCA_003153055.1 Myxococcales bacterium
GTCTCATTCACGTTGACAGGTTCCGCTGCGACGGTGGCCGCGCTGCTCCGCGAGCGGCTCCCGGCTCCTCTGGTGGCGCTCCTCTCGGACGAGCCGCCCGAGCTGGTCGACGGCGTCTTCGTCGACGACGCGCTGAAAGAGTCGCGGTCGGACCGGCTGTATCGGCTCAAGCTCAAGGGAGCCGGAGCGCTCTTCGTGTACTGCCTCGTCGAGCACAAGAGCGCAGCCGAGGAGAGAGCAGGAGTCCAGCTCCTTGGCTACATGGTGAGGCAGTGGGAGCGTGCGGAAGGCGGGGTGAGCGAGCCACTCGCGCCGATTCTTCCGCTCGTCATCTACCATGGCCCGACGCCCTCGAAGGCCTCCCGGTACTTCTCGGGGCTCGTGGCGCCGCATGCGGCGAAGCTCGGCGTGAAGCCGCTCGACTTCGAGATGGTGCTGGTGGACCTCGGGGCGATAGATGACGACGAGCTGTCGAGCGAGCCGACGCCGCGGGCGGGCCTTCTGGCGCTCAAGTATGCAACCAGAGAGGCGCTTCAGAGAGCGCGTCTGGGCAAGGTGCTGACGGCGCTTGCTTCCGCCCCCGGGATTTTGCGGGTGGCTTTGGTGTATATGATGGAGACCTACCGGGGCGTCAACCGAGCCCAGTTGCTCGGCGAGGCGCGCCGGGTGATGCCGGAGGAGGACGTGATGACGGTCGCACAGGAACTGAGAGATGAGGGCCGAGTGGAGGGTGAAGCGAAGGGTGAGGCGAAGGGCCGAGTGGAGGGGCAACGCTCGACGCTCCTGCGCGTCCTCGGCAGGAGGTTCGGTAGCGTCCCAGACGACGTCCGAGGCCGAGTCATAGTCGCGGCCTCAGCGGAACTCGAGGGCTGGCTCGATCTCGCCTTGGACGCCGCGACGCTCGACGCCGTCTTCGGGCCTGCCACCCACTGACGTCGAGCGCGCGTCGACTCACTTCGCTCGGCGAGTCACTCCTCGAGAGGCCTGGCTCCAGGCGCCGGTGGCACGGCGGACCCCGCGCGGCGGGCCTTCCACGCCGCCGCCGCCAGCACGAGGATATTGGCGACGATGACCGGCGGAGCCCGCATCGCGACCCCGTAGGCGACCCACATCACGGCGCCGAGCATCTGCACCCGCACCAGGAGCTCCGGGCGGGTGAAGAAGTAGGAGGCGACGAAGACCGCGGAGGCGGCCCAGCCCAAGGCGTCTATCATCCAGCCGCTCATGCGGCGTCCGAGGTCTGAGTGGGCGCCTGGTGAATCGTCACCCGGTCGGTGCGGGCCTTCTCCCAGCCGTGGAGCGAGAGCCCGTGAGCCTCGACGAGCCCGTGGATCTTCGGAGCCTCCCACCCGCCAAGCTGCTCGAGAATGGGCACCACGATGCTGAAGGCGCTGTCACTGAGCACCGTCGTCTTGGCGATGCGCGCCAGCAGCTTGTTCTCGGAGACAGCGATAGTGAACCCGCCACGGTTGTTGACGTGCAGCATCACGTGCACGTCGGAGCTGCCGTCGCCCACGTAGATGGTGTCCTCCGGCGGGTTCTCGAACCGGCGCTCGAGCTCCTCGACGACCGAGACCTTCCCGTAGCCGGCCGACGTGCGCACGATGGAGCGCACCTCACCCGTCGAGGGCTCGTAGTCGAACTCGGTGCCGAAGATGTTCTCCGGCGGCACCATGCCCTTGAGCGCCGATTGAATGACCTCCTTGGGCGCCGCCGAGACCACGAAGAACGAAAACGAGAAGTCCTCGAGGTCTTGGGCGAGGAACTCGGTCAACGCGGGTATGTCGTGCCGGAGTCGAACCAGTCGGCCCGCCTCCTCCAGATGCTCCCGGCGTACGCCACGGAACTCCGGGTCGTGCCGAATGAGGTACGCCAGCTCGGCGCCCTGCTGCACCAGGTTCGTTCGAGCCAGGCCCTCGACCTTCTCTTGGAACCGTGTCGCGCCAATGACGCCGCTCAGCACCTGGCCAGAGTCGTTGAAGCTCAGGGTTTGATCGAAGTCCGAGACCAGCAAGAAATGCCGCTTTCGAGTGGAAGACATGGGGGGCTCCTTTCCGTGAAGCCAATATATCAGCTTGACGCACTGAGCTATACGGGTCGGCGGGCCATTATGTCAAATGTTCCTGCGTATTCAGAATGAAATGAGCCAGATACACTTGCCGGGACCCTCGACTTGATATAACAACTTCACGAACATGGAAGAGAAGAGAGTCCCTCTCTACCGGCAGGTCTATGGCGCCCTGGAGCGGGGCATCCGTTCGGGGCGGTGGAAGCGTGGCGACCGGTTGCCGAGCGAGGCCCAATTGGTGCGGGACTTCGGGGCGTCGCGAATCACGGTTGGCCGGGCGGTGCGCGACCTGCAGCAGGCAGGGTTGGTGGAGCGGCACGCGGGCTCAGGGACGTTCGTCAAGGCGTCGCGGGGACCGGCGGCGCACTCCTTCGGGCTGTTGATTCCCGACCTGGGCGAGACGGAGATTTTCGAGCCCATCTGCCAGGGGATGATGTCATCGCCGTTGGCCGAGGAGCACGCGTTGGTGTGGGGCAGCCTGGCGAACGCGGGCCCGTCGAACGCCGAGAACGCGTGGCAGCTGTGCCGGCAGTACATCGACCGGAAGGTGTCGGGGGTGTTCTTCGCGCCGCTCGAGTTCGTGCCCAGTCGAGACGAGGTCAACGCCCGCATCGTTCGCGCGCTCGACGAGGCGAGCATTCCAATCGTCTTGCTGGACCGCGCGGCGACGCCGTTCCCTCGACGCGGGGGCCACGACCTGGTGGGTCTCGACAACCGGCACGCGGGCTTCGTGGTGACGGACCACCTCTTGGGTCTCGGGGCGCGGCGCATCGGGTTCATCGCGATGCCTGGCGCGGCGCCCACGGTCGAGGCGCGGGAGTCTGGCTACCGAGAGGCACTGCTTGCCCATGGCGTCGAGCCGGAGCGGTCCCTCATGCGGCGCCTCGACCCAGACGACGCGCAGGCCGTCGGCGCGCTGCTGGCCGAGAGTCGACCCGAGGCCTTGGTGTGCGCCAACGACCGCACGGCGGCGCGCATCATGCGGACGTTGGGCGGGCTGGGCCGCGGGGTTCCGAACGAGGTGAGGCTGGTCGGCATCGACGACGCGGGCTACGCGGCGCTGCTGCCGATGCCGCTGACGACGCTGCGTCAACCGACACGGCAGATCGGTGCCGCGGCGCTCGCGGCGATGCTCGATCGCGTCGATGGCTCGGACCTGCCACCCCGGGACATTCTCCTGCAGGGCGCGTTGATCGTCCGCGGGTCATGCGGAGCGTCGGCCGGAGCCGAGGGGACGCTCGGCTCGTAGAGGTGTCCGGAGATTGGGCATCACGCTGCACCTTGGCTGAGCTCGCCACGCGGTCACTTGACCTGGGTTTTCAGCAATGGGTGCGCGCTTGGAGATCCCGACACCCCATTCTCGCTGAACTGGCCTTGAGCCGAGGGGCTCGTCTCGTTCGCCCGGGCTTCTGAATCCCGAAGTCACAGCATCGCCCTCAATGCGGCAGGCGCCTGGCTCACTCGAGCCGCTCGCCGGAGCCACCTCATCGGTGTCGATGCCCTCGCGGCACCGCGCGCTGCCCGTTAGCGTGGCTCCACGGAGGTGGACCCATGCGGTACCGGCAACTCGGTCGAAGTGAGCTCAAGGTCTCGGAGGTGAGCCTCGGCTCGTGGCTCACTTTTGGCGGAGGCGTAAAGGAGGACCGCGCCGCGGCGTGTGTCCAGGCGGCCTTCGAGGCGGGGGTGAACTTCATCGACACGGCGAACGTGTACTCCGGAGGCGAGGCCGAGCGGTTCCTCGGGCAGGCGCTGAAGGACCGGCCGCGCAGCTCCTACGTGTTGGCCACCAAGCTGTTCTTCCCCATGTCGAACACCGATAGGGGCCTCTCGGCGGCGCAGATCGAAAAGCAGCTCGCGGCCTCGCTGAAGCGCCTGGGGACGGACTACGTCGACCTCTACCAGTGCCATCGGTATGACGGCGACACGCCCCTGGAGGAGACGATGGCGGCGCTCACCCGGGCGGTGGAGCAAGGGAAGGCGCGGTACATTGGCTTCTCGGAGTGGACCGCGGAGCAGATCAGCGCGTCCCTCGCGCTCCCGGGGACTCGCTTCGTCTCGAGTCAGCCGCAGTACTCGATGCTGTACCGCGAGCCCGAGTCGAAGGTCTTCCCGCTGTGCGCCAGGGAGGGCATCGGGCAGATTGTCTGGTCACCGCTCAAGCAGGGCATCTTGACTGGGAAATACCGGCCCGGGCAGGCGCCGCCACCGGACTCGCGCGCGGCCAGCAAGAGTATGGGCACCTTCATGCAAGGTCGGCTCGGGGATGCCGACCTCCGCACCGTGGAGAAGCTGGCGCCCATTGCCCAGGGAGCGGGCTTGACGCTGGCGCAGCTCGCGCTGGCGTGGGTGCTGCGCCGCCCCGAAGTATCGTCGGCCATCATTGGCGCGACGAGCCCCGAGCAGGTGAAGGAGAATGCCGCGGCTTCAGATGTCACGCTCTCATCAGACGTGCTGGCACGGATAGAATCCGTGCTCCGCTCGTAGGCCTGGCCAAGTCCTCTCCGGCATTGCGCGGTTGTCTGCCTGGTCTCTTCGCGGCAGTCGACACCCGCGGGCAGAAGGGGTATTGGCCTTCAATTCGTCTTCAGCAGTCTCACTGCGTTACGAATTGAGGAAGGTGTTGCGATGAGGGGTCCGAATTCGCTTGTCTCGCTGTTCAAGCTGCTCTGTGTCCTGGCGCCGGCGTTGGGGCTCGCCCAGGTGCCGGCGTCGATCGGCTACCAAGGGAGGTTGCTGAACGCTGACGGGACGGCCGTTGTGGGTCCTCAGGCCATCACATTCTCCATCTACGCTGCCGCCAGCGGAAACGCTCCACCGCTTTGGACTGAGGAGCAGGTGATCGCCCTGACGGAGG
Source organism: Myxococcales bacterium (assembly GCA_003153055.1). Next base: position 4,923 of record PMBV01000077.1, read on the forward strand.
GGTTCTACTCAACCTCACTGGGCGTGCTGAAGCCGTTGCCTACTGCGGTCTTCGACGGCTCGGTACGATATCTCGAACTATCGGTCGGCGGCGCCGCGATGAGCCCGCGCCAACCCATCGCCTCTGTGGCCTACGCGCTGGTCTCCCAGAGCGTGTCCGGGGGCCCCGTCAACGCGAGTAGCCTGACGGTCGCCAACACACCCGTCGTCGACGCCTCGGGAAGGCTGAACCCCGCGACCATTGCTCCCGGCAGTGTCCCTCGAGATCGACTCGACCGCGACGGGCTCACGACGGATGTCGCACGTGGGGCACCGGTGAACGTGACGGCAGGAGACCTCTTGGGTGGAGGCCCGACCAATGAGTATGCGGACGGGAGCTACTGGACGACCTCGACCTTTCCAGCGACCCTGACGGTCGATCTGAAAGGCTCGTACTACTTCAACCAGGTCACCTTCGAGGCCGCTTGGCGAGGCGACGGGAGGTACATTCCCACCTACAGCGGAACCGCGGCATACGTTCTCGAATACAGCGTCGACAAGGCGACCTGGACGAACATCCCTTCGGTGGCTCCGGTCCAGGGTGACGTGTTCATTCACAGAGTCGGGGGCCTCTTGCGTTACCTGCGCCTGACGGTCATTTCCCCATTCACGGCGGGCAACCCGGTGAACGTCTCGATGTTCCGCGTGCTGTCGACGACCTACGGCGACTCGACGCGGGTCGACGCCAGGCGACTCTATGGGGGCTTGACGCAGACGAAGAAAGGCGAGCTCGTGCCCGCCCCCGCGGGCAGAGTGACGGGCATCGTGACTGCCACATGCGATCTTGGGAGCACGACTACTGCGGTTTGTGAACCGTGGGGTACGGGCACCTGCGCGGGGAGCACAGCGATCTGTACCTCGAAGATAGGTTGCACCGCTGGGGTCTTGGTCAGGGTCAGTCACGGGGTCTGCTACTCGACTGCCTACGACGTGAAGAGCTATTGCCACAACTACCTCTGCCTCGAATAGGGTGATTGAGCGGTCCAATCCTCGTGCTTGATGTGGGCGAAGGTGGCGACATTTCGCTTCACTTCTTCCATTGAGCGGCCTACCCTCCGCGCGCGTCGACGCACGGTTTGGTTGCAGCGGATGCTGGTGATGCAGACCGTCTCCGGGGAGCCCGATGGTGCGATTCAGATCCAGGTATCTGCGTTTCATGACGGCCGCCCTGGTGCTCTCCGCCTCCGTGTGGGCGCAAACGGTTCCCGACGGCAGCGCCATAGACTCGACCGAGTGGATAGTCGTCGGCGTCCGCGGGCCAGATGACCCCTCGGTCGCCCCACTCATCGAGGACTTCCGAAAGGCGCTCGCCAGCGAGCTTGGCCCGAATGGCCCGAGTCTCGTCGTCTCCAGCCAGAGCGTCCTCTCGCGGCTCGGTACGTCTTCAGCGGCGGTCTCGACGCTGCTCACGCACATCACCGATGCCGAGGGCGCCTACCAGCAGTTCTCACTCGATGCAGCGCGAGAGAAGTTCCAGGCCGGAATTCAGGAGCTTGCCAACGTTTCGGGTGAGCCGTCTGTCTGGGAAGCCAGCATGACTGCGCACGTCTTGCTCGCCATGGTCTACCTGGCCGCGCAGGAGCGCGACGCCGTCACGCACGCGAGGGCCGAGCTGGAGTCCATTCTCCGCGTCGCCCCAGACTTCCGGGCCAGTGGCTATTCTGGCGACCCGGTATTTCTTGGCCACTTCAAGAAGGCTGACGACAAGGTACGCCACCTTCCCAAGGGAGCTCTGCGCGTCGCGGTCCCGAGCCACGCTGGCGTGCAGGTCTGGGTGGACGCGGCGCCCAAAGGGCCGTCGGAGAAGATCGAGCTCCCCGCGGGAACCTATCACGTGCGCGTCACGGACGAGCGCGAGGCCCCACGGCTCCGTTCCTTCACCCACGTTGTGACGGTCAAACCGGGGGAGGAGACGCTCCTCACAGTCAACCTCGAAGTCGAAGGCGCGCTGGACCTGGTGGGTGGGCCGGCGTTCGCGCTCTCTTCCTGGTCCAACCTCCGCACCGAGCTCCCCTCGGTTCTTGGTGAACGTCTCGGTTCTGGGCGCATGGCCTTCCTGTGGCTCGATGGCCAGAAGAACGTTCGGCTGGCGGTGGGTGACGCGGGTTCAGGTCGCCTGGAGCGAGCGGTCGCGGTGGCGAGCTCCAACTCGGGAGATCGCTCGAAGGTCCTGGCCGACCTGGCGGCCTACGCAACGTCTCGGAAGCTCAGCCCCGGCCTGGTCGAGGTCGCCCCGACCTTCGCCGATGTTCGACTGACGGCCTCTCGAGTCGTCGAAATGCCCGCTCAGCGGCGGTTGCCAACGACCGCCCCCAGTGTGCAGACCTCGTCCCTTGGCGTTCGAATCGGGGCGTGGTCGAGTGGTGGGGCCGCGGTTGTCATGGCAGCGATTGGCATCGCGTTCGCCGTGCAGGCGTCGAAATCACGCACCGAGCTCGATGGGCAGTTCCTCAGTGACGGCCAGGTGCTGGTGCCCTTTCCGAGCCAGGCCGACTACGCAAGACAGCGCGGTGAGCAGCTCACCGCCGAGCGTTGGGGCGTCGGGCTGCTCGTCGGCGCCGGGCTCGCGGCCGCGGCAAGCGTGGTTCTCTTCGTGCTCGATGCCAGAGGGGTCGAGCCCTCGTTGGCGGGAGGCAGAGCGACAGCGGTGCCCGGTGGTTTCTGTTTGACCTTTTGAGGGTGGTTGCCTTCAGAGAAAGGGACACGGAACATGTCGAAGCTTCCTCGTGCGGTTCTCCTGTTTTCCGCGCTGGTCCTGGTGGCGTGCCCGAAGTCCGATTCGACCCAAGACGCGAGCGCTCTCGTCCCAGCGGACGATGGTGGAGTGGATGCCGGAGCCCAGGGCGGGTGCGTTCTTGGCAACCCCCCGGTGCAGGCAGATTGTGAGCAGGGCTGTGCGAAGTCGTGTCTAGGAGATGGGATTTTGGGGGCGTGCCAACCTCTCACCCAAGCCTGTCCTGACACCGCCCACGCGGAGCTGCACTGCCTTTCTGGCGGCCAATGCGGGAGAGGCCCGTGTGAGTTGGGGTACTTCGATTTCGACCCCAGCGTTCCGGGGTGCGAGACCAAGTGCCTCAATCGGGTGTGCACGCTGTGGGATGGTGGCACCGTCACGTTGAACAACGACCCGCTCCATGAGCGCGGCCAGGTCTTTCAGGCACTCTCGAGCGGCGCGTCGTTCGGAGACCAGACCCAGAGGAGCGACGGAGGCTACCAGAACGTCGGGACGCTAGGTGAGATGGCCGTCGGCACGTCTTCGAGCGACGGCGGGTACACCAACTATGGCGGCTTCATGTCGGTAGGGCGCGGACCGAGCGCGCAGCGTCATTGAGCGGAGGGAGAATAATGCCTGTTTTGTGCATCTTCGCGCCCGAGCCCCTTTTGCCTGCGCCCAGGCGGAGACGAGACAGGCGCGCCGCGGCTGCATACACGGTGTTCTTCCTCTCCCTTCTCTCGACAGGCATGGCGTGCAACTCCGCGGTGAAGTGCACGAGCGACGCGAGCTGCCCGGCCGGTGCTTCCTGCAGCGCCGACTATGGGGTGTGCTTCGAGCGTCTGACCTTCACCCGCGACCTGGTCGCCGGTGACTCGCACACCTGCGCCGGAACGACTGCCGGAGGCGTGAAGTGCTGGGGTGCGAACGGTGACGGGCGGCTCGGTGACGGTACCGTGCAGGACCGGCCGGTTCCTACTCCGGTCAGCGATCAGAACGGCGAGCTGCTCCACGTGAAGCTGGCCGCCGCGGGCTCGTACCATTCCTGCGCCCTCATCGAGGACGGCAGGGTGCAGTGCTGGGGTTGGAACCAGAGCGGCCAGGTCTCGGGCCTCCCGACTGCAGGGAACGTCACGCGGCCCGCGACTGTCTTGGCGTTCTCCGGCCTGACGGCGTTGGGTTTGGGCCAGGCTCATAGTTGCGCCCTGACAGCGGCTCGGTGGGTCAAGTGCTGGGGAGACAATTCGCAAGGCCAGGTCGGGCCGTGGGCTGTCTCCGCTGACCCGCCGCTGCTCACGACCGCCGGCAATTTCGTTGCCCTCGCCTCGGGGAATGCCCATGCCTGCGCCATCACACAAGACAAGCGGTTGTTCTGTTGGGGCAGCAATACCGATGGTCAGGCCAACTGGCGAGTCACCGACCGGAAGCCCGCGCCGTCGACCGACCTCGGGCTCGCGGGAGTCGAGTCTGTCGCCGCCGGTCAGAGTCATACCTGCGTTGTGACGAGTGACCAGAACGTGCTCTGCTGGGGGGCCAACGACAAGGGCCAGCTCGGGCGAGTCACTGGGGCCGACCCGACGAGCAAGCCGAGCCTCGCGGGAGCTCGCTCCGTCGCCGCCGGCTGCAATCACACCTGCGCGCTCAAGATGGATGGAACAGTCTCGTGCTGGGGCTCGAACGCATTCGGGGAACTGGGCACTGGGAGCACCTTCGATGGGCCGACCACGACACCCGGCCAGGTCTCGCAACTCGCCGGGGTGGAGGCCATCGCCGCGGGCTGCCGGCATACCTGTGCGTACGTCAAGGGTGGGGCCGTCTGGTGTTGGGGCGATGGCACTCGCGGTCAGCTGGGTGATGGGGCGAGGCAGAGCCGGAGCACGCCTGGAGTCGTGGAGTTTTCGCAGGGGGGATAGCCGATGATGCCAGGGGCTGGTGCCTTCGACGGTCCCGGTTGTGCTAGCACCGCTGCCCATGCGCTCACTCGCCATCACCTTGTTCCTGCTCCTCGCCAGCTCTGCCGTGGCCGATGTCGGGCCAAGACCGCCGGCGTGTACGGTGCCCGCGGCTTGCGTGACCTGCACTACGGGGTTGGACACGTCGCCTGACGGTGGCGACGGGTGCGCTGCCGGGGCGTTGGACGCCGGCCTTCGGCTGGCGGACTGCACCGACCACTACGGCCTCACTCTGAAGAGCTATTATTGCCCCGCGTCCACCCCGGCGTACCGGAGCTGTGGGTGCGGAGCAGCCGAGGGCCTGGCAGCGGTGGCTCTCTTGGGGCTCTTCCCGCTGCTGCGCCGCCGGTCTCGCTGAGCCGGGTTCAATCGTCGTCTTCGGTCGACGCCGGCTGGGTCGCTGGCCCGCCCGTGGGAGTCGGCCTCGCCTCGCTCACCCAGCGGCCCTCGACGTTGGTGTACCTCGCCGAGCGCCCGCAGCCGGTCACCTCGAAGGTGGCCTCGCCCGCGTAGCTTCGGTGGAGCTCGTTGGGTGCCTGGCAATCGAGGTCGACGGCGGCATGACGGTCGGGGACGTCGAGCCAGAGACACCTGTTGCCTCGTCCCGGTCGACCGGCGCGGCACGCCATGATGGCCTCGAACTGCTTCCCACAGCCAGTGACACGATAGAGGTGGAAGTCTTTGTCGATGGACCCACCGAATTGCACCACCACCTCCGCGCGAGGACACTCGATGGCCCGGGAGGCGAGCTCGACGAGTTTCGCCTCACGGTGCGGTGTCATGAGCAAGCCGGGCGGGTGATGACACCCCGCCGCCACCACGAGTCCAAACACGACAACACCCATTCGCATGATGCCTCCGTTTGCCGCGCCGGCCCGGCAGCGCCCACAGCTCAGAAAAACCGAATACCAGCCTCTCGCAGGGAGTGCACCACCCGCTGCATCGGCAACCCCTGAATGGACGACCGGTCTCCATCGATGCGGGAGAAGATGGTCTGCCCAACCCCTTCGATGCGGTAGCCGCCAGCGCAGCCCTTCCACTCTCCGGTGGCGAGATACGCATCGACCTCGACATCACTCAACGGCAGCACCGTCAGCCGCGCGGAGTCGACCTCAGTGGCGAGGAAATCGGGCCCGACCACGCACAGCCCGGTGAGAATCTCGTGCGTCTTCCCTCGGAGCGAGCGGAGCTGCCGCCGCGCCGTGGCCTCGTCGGGCGCCTTGCCGATGGCCTGCCCGTTGAACGACACCAGCTGGTCGGCGCCGATGACGAGGGCCGTCGGGTTGCGGGCGAACACCGCGCGGGCCTTCTTCTCAGCGAGGATAGCCACCGCGTGCATGGGCGGGGTGTCGGCCGAGACGTACTCGTCGACCTCTGGAGCCACCACGCGGAACGGCACGCCGAGACCCCTCATCAGGGCCTCCCTCGCTGGGGAGGTCGACGCCAACACCAACTCGGAATACCGACGACCCAGAGTCATGGGCTCCTCTTGACGGGGGGCGTCGTGCCGGCAACCCCGCGCACCCACAGGCCTAGAGCCTGCTCCATCGAGGGAGGAAATCAAGGAGGTTGAAGGTGTCCTCGAGTCATGAAAGAGCGTCACCTCGCGTCAAGCGCCTCGATGGGGTGTCGTCCAAGGGTAGGACATCAGACTTTGACTCTGAGTATCCAGGTTCGAATCCTGGCGCCCCAACACCTTCGCCTGACGAAGTGTGTGTCGCTCTCGAGGTTTGACGCTACAATCCCGCGTGGGCGCAGACGTTGCGCGACGACGCGCAAGCCCGGGGGAGCAGCACATGAAGGAGCTGCAGCTCGTCGCGGTGGGGAATGTTCCCGTTCAGTTCCTCACGGAGCTGGAGGAGCCCATCGCTCAAGTTCTCGGGGTCTTGGCCTTTCCGGGGAAGGCCCTGATGGCGTCACCAAATTTTGCCTTCAACAAGGATCGCCAGCAGTACCACACGACCGCCATCATGCGCCGGTTGCTCACCCTGAAAGACCCAGGGGCGCCGTTCATCATGGGGGTGGCCGACGTGGACCTCTTCCAACCGGACTCCAACTTCGTCTACGGCGAGGCCGACCGCGAATCGCACGCGGCGGTGATGTCGCTGTTCCGCCTCAAGGCCGACGGGGACACCTGGAAGCGCCGCACCTTCGTGGAGGGAGTCCACCAGGCGGGGCACCTCGTGGGGCTGTCCTACTGCGAAGACGCTCGGTGCGCGATGTACCTGGCCACCACCATCACCGACGCCGACCGCCGCCAACTCCACCTGTGCAACAACTGCCGCAACGAGCTGGCCAAGTTGCGCCGGTGAGCGGCCTGGCGAGCAAACTCGCGTCGAGGCGTTGACAGGGGTAAGTCATCGACCAAATGCGGCGACCGCTTCGGGAAGACGGAGCCCCACCTACGATGGCACGCCGTGCCGGCAGCCCGACCAGCGTGGAGCGCCTGGTGCGCGAAGTGGACGACCGGCGGGCGAGGGTGTCGCTGCACTTCAAGATTCTCACCGGCTACGTGGCGCTGGCCGCCGCGCTGGTGGTGGTCTTCACCGTCGGCAGCGCGTGGGACCTGTCGCTCAAGCTGGCCGCGTCGGGCGTGGTGACGCTGGTGTTAGCGGCCCTGCTGCCCTACTTCCTCCTGCGGGTGTCGAGGGTGAAGGTGCTCTCCCGCACGGCCATGGAGATTTCCCGTGGCGACCTCTCGCGGCGGGTGCAGCTCGACGCCTCCAACTCCACCTTCCGCGACGACATCGACGAGCTGGCGGTGGGCATCGCCGATATGCAGGGCAACTTGAGAGAATTGGTGAGCTCCATTCAGCACACCGCCGAGTCGGTGGCCGACAGCGCCGCCGCGCTCGAGGGCAACGCCGCGGGGCTCAACGCCCAGGCCGGCGAAGTAGGTGACTCGGTCAAGGCCATCGCCTTGGGTGCCGAGGCCCAGTCGGCGCTGGTGACGCGGGCCTCGCGCTCCATCACCGACATGGCTCAGGCGCTCCAGCGCACCGCGCTCTCGGCCGTGGAGTCGAACCGGGCGGCCGGGGCGACCTCCTCCTCGGCCGAGGAGGGCAGCACGGCGGCGCGGCTCGCGGGCGAGAAGGTTCGCAAGGTCTTCGCCCGCATCGAGTCGGCCAGCCACGAGGTGTTCAAGTTCGGCGAGAAGACGCAGGAGATTTCGAAAATCGTCGACGCCATCACCCAGGTGGCCCAGCAGACCAACCTCCTCGCCTTGAACGCCACCATCGAGGCGGC
>PMBV01000125.1 GCA_003153055.1 Myxococcales bacterium
TCATCGACGAGCTCGACGCGCTGGGCCGTGCTCGTGCCTCCGTCGGGGGAATGATGGGCGGCCACGACGAGAAGGAGCAGACGCTCAACCAGCTCCTGGTCGAGCTCGACGGCTTCGACCCCAGCAGCGGCATCGTGCTGATCGCCGCCACCAACCGGCCCGAGGTGCTCGATCCGGCGTTGCTCCGCGCTGGTCGCTTCGATCGCCAGGTGTTGGTCGACCGCCCCGACCGCGTTGGCCGCGAGCAGATTCTCTCGGTGCACACCCAGAAGGTGAAGCTCGCCCCAGGCACCAAGCTCACCGAGATCGCCGCGCTCACCCCCGGCTTTACCGGGGCAGACTTGGCCAACCTGGTCAACGAGGCGGCCCTGGTGGCCACCCGTCGAAGCGCCGAGGAGATCACGGTGCAGGACTTCACCGTGGCCATCGAGCGCATCGTCGCCGGGCTCGAGAAGAAGAACCGCCTGCTCAACCCCCGGGAGCGAGAGATCGTCGCCCACCACGAGCTGGGTCACGCGCTGGTCGCCTCGGCGCTCCCCGGCACCGATCCGGTACACAAGATCTCCATCATCCCCCGTGGCATCGGCGCCCTCGGCTACACCATTCAGCGCCCCACCGAGGATCGCTACCTCATGACCCGTGAAGAGCTGGAAAAGAAGATGGCCGTGCTCCTCGGGGGCCGCGCCGCCGAAGAAGTCGTCTTCGGCCACCTCTCCACCGGGGCCTCCGACGATCTCTCCAAGGCCACCGACATCGCCCGCAACATGGTCACCCGCTACGGCATGGCCGGCAGGCTGGGCCCGGTGGCCTACGAAACCGAGCCCGGCGGCTTCCTCGAGTCCATGGGTGGTGGGACCCGCCGCCTCTACGCTGAGGAGACGGCTCGGGAAATCGACGTGGCCGTCCGCGAGCTGGTGGAGGGGGCTTTCCAGCGCGCCCGCGCCGTGTTGGTGCGCAATCGGTCGCTCCTCGAACAGAGCGCCAGCAGGCTCCTCGAGCACGAGACCCTCGCCGACGGTGACCTCGTCGAGGTGTTGGGCCAGGTGCGCGGCGAAGAGCCCCCTCGCCTCGCGGCCATGCCAGGTTGACCTCGAGGGCCACGAGACCCACTGGGCTTGTCAGTGGCTCGTGCTATGGCTCTTGTCTCTCACGTTTCCGCCCCGCTACGGGGTGGTTCTCGAAAGGACAGGCGTCATGGCAGGTGGAGTCAACAAGGTCATCCTCATTGGAAATCTCGGCGCGGACCCGGAGGTTCGCTTCACGCCGTCCGGCCAGGCCGTGGCGAACTTCCGCATCGCTACCAACGAGTCGTGGACCGACAAGAACCAGCAGAAGCAAGAACGCACCGAGTGGCACCGCATCGTGGTGTGGGGCAAGCTCGGCGAACTCTGCGGCGAATACCTCAAGAAGGGTCGCCAGGCCTACGTCGAGGGCCGGCTCCAGACCCGAGAGTGGACCGATAAAGAGGGCAAGAAGAACTACACCACCGAGGTGGTCGCCCAAACCGTCCAGTTCCTCGGCGGTGGCGCCGGTGGCGGCGCGCGCCCTGAGGGCGGTGGCTTCAAGCCTCGCGACGAGGCGCCCAGCGGCGGGAGCACTGGCGGCGGGGGCTTCGGTGGAGGCCCCGATGATGGCGGTGGCCCACCTCCCGGAGATGACATTCCCTTCTGATCCAGAATAGAAAAGGGGTCAGGCCGGAACAGCCAGTCCTTCGCCGAGGGAGCACCGAGGAAAATGACCAGCTTGCGAGCCCTGGCGATGGGGGTGTTGTTCGGTCTTTTCTTGACTGTGGTCCCCTCGTGCGGAGCCGGGTCGTGCAACGCCAACACCTGCGGCGGCTGCTGCACGTCGGCCGGCAAGTGCGTGACCAAGCCCGGCAGCGCCAGCGATACCACCTGTGGCGCTCAGGCCAAGGCGTGCGTCGATTGCACTCAGACGGGGCAGACGTGCAGCTCGATGACGTACGCCTGTACTGCCGCCGCGGGCGATGGAGGCTCCAGCGTCGGCGCGGCCTGCACCGACGACTCCCAGTGTGGGCTGGCGCTGACCGCGACGGACCAGTCGTATTCGATCCGGGGGTTCTGCAAGAAGGCCTCGCTCACGGATCCATCCCTCTCCCCCGGCTTCACCTACCCCGGTGGCTCCTGCACCAAGCGCTGTGGCTTCGAAAACGCGTCCTGCGGCCCGGGCAGCGCGTGCATCTTCAACCTGGGCTTCATCGGTGACTTCGAGAACCAGTGCGTGAAGTCGTGTACTTCGGCCAGCGAGTGTCGCGCCGGCTACGGCTGCGTCAACCTGGGCACCAACCTCAGCGTCTGCCTCCCTCTGACCGAGGACGGCGGGGCGCTGCCCCTGGCCGACGCGGGGCCGGGGGTCGCCGCCGAGGCAGGAGCCGCGTGCACCACCAACGCCCAGTGCATTCCCCCCTCGACCGGGTTCTGCTTTCGCGAGAGCCTCTCCGACGGCGGACCATCGGGGTTCACCGGCGGGGAGTGTTCGGCAGACTGCAGCGCGCTGGCGGCCTTCACCCGCGCCGACGAGTGGTGTGGCCATGGTGGCGTGTGCAACGCCTACGGTTTCTCCTCGAACGACGACCTGGGCCCGGTGGTCGTCTGGCAATGCGACCGAGGGTGCGGCCCCGGCTGGGATGCAGGCTGTCGCTCGGGCTACGTCTGCGACGAGACGTCGACCGCGACCCCCGCCTGCGTCCCTGACTGCCACCACGCGGGAGTCCAGTGTCCCACCGGTACCACGTGCCAGGGAGCCGGAATCTGTCAGTGAGCGGCCGATTCCCCAGCGCAGGAGCGGCCTTCGTGGTTGGGCTCGCCATGGGCGCGGTGGTCGCGCTGGGGCCCAGCTGCGGCGCCACGAGCTGTCGCCAGACGTGCAATGGCTGCTGCGACGCCGTCGGGAACTGCATGCTCGTGCCGGACAACCGCTCCAGCTCGACCTGCGGCCTCAAGGGTGCCACGTGCGTCGACTGCGCCAGCGCGGGCCAGCTCTGCGAGCTCTCGACCCTCACCTGCGTGGCCGCCAGCGACGCGGGGCAGGGCTTCTGCGGCTGCAGCCTCCCCAGCGGGGCCTGCGCCGCGGGCACCACCGAAGCCAACTGCGGCGCCGATGCCGGGGTCTGCATGACGTGTGACGCGGGCCTGACGTGCAGCGCGGGCGGCGCCTGCATCGCCGTCGTCTCGACCAAGCAGGTGGGTGCCTCGTGCGCGTCGAGCGCCGAATGCCGAGCGAACCTGGGCGCCTCCGCGGAGTGTAAGCTCCAAACGTCGAGCGGCTCGGGAACCTACGTCGGCGGCTACTGCACGCTCCCGTGCTCTTCCGGGGCGGCCAAGTGCCCGGCCGGCTCGACCTGCGCCAGCCTCGAGGCCCAATACGGAGAGCCTGAGGCGCTGTGTTGGGACAACTGCCTGCTCAACGGGGGAGACCCGTGCCGGGCGCCAGGCTACCGGTGCTATGGATTCTTGGACGGCGGAGCCCACGCCTGTTGGATCTCGCCTCTGCCGCCAGTCGACGCGGGGTCGTCCACCGACACCGTGGGCCTCCCGTGCGACGCTGGCTCCGACTGCCAGAGCGCACTGGACGGAGGCGGTGTGTGCCTCAGCCTCGGGGTCGACCGCCACTGGGTGGGGGGCTACTGCTCCACTGCCGCCTGCTCCCTCGACACCGAGTGCGCCACAGATGGAGGCGCTCTCTGTGCCACCCTCGGCACCGACGGCCCTCGTTGCCTGCGCCGGTGCGAGGTGAAGGCCGATGGGGGCACCGCCGACGCTGGGCAGGGTTCGTGTCGCCCGGGGTACCTCTGCCAGCCGGCGCTGCTCCCCGACGGAGGCCCCTCGTCGGGCGGCGTGTGCGCGCCCGGGCTCGCGCCTCCACCGGCTCGCACCGGGGCGGCCTGCGCCACCCTCTCCGACTGTCTGGTGCCCATTGAGACGGTGGCCACCTGTTTCCCCGAGGCGCGGGTGGTCGATGGGGGAACGGTGCCCACCGGGTACCTGGGAGGCCTCTGCACGCGCCTGGGGTGTCGAGACGACGCGGACTGCGCTCCTGATGCAGGTGGCGTGTGTCAATGGCCGGGCGCCGCGCCGTCGCAGTGCTTCGAGGCGTGCGAGCTGGGGAGCTCCGCGTGCCGCCCGGGTTACGTCTGCCGGAGCGCCAGCTGGCCCGATGGCGGAGTGCAACCTCGGTCGTTCTGTGCGCCTCGCTGCGAGGTGCCGGGCAACGCCTGTCTCAACGGCCAGCTCTGCGACGCTGACGCGGGCTTGTGCCGGTGAACGTGGGGTAGGGAGAGCGGCGATGTCCTCTTCAAGACAAGGAGCTCGACCGATGGCTGACGGAGTCGTGCGTGGGGTGTTGCCGGCTAACCTCAAGGTGTCCCTCGCCCTGGTGACGGATACCGCCCGAGAGGCTCGCGCCCGCCATCACCTCGAGCGGGTATCCGCTTCTCTCTTGGCTCAGGGGTTGGTCGGGGGGGTGCTGCTGGCGTCGCTGCAGAAAGGTGACAGCCGCACCAACCTGCAGCTCGAGTGCGATGGGCCGCTCAAGGGCTTCTTCGTCGACGCGGGCTCAGAGGGCGACTGCCGGGGCTACGCCAAGAACCCCACCCTCGACGTCGAGCTGGGGGAGGGGCCGTTTCGCTGGCGGGCGGCCCTGGGCAACTCCGGGTTTCTCTCGGTGCTGCGAGATCTCGGCACCGAGTACTACCGCTCGTCGGTCGAGCTCACGGCGATGGACGTAGCGGAGGATCTGAATCACTACTTCACCCTGTCGGATCAGGTGCTGACCAAGGTAGCCATCGAGGTGCGACAGGTCGGCGACGAGCCGCTGGGGCTGGTGGCCGGCGTGCTGGTGCAGCTGCTCCCCGACGGAGACCGCCAGGCGCTCGAGGAGCTCAGTGGCCGCCTGGCCAGTGGTCTCGGCCTGGCGCTGGCGGCCCAAGGCACGCAGGGCCCCGGTGCGCTCTTCGCCCACCTCTTTCCCGGGGTCCCTCCGATGGTCGAGTACCCGGTGGCGTTTCGCTGCAGCTGCTCGAGGGAGCGGGCGCTCAAGACCATCGCCTCGCTGGGGAAGCCCGAGGTTCAGCACATCGTCGACACCATGGGCTCGACGGCGGTCACCTGTCACTTCTGCGGCACCAAGCATGAGGTGACGCTGATCGATCTGCTGCGGCTGCTCGACGAGCTGGGCGCCGAGCCACCGCGGAGCTGACGTCAGCTCTCGGCGCCGACCCGCTTGAGCTCCTCGAAGCCGGGGAGCGTGGAGAGGTCGGGCACGATGATGATCTCGATGCGCCGGTTCTGAGCCTTGCCCTCCTGGGTCTCGTTGGGGCCCACCGGCCGGGTCTCACCGAAGCTGGCGGCGCTGACCCGCTCGGCGGGCAGGCCGGCCTCGACCATCGTCTTCAGCACGGTGATGGCGCGGGCGGCGGCCAGCTCCCAGTTGCTGGGGTACTGGGCGGTGGCGATGCGCACCGTGTCGGTGTGGCCCTCGACCTGAAAGGCCCTCTGGGGAATCGTCTTCAGCACCCCGGCGACCTCGGCGATGGCGCTCCGGCCGTCCTTGGAGAGGCTGGCCGAGCCAGAGGCGAACAAGATGTCGGTCGCCAGCACCACGACCATGCGCCCGTCGACGATCTTCACCTTGAGCTTGCCCGCGTCGATGAGCGACCGGAACCGGGCCAGCAGGTTCCTGAACTCGGCCACCCGCGCCTCGGCCTCGGCGCGACGCTTCTCGAGCTCGGCCAGCGCTTTGGTCATGTTCTCGACCGACGACTGGAGTCGGCTCTTGTCTTTGGTCGCCGCCGCGATTTCTCCGCTGAGGTGGTCGATGCGAGCGGTCAGGTCCTTCACGCGACCCTGCTCGGCCGCGAGCTGCGCCTCGAGCGACTTGGCCCGGTCGTCGGCCTTGGCGAGGGCTTGATCTCTCTCGGCCAGGGTGGCGTCGAGGGCATCTTTCTGGCCCTTCAGCGTGTCGTAGGTGCCCTGGGTGACGCAGCCAGAGGCGAGGATCATGGCGAGGAGGATCGTTGGTTTCATATCAAACCATTGTGCCACGCCAGCTCGGGTCGAGGGCATCACTTTGTCGTCGGCGCCGACCGGCCGAGCGTCTTCTTGAGCGCGGTCGAGTAGGCCAGCACGCCCTCGACGTAGGCGCTCTCGTGGTTGTAGCCCCACACGGCCTCCTGATGGCTCTTGGCCCAGCCGTGGGCCGCGAGGTAGCGGGCGATGGAGAGGATCGCGTCGTCGAAGTCGAACAGGTCGATGGCGCCGTCACCGTTGCCGTCTTCAGCCCAGCGGAGGCTGTCGGGCATGAACTGGGGGTAGCCCAGCGCGCCAGCCCAGCTCCCCTTTACCGCCAGGGCGTCGATGCCCTTGGCCTTGCACTGACGCACCAGGGCCACCAGGTTGCGGTGGGCTCGCTTCTCGATGGCGTCGACGCGCTGCCGCTGCCGGGTGTCGTCGGTGCGACGGCGCTCGTCGACCTTCGACATCGCCACGGCGCTGGCCAGCTCGACGAAGAAGGCCTGCGAGCTCAGCGCGTTGAACGCGAACCAGTCACCGGTGATGGTGCCGAGCTTCGTCTCCCACATGAGAATGCCGACGATGGCCTCTCGATCGACTCCGTGGCGCTGCTCCGCGGTGTCGAGGGTGCCGGCGTGGGCTCGGGCGAAGGCGGCCCCAGCCTCCACCCGTTCAGGGGCGAGGAAGGCCTTCATCAGGTCGAGGTGGTCGTGCCGCTGCTTGACCAGCATGGACGGGGCGGTGATGGCGACGGTCTTCTCGCCGTACACCAGCTCGGCGCGAGGGTCGGCCAACAGCGATAGGGCCTCCTCCCGACTCAGGGGGACCTCTCCCACCGCGCTTGGGTGCTCGTGGGTCAGCTCGGCGAGCAGGGCCTCGCGCGCCGGACTGCCAGGTGGGAGTCGGGCGCTCATGGTCCAGGTCGATGGCACCGAGGCGTCGAAGGCTCCCGCGTCGGCTTGGGTTCCCCCGTCGGCGATGAGGGCTCCGGCGGCCGTGAGCAGCGAGAAGAGGACGAGGGACATGGCGCCGCACCTTACGGGGCGGGGCCGGCTCCGTCGACGCCAAGCGCGAGGGCCTCGATGACGCGGGGAGCGCTACTGGGCGAGGTAGTTGACCTTGACCGCGGCAGAGGCGCAGGCGTCGACGTCGGCGGTGACGTCCTGGTCGGGCAACGAGCCCACCATGCTGAGCGAGTACTTGAGATCGCCCGCCTTGAGGTAGGCGCTGAGATCGTAGTTGTCGCCCTGCCAGAGGATCTCCTTCGGCGCGGCCGTCTGGCGCTGGTAGCTCATGGTGTACGGCGTGAGCGTGCTGGAGGCGCCCGGCTCGAGTGTGATGCTGGCCGACGTGAGGAACGCGAAGTCGGTGGTCGGGGCGACGGCGGTGATCTTGACGTAGGTGAGGGCGAAGCGGGCGTCGATGCTCTTGAGCTCAGCGGGGAGTTGGACCGCGACGTCGAAGTCGAAGGTCTTCGCCAGCTCCAGGTCTCGGGTCACCTCGGCGGGCAGCAGGGCGTACCGAGCCCGCACCTCGGGGGGCACGACGAACTGCTGGCGATCGAGGTGTTGGCACAGCTCGGGTACGACGGCCTCGACGTAGAGCTGATCGCACCCGGTCAGAATGAGCAGGGTGGCCAACAGGGTGCGACGCATGAACGGCTCCTCGGGTTGTTCAAAAGTGCCTGCCCTGGGCGCGCCCTACCGGGGGGGAGGGGGGACGCGAGGTGCGCGCCCGGGCAGGCTGGTAGTCGACAGGTCATCCGAAGCAGAAGAGGAGCCCCACTCGGGCAGAAGGAACGAAGCCGCGCAGCGACGAGCCAGTGGCCTTGAGCGAGACGCCGCTGCCCAGGTTGATGGCTTGGGAGCCGAGGTTCACGTCGATCCACGAGACTCCGGCCTGGAGTGTCAGCGCGAAGGTCTTCGAGCCCAGCTCGAGCCCCGCGCGGGCGGTCACGAAGCCCACCGTCACCTTGGACAGCGCCGCCCTCAGCGTGTCGTCGCTGATGGAGCCCAGGGCCCAGGCTCCGACGCCGCCGAAGGTGTACCCGCCCTCCACGCCCAGCGTCGGCCGCAGCACCCAGGTGGGGAAGGCGACGAGCTCCACGCCCAGCCGCGCACCCGTACCGAGCCCGTTGGTCAGGCCGGCGAGCTGGAGCCGCAGGAAGGACACCGGCATCACCAGAATGCCCGCCGCCGCCCCGTCGGGGAAGCCAGCGTCGAGCTCCACGCCCAGCAGCGGGTGGCTCCTCACGAACTGCTGCTCCTCACCCCACCGCGTCCCCTCCGCCGTCAGCAGCGGAGGGGACGAAAGCTCGGGGGTAGCGAGCGTCAGTGCCGCGAGGAGGGGAAGCAGCATGCTCGAGGTGATTGCAACGCCTGCGCCGTGGTGTTTCGAACGCGAATCCATGGGCTTGGAGGCCGGACGCAAAGGGTGAGCCCCAACCGGTGACGTGGTCATCACCCGCGACTCCGGCCCGCCCCAGCTCCAGCTCAAGTTGACCCATGAGCCGCGTGACGCGTCGTCGCCCTGACGGCTGGGTGGCGGTGTGCGAAAGTGCCCGCCCAAGCGATGAATCCCGCGGAACTGCTGATGGCGATGAAACGAACGGTGGAGCAGCTCGCCGCCTTTCACGACATCGCCAAGACCCTGGTCTCGACGCTGGAAGTGAACGAGGTGCTCAACGGCATCGGCACCCGGCTCTCGGCGCTGTTGGGGGCCGAGCGCTGGTCGCTGTTGCTCAAGGGTGACGATGGCCAGCTGCACTTCGAGCTGGCGCAGGGGCCGGGCACCGAGGCGCTGCTCAAGGAGACCATCGCGCCGGGGGAGGGCATCGTGGGGTCGGTCTTCCTTTCAGGCACGGCGCGGGTGGTGGCCGACGTGAGCCAGGAGCCCGACTTCGCCAAGCGCTTCGATGCGCTCACCTCGACCCGCACCGGCTCGGTGCTCGTGGTGCCGCTCAAGGTGCACGGCCTGGTGCTCGGAGTGCTCGAGCTCGTCTCTCCCCAAGGGCAGCGGGCCTTCACTCAGGAAGACTTGAGGGCTGCTTCGTCGGTCGCCGACTTCGCGGGCATCGCCATTGACAACGCGCGGAACTTCAAGCGGGTGCAGGAGCTGACGTTGATCGACGAGCACACCGGGTTGTTCAACGCCCGGCACCTCTTGTCGCGGCTCGAGCACGAGGTGGCTCGGTGCACCCGGTTTGCCCGGCCGGTGTCCCTCATCTTCCTCGACCTCGACGACTTCAAGTCGGTCAACGACACCTACGGACACCTGGTGGGCAGCGCGGCGCTCCACCACACGGGGAAGATCATCACCTCGGCCATTCGCGGGGTCGACTCGGCGTACCGCTTCGGGGGCGACGAGTTCGCCGTGCTCTTGGTGGAGACCGGCTTCGATGGGAGCGCCATCGTGGCCGAGCGGATCCTCTCGGCGTTCAAGACGATGCCGTACACCTTCGGAGACGGCTGCTCGGTGATGCTCCAGGCCTCGGTTGGGGTGGCGACGTTCCCCGAAGAGGGCCTCACCAGCCTCTCGCTGCTCCAGGCGGCGGACCAGGCGATGTACCGGGCCAAGCGCTCGGGGAAGGGTCTGTGGCGGCGGCTCACCGGCGATCCCCCGTAGGACGCTTCGTCCGTTCGGCGAAGGAGCGCCTCAGCGCGTGCCACCGTCGGAGAGCGGGCGCTCGGTGTACCCGGCGACGAAGTCCACCGGCGGGCCATCGGAGACGCACAGGCGCAGCACTTGGCCGGTGCCGTCCGAGGCCACCGCATGGATCGCCGCCAAGCCTTCAGCGCTGCCCACGGTGATGACCCAGCGGTCATCGGGCGTCCAATGGCTGGGGCTCAGGGCCACGAGCGGGGCGCCGCAGACGTCTTGGTGGGTGAGGGCCAGATCGTCGCCTCCGTCGGGCCTGACCCGGTGGAGCTCGCCCGAGGCGACGTCAGCGGCGGTGAGCAGGTACGAGAGCCACTCGCCGTTCGTCGACCATCGGGGATACATGGCCATGCCCGACTGAGGCGTCGGGAGCCAGCGTGGGTTCAGCCCGCTGAAGTCCTCGAGGCCCAGGGCCCGAACCTGGGAGTTCCTCAGGGCGATGCTGCGCCCGTCGGGGCTCACCGCGGGCATGTCCGAGTAGCAGCCGCCGAAGGACGGAAAGGCAGCGAGGCCGGTGCCGTCGACGTTCACGGTCTCCAGCGCACAGTAGAAGTCGAAGACGAACGTGCCCGAGTCTGGCGTGAAGCCGCCGTAGACGACGTAGTCGGTATTCGAGAAGACCTTCCGCTCGGCTCCTGTCTCGAGGTCTCGAACCCAGACGTCGCCCCGGGCCGCCGGGACCGTGCCGTTGGGGCCGTTTCTCGAGAACCCGAGCCAGCGACCGTCGGGCGAGAGGGCGGGCCGGCCTCCTTCGGTGAGGAGGTGATCGCTGAGCCCGTCTCCCGAGCGAACCCAGATGCTGCCGGACAGCCCCGCGTCGGCCGAAGGAGCCCGCGTGTAGTAGATGGTGCCCGGCAGCGTCCCGGTGCTCACGCAACGGACTCCCCCATCGGGTATCACCAGCCCTCCGTCGAGGCCGAACGCGCAGCCGGCGTCGATGCCGGCGTCGCCTGCGCCCCCGTCACCAGCACCGGCGTCGAGCTCGTGCCCACCGTCGAGGCCCGAGTCGGCCGCGCCGCCGTCTCGCGTACCGGCATCGGGCGCTGCTCCGCCATCGAGGCCGGCGTCGTCTGGCCCTGCATCGGCCTCGGCGGCGTCAGTGCCGCCATCAGACGAGCAGTTGCACCCCGCGGCCATCACCAGCACCGCGACAGCTCCCGTGACTCGTACGAGCATTCTCATGGGTGTCCTCTCCGTGTTTCGCGAGCTCCTCGCGGCCGGCCGCGATCCTCATGTCAGCTCGACCTCCACGACTCGGCGGTGGTTCCCCTCGAGGAAGTCCACCAGTCGAGCCCGGGGTCTGGGGGGCTGGGTCGAGGAGCCACCGTTGAGGACGAGGATCTCGCCTCCCAGCATTCCCGTGCGGAGCATGGCGTGCTTGTGCCCGTGCAGCACCAGGGCCACGTGGTGCTCCATGGCCCAGCACCTCACCGCGTCGGCGTCTTTCAAGACGCCCATGGTACCGAGTACCGTGTCGTCCACCAGCGGGACCAGGCGCTCGGCGTGCTGGGGTGACAGGTGGTGGTGCAGCAGCAACACCCGCGCCTGACCCGCCACCTCCCTGAGCTGGGGTTCGACCCGCCCGAGCTGCTCCTGGCCCACCCGTCCCTCGGTGAAGCACTTGAGCCAGCCCATGCTGCCCTCGAGCGTGCCGCGATCCTCCACCGCCAGGCCTGCGTTGCTGTCGAGGAGCACCAGCTCGACGCGGCCCCAGCGCTCCACCCGAGGGTACTCGCCGAAAACCTCCGAGAACGCGCCGGGCTTGCCGGGGATCTCGACGTCGTGGTTCCCCGGGATGACGGCCCAGCGCAGCCCCGAGTCGCGGAGGAGGACCCAGGCCATGCGAAAGCGCGTTCGATCGGGGACCTCGGAGAGATCGCCGGTCACCACCAGGCCGTCGACGTGACAGCGGGCCAGCGCTCCGAGCCAGCGCTCGAAGACCGCCAGCCGCTCCTGGCCCTGGGGCGTGTCGGCCAGGTGGAGATCCGACAGGTGCGCCAGGCGAAAGCCGCCCGTGGGCAGCGGCGCAGTGAGCTCGAGCGGCCCCTCGCCCAGCGACGTGCCCAGCGAGAAGCCACACTCGGGGCAGACCCTCACGTAGCGGGGCACTGGCTCGCCGCACCCTGGGCACGCGTCGTCGGTGCCTCGGGCGTAGGTCGCCGTCTGGAGCACCCGGAGGCTCACCGCGAGGCGCCTCGAACCTTGCGCAGCAGCACGTCACGGCTGGCCAGGTGAATGGCAGCTTCACGAATGTCTTTGATGAAGCCCGCGGCCGTGAGCCCGTTGACGATGGCTCCGCCGATGGGGACGATTTTGACGATCTGCCGCTTCGTGAGGCTCAGGCCGAGGAGCCGGGCGGTGTTGGTGATGAGCTGCTCAGCCACGATTCGCGGGGCCTGGCTGGTCGAGGTCCACAGGTGCGCGACGAGCCACTGGGGTCCGTAGCTCACCCCGCCCACGGTGATGGCCTGGGGCGGCGGCTCCTTGGGCCCCGAGAGGTAGGCGAGCATGCCTTCACCGCCTGAGCTCGACACCCCGAGGCTGAAGGCGTCGGCGGCGAAGGCCTGGCTCTGCTCCGGCGAGGTGTCGAGGCCGTAGATGGTGGCCACCCGGGCGATGGCGCGAAAGGAGGCGAACAGCAAGACGCCCAGGTCGGCGGCCCCGGCCAACAACGAGACGCCCGGTGGGAGCGCGCCCAAGAGCCCCGAGGCGGCCGCCGCGCCGAGGAGCTCGAGGTTGGTCACCTCTCGCGCGAGCTGCGCCAAGCTCTCGCCCAGGCCCCGCTCGGCACGAAGCGCACGGGCCCGCGCCCCCAGCGCCTCGAGGTCACCGGCGTACTGGGTGCTCACGTGAAAAGCCGTGCGCAGCGCCGCTTCGCAGACGTCCTGCACCTTGAGGAGATCGCCGACCACCGCCACCCGGGTGGTGATGGCGGACATCGCGGCTTCGGCGATGGAGCGATCTTGGGTGAAGGCCTTCTTGCTCCACCAGGCGCTCACCGAGTCACGGGCTCGCCGCTCGTCATCGTTGAGCAGGGCATCGGCGCCAGCGAACTCCCGCTCTTGCTTCATCAGCAGGTGGTACGGGTCGTTGGTGTTGATGAACGACTCGAGCTCGCCTCGGCTGTGCTCCAGCGCCGAGCCTCTCCCGGTGAACAAGGGCTCCATCACCAGCCGGCGGGCGAAGTCGCGGGTCAGCTGGGTGGCGTAGTTGGTCCTGGAGTACAGGGGCGCGAGCTGCTCGGCCGCGACGCGGGCCTCGCGGTTGTCAGCCAGCCGCTGGATGGGTGCCTCGGCGAAGAGCTTGAGGCTCTTCTCGACGTTGGCCTGAGGGTCGCCCAGCACCAGTCGATCGAGCTGGCGAGCGAGCAGCGACTCGGCGAGCCGTCGAGCGTGGTGGGGCTGGCCGGCGTCGAGGGCTGCCTTGAGCTGGGCCTCGAAGGTGGCGACCGTGGCGTCCTTGAGCTGCTGGTACGTCTCGAGCAGGGGCCGATCCCACACGCGGTGCTCGAGCACTTCTCTGAGCTCGGGCCGGTCGCCCAGCTCGACCGCCCGGCGAATGACCTCACGGGCGTGAATCTGCACGTCGCCCCGCTCGGCGTACAGCTGCGCCAGCCTGGTGAGCGAGGGCTCGAGGTCGGGCACCGCCAGGGCCTGCTTGAGTGCTTGCGGCGAGTCGAGCTCGGCCAGGCTCTCCTTCGACGCCCAGGCCAGCACCATGCCTTCGAGGAGCTCGATGGCCGACTCGGTCTGCCCGTGCTCGAGGCGCTGGGTCGCGAGATCGTACAGCCGCCGGGGCGCAGTGGGCGGCGAGCTCCTCGACACGTCGGCCACCAGGTCGGTGAGCACCACCGAGCTCGTCTGCCAAGGCGCGTCGATGAGGTAGGCCCAGGCGTGCCGTGAGAGCCGAGGTGACACGTGCTGGAGCGGCCAGGCGAAGGCCGCGGTGAGGTAGAGCACGTCTGGCGTGGTGCTCCCCTGGCGCAGCGAGCGCTCGAGCAACAGCTCGGCCGAGCGGAGGATCGGACCGGGCACCTCCCTCGCCGCGAGGAAGAACCGCTGGGCGGCCCGGTAGGTCGAGTCGGGGGTTGCCTTGAGGTCCGCGGCGGCGGCGATGAGCGCCCGCCACGCCAAGGGCAGGCGCTCGTCTGTCGCCATGGGGTCGCTGTCGAGCACCTCGAGCTGGCCCTTGGCGAGTGCGCCCTTGGCCCACTTGGTCCACCGGTCGAAAGACGCCTCGCTTCCGTCGGGGAAAGACGGGAGGTTCGGCGGGGGTCGAACGCTCATGTGCGCAACTCTTACCATGGTGGCCACGCGCTGATCCGGTGGAGGACGTGACCACCTGTGTCACGTCGAAACTCGAGCTCAGGTACCATGAGCCCATGGCGCGCTCCTTCCCACTCATCCAGCTCGATGTCTTCGCCGCTCGGCCGCTCGAGGGAAACCCGCTGGCGGTCTTCACCGACGGTCGCGGGCTCTCCGACGGGGAAATGCAGGCGCTCGCTCGCGAGATGAACCTCTCCGAGACCACCTTCATCATTCCCAGAGACTCGGCCGTCGAGCAGGAGCGCGGGGTGCGGGTGCGCATCTTCACCGTCGACGAAGAGATTCCCTTCGCCGGGCACCCCACGCTGGGCACGGCCTTCGCCATTCATCGCTCGACGGGAGCTCAGGAGGTCGCCCTCGAGCTCGGGGTGGGCCGGGTGCCGGTGCGTTTCGAAGACCCCGGCCGGCCGGCCTTCGGCGAGATGAGGCAGCTCGACCCGACGTTCGGCCTGGTGCACGATCGCGCCGCCGTGGCCCGCGCGGTGGGAGTGCCCGTCGACGCGCTCGATGCCTCGCTGCCCATTCAAACGGTCTCGACGGGGGCGCCGTTCGTCGTGGTGCCCTTCCGCTCGCTCGCTGCGCTCCAGGCGGTGAGGCTCGACCTCGCCACGGCCGACGTGTACCCCCGGGGCGTCGGCGCTCGGCACTTCTTCCTGGTGAGCCGCGAGACGGTGGACCCGGCGGCCAGGCTCCACGCGAGGATGATCTTCTCGGGCGGGGAAGACCCTGCGACCGGCTCGGCCTCGGGCTGTGCCGCCGCGTGGATGGTCGCCCACGGGGTCGCCAAGCCCGGCGAACGGGTCCTCATCGAGCAGGGTCTCGAGGCCCGCCGGCCCAGCCGCCTCTTCGTGCGGGCGGGGCGCTCGGGCGATCGCGTCGACGACGTGCGGGTCGGGGGAGAGGTCTTTGAGGTCATGCGGGGGATTGTCACCCTCTAAAGAGACGGGGCCCTTCACTCGTGCCAAACTCCCCGGGCTCCATGGAGGGGCTTTGACGAAGGGACCAAATCCGTGAGCTTCATCTTCGCGAGCCTGGGGAGCCCCCAAGACGTCATGCCTTTTTTGGGCATCGCTGGTGCCCTCAAAGCACGGGGACATCAGGTGACGGTCATCTCGTACGATCGCTACGAGACCGAGGCCCGTGCGCTGGGGCTCGACTTCGTCTCGGCGGGCCCATGGGCCGACGTCGAGAAGCTCTTGGGCAGCACCGACTTCAGCCACCCCTCGACGATGGATCGGGTCCTCAAGACCTTGATGGTGCCTCCGATGAGAGACGTGTACCGCCTCATCACCGAGCGCCAGGCCTCGAAACAGACCGTGCTCGTCGCCTCCGCGCCCACCATCGCCGCCCGCCTCGCGCAAGAGAAGCTGAACCTCCCCTTGGTGACCCTGCACCTCGCGCCCGGCGCCCTGAGGTCGACCGAGCTGCCCCCGAGGTTTGCTCGGGCTGACCTGCCGGGGTGGCTGGCCGGGCTCTGGGCGCGGCCCACCTACGCCTTGTCCGATTGGCAGCTCGACCGCCTGGTCAAAGGCGACGTGAACGCCTTTCGCGCCGAGCTGGGGCTCCGACCGCTCGACAGCATCGCCCGCTGGATGGCGACGCCCAAGCACGTCATCGGCCTGTTCCCCGAGTGGTTCGCTCCACCGCAGCTCGATTGGCCAAAGCACACCACGCTGACTCACTTTCCCCTCTTCGATACGCAGGGCTCGAACCCGCTGTCGCCCGAGGTCGAGGCGTTTCTCGCGGCTGGCGACGCGCCCGTGGTCTTCACCGTCGGGCCGCAGGCGAGGGGCTTTTCGTGGTTCCACAAGGCGTCCGTCGAGGCCTGCGCCACCATGGGGCTCCGAGGCATTCTGGTGTCCGACGCGCCACACGACGTACCTCGCCCGCTGCCGCCCACCGTGCTGCATGTCGAGCAGGTCTCCTTCGCGGCCCTGCTCCCCAAGGCCCAGGCCATCGTGCACCACGCGGGCATGGGCGTCATCGCTCAGGCGCTGAGGGCCGGCGTGCCTCAGCTCGTGGTGCCCTGGGGCTTCAACCAGTTCGACAACGCGGCGCGGGTCAAGCGACTCGGAGTCGCCGAGGAGCTCGACAGCAGCGGCTACGGCGGCCGCTGGGTGGCTGACTCCCTCGAGCGCCTCATGGCCGACACCGTCCTCGCCCAGCGGTGCCGCGAGGTCGCTGGCCAGTTCCAAGGCGTCGACCCGGTGGGGGTGACCTGCGAGGCGCTCGAGGCCTTCGGGGGCGAGGCCCATGGTCGGGCGGCTCCCCGGCCACCGGCGTCATCAGAGACCGGTGGGTCTGAATGATGCGCTGCTGACAGGACGCTTGGCGCTTGCCTTCCTCGGCCTTTCCGTCGACAAGCCCGCCCATGCCGATTCGACGAGGAACCGTTTCATTCGCCCGTTTTCGCCTCGATGGGGCCGGGCCCAAAGACGCGCGCCGTTGGCTCTCGACCGCGCTGAAGGCCGGGGCCTTCGAGCCCATCGACGTGAAGGGCGAGGAGGAGCGAACCGCCGGCTTCGTCGAGCTCGAGAACGCCGCCCGCACCGACTTCGGGCCGGGTGACGTCTTCTTCGGCACCCAGGCTCTGTTCGCCTGGCGCGTCGATCGGCTGCGCATTCCCGGGCCGCAGGTGCGGGCCGAGCTGCTCAAGTGGGCGCAGGCCTTCGAGGCCAAGAACGGTCGGGCTCCCGGCCGCCGAGAGCGGAGCGAGCAGAAGGACGTGGTGCGCCGGGCCTTGCGCTCGAAGGTCGACCCCGTCACCAAGACCTTCGACGTCAGCATCGATCTCAAGGCGAAGGAGCTGTTCGTCTGGGCAACCTCGCGCACGGTGGTCGAAGAGGTGCACGCCGCGCTCGAAGCCCGCCTCGAGGTGAAGCTCATCGCGATGGTGCCCGGCGCCGCCATGACGCCTTCGCAGCTCGACGCGCTGCTCCCGACGCCAGCCCTCTTCGCGGAGGTCGCCTGACATGGTGAGCAAGCGCGAGGAAGCCAAGTTCATGCGGGGCGAGACCGGCGTCGACGGCGCCGCGGTCAAGGAAGAGGCCGACGCCACCGAGGTCGAGCAGAACAAGGCGAGGGAGGCGCTCCTGCGGGGGCGCACCTGGCTCGGCCGCGAATGCCTCACCTGGCTGTTGTGGCGGAGCGAGTCGACCGAGGCCCTGATGGAGCTCGAGGGGCGCGAGCTCTCGGTGGTGTTCAACGGGCGGCTCACGTTGCGGGCTGGCCAAGGTGATGTCACCGAGCTCACCGTGAAGGGCGTCACCTCGCCCTATGCCAAGCAGGTGAAGGCAGCCATCGCGCGAGGGCTCTTGGTGCACTCGGCGAAGCTGCAGCTGACGTGGGGCGAGCAGGTATTCGATGTCTCGGTCGACGCCGAGTACTTCGACGTGAAGAGCGCCAAGCTCCCCGCGCTGCTCCAGGAGGAGGAGGCCGAGAAGGTCATCGAGCGCCTCGACCTCTCGGGCAAGCTGTCGTCGCTGTTGACCGGGCTCATCGGCACCTTCATCGCGGCGCGGCTCACCAAGGCCTGGGAGACCAAGACGGTCCCCGAGCTGATTGCCTGGGCCAAGGAGGGTGGAGCGCCCGTCGAGCGGCCGCCCGCGAAGGCCGCTTCGCCCGCTCCACGGCGCAAGGCCAAGGCCGCGTCGTAGCGGAGGTCAAGGGCGACCGTTTCAGCCTCTCTCGGCGGTGGCGGTTCTCGAGAGCTTCCTCGACCACGCCGGTCTCTCCCGCCACCGTCCGGGCGTGCGGTCCTTCTTTGGTCACCCAGTTCCGGCCGAGCAGTCTGGCTGGCGCGCCTTCTCTCGATGCGCTCGCGCGGGTGCGAACGGCCGAGCCGAGCTCATCACCTCTGGTGAGCGGCTGGCTGGAATTCATCGGACTCCGCGGGCTTCCCCCGGAGGAAGTGGCGCGGCCGATGCCCGACGATGCACCGGTGATGAGGACGACCTTCCCTGAATGCTCCATGAACTCCTCGGACGGCAGACTGCGGCGAGCATAGGGAGCACGGTCGTTCGCGAGGAGGAGATTGATTCGGCGCGACGCACACGGCGCGAGGGAGAGGTACGGCGCGACCCGGATTGTGCGGGTCATGTTGAGGGCGTACGCGAGCGCGCGGTAGGGTCGAGGGGGAGGGCGCGACGTCATGAACGACGAGCGGTTGTACCAGGACCAGGCCGAGCTGTACGACGCCATCTACGCGTCCAAGCCCTACCGCGAGGAGGCGGCCCGGCTGCACGAGGTGCTCGCGAGCCTGGGCGTCTCAGACGGCGCGCGGGTGCTGGAGGCGGCCTGCGGCACCGGCTCCTACCTCAGAGAGCTCGCCCGCTGGTACCAGCCGAGCGGCTTCGACCAGAGCGCGGCAATGCTGACCATCGCGCGGCGCAAGGTGCCTTCGGTGCCGCTGTTCGAGGCTGACCTCCGCGCCTTCTCGGTGGACAGGCCGGTCGACGCGGCGCTGTGCCTGTTCTCTTCCTTCGGCTACCTGTACGACGACGAGGCGCGCGCCCGCTCACTCGGTTGCTTCGCCCAGGCGGTGCGTCCGGGAGGCGTGCTCCTTCTCGAGCCCTTCGTCAGCGCCGACTCCTACCGCGAGGGCTCCACCCACCTGCAGACCTACGAGGGGTCCGAGCTCAAGTGTGTGCGGGCCAGCGTCTCGCGGCGGGTCGGGGACGTCGCGGTGATCGACTTCGCCTGGCTCGTGCTGCGTCAGGGGGCGAGCTCCATCGACCACTTCACCGAGACCCATTCGCTTGCGCTGCACGATGCGAAGCGGCTGGACCGGCTGGTCGAGGCGGCCGGCTTCGAGCCCGTCACCGTGGCCACGCATCTGGTGGGTGACCGGAGCCTGGTGGCGGCGCGGCGACGCTGAGAGACGGTGCCCGCCCCAGGAGCGGTCGGAGCGAGGGCACTCGGGTGCTCCGCTACTCCTCGACGTCGATCGCCTCAGGGAGCCCCGCCCGGCTGAGCGTCACCAGGCCTTGAGTTGGTCGCGATGGGTCACCTTGTCGCGCGCACCTTCGGCACCGATGTCTGGCGCGGCCCTGGAGGAGAGTCCCGGCGCTGGTATCCACCGTGCATCACACAAGGCGGCTGGGGTGACAGGGAATTTTGCCAACTTCCGGGTGGCTCATTCCGATCCGCTGTCGCGCCGCCTCGGCCGGGCGGCGATCGGCCGCACCAGAGCGACGAGGCTCATCAGCATCTTGCCGGGCTCCTCGAAGGGAATGAGATGCGACGACTTCTCGAACCACACCGCCTTCTTTGACGGGGCGTGCACCCTCGCCAGCCAAGCGTGGGTCGCCTCCGACGGCGTCGTGTAGTCGTGGCGACCGAGGAACATCACGATCGGGATCGGAAACGCGGTGACGCTCTTGAAGTCGACGTCCAGGAACTCGGGCAGGACACGGCCCAAGGTGAACAGACTCCCCTGGTCGATGGCAGCCACTGCCCGGTCATCGTACTCCGGCGAGAGCAGCGGCGCGTTGAAGTAGTACCTCGACTCGCTCCTGAAGGCGCTCAGGCCCCCGTAGTGCTGGGCCCACTTCCTCGCCAGGACGATGCGTTCTCGCGTCAGAGGTGCGTCTCCCGGGTACGGCGCAATGGATTCCAGCTCGGCCAAGCCCACTGAGTTGTCGTGCTTTCGAGACTCCGCGAGGGCGTAGGCGAAGCTCTCTCGCTCGTTGTCTCTTGCGTTGATGACCTGGCCGACGCCGACGTAGACATGAAAGAGGTCAGGGCGCTTGAGCGCCGCCTTGAGGCCGATGACCGTCCCCCAGCTGTGACCCATCAAGACGACCTTCTTCACCTGGTATCGTCGCTCGATGAGCTCAGTCAGCTCGATCGCGTCGGCGACATATTGGTCGATGTGGATGGTCTCGCTGAGCGTATCGGGATCGGCCTCGAGGTACGTCTTCCCTGAGCCGCGCTGATCCCAATGAACCACCGTGAAGTACTCCTCTAACGGACGTTGGAACATCCACATGGCCGGCGACATCGGCGAGGCCGGTCCCCCGTGGACGAAGAGGATGATCGGGTTCGCCCGGTCCTGGCCGCGGACGTAGACCCACTGGTCCACTCCGCCAATGCGGACCTTGTACGTCTCCTGGATTCCCTCGGGACTGACGATCTTCCCGAGATCGCCGATGATCTCCCGGGCCGTGGGGTCAGGGCTCGCGGCGGCCTCGCGCGGACCCATCAGGATCGTCGAACACAGTAACGCAAACAAGGCTCGGCTCAAGGAGCAACCGAATCAGTTCCCGACCTGGGAGTCCAGCTCCACGGGGCACTCGGCGCGTCTGGTTCGGGGCCCGCCGCCTCAGGGGCTTGGAGTGCTGAATGCCTGTCCCCTCAAGACAGAATGCTCCTCCACCTCCACGCGTCACCTCGAGGGCATGCCGGAACCTGTCAACGTGAATGAGACAACGTCTGTCAGAATTGAGACTGCAACTCGTTCGTTCGCGGCCTCCGGCTTCACCGGCTTGTTGATCCAGACTTCGGTGGGCAGCGCCAGCGGCACAGGGACGCCACGGCCGAACCGCTCCCAACGCGAGCCTGCGCAAGCACCTGGAGCGGAGCTTGCGCTGCGGAGGAGAGGGCGGTCAGGAGGACGGCACCGAGGAGCCATCGAAACGGCAGAGTGCGAGAAGTCCTCTGATGATGGAGCACTGAGTCGCCCGGCTCCTGCTTTGGGTCAGACGGGTTGGAGCTCGCCCTCGAGGCAAACCCGACTTCTTTCAACCACGAGAAATCCTTCTCGGCGTCCAAGGCTCTCACCTCGACACGCGAGGCTGGCTTCGGGGGGCGAACGATGGCGCACATTCTCGTTGAGAACGGAAGGGACTTCTGTCCTGTCACCAATGTGCGGGTCCGCGACGCCAACGGCGTGGAGCACGGCGTACCGGGACAAGGAGGGCCAGCACCGAGCTCCGAGCGAGTTAGCTTCCTGATTCCGCCAGGGAAATGGCCGAGCATTCAGTGCTACTCGCAGCACGCCCTGCGCGATGAGCAGGGGAAGAGCCGCGGCATTCTCATCACCAGCGTGGGAGTGGTCGGCGTCAACGGGGCGCTGGTGGAGGCGGTCGTCCAGCCGTCGTAGACGAACTTGGATGGCGCGCTGTGCTGCCTCAGGCCTGTGCGCTGGCGACCTCGTCGAACTCGGCGACGCCTACGATGAGAACGGCGAGTGGTTCTGGCAAATGCCTGGGTTCGTCAACGCCTGGTACCACCCGCGGGGGACCGTGCTCAAACGCAGGGTCCCGCCCGAAGCGGTTCGCTTCCCGAGCGCTCGGGGGCTCGGCTCGGCTTCGCGGCGACCTTCGATGTGCCAGCGAATGAGTACCAATGGAAGGGATGGACCGTGACCGACCAGGAATAGGACGCGCTCGCCAGGCTGCGCTCGCACTCGCTGCCGCAGGGCGATCACCTGACCTCGGCTGGTACTGGCACGACGGCGACCGCGTCGTCGTGTTCGCCCCGACCGCCGCCAGGAGCCCCGCGGTTGAACCCTGGTGCTTCTTGGGCAAAGGTGCCTGCTGATTGCTTCACCGGAGGCTGCGCATGGAGTCGGTCGCTGGGAACGAGGGCGCGCCGGCAGTCGAGCCGCCGCGAATCATCTGCCCTCGGTGCGGTGCGTTCACCGAGTCGGTGGAGCGGGTACTCGAGGCGACCTTGTGCCCGAGCTGTGCAGTGCGAGAGCGGGAGCGCCAGCAGGACATCAAGCTCTACCCGTCGGGGTACCTGTGGACCCTCGGCATCCTCGGCAACGGCGCCATCGCGGCGGTCCTGAGCGCCCTGAACTGGTCGCGGGTGCGTCGGCCCGAGCGGGCGCAGACGGCGGGGATCGTCGCCGGGGTTTGCCTGGTGGTGTCGGTGGTCGCGGCGATCATCCCGCGGAAGACCAGCGTGATCATCACGGTGATGTCCGTCATCTCGACGAAGACGGTGCTCGAGGGCTGGAAGCCACTCTACGAGGCGCACCGCCGAATGGGGGGGCGACGAGCGAGCCTCATGCTCCCTATCGTGGTGCTCCTGGGTGTGTTTGTCGTGGCTGTCATTGTGTATGCGATTGCGGAGGCCGACACCGACGTCGAGTAGGGAGGGGTGTGCAGTATCGTGCGATACACCAAGGCGAAGGACGGCGACGCGGGGGACTCGGTCCTCCTGAAGTAGGGCGGGAGCGCTCACTGGAGTGGTTGCGGCCTGAGCTGCCTCGTGCTCCGGAGTGTCATCGTCACGAACTCCTCATTGGTTCAGGACTCGGCTTGGAACCTCGATGCCGGTTACCCTGATCGTCGGTCGAGCGCTCAACCGGCGCGTGGAGATCGTCGAGCAGTAGGCAGCAGGCCACTCTTCCGAGCCTCCGGCCCGCCCGCCGCGAAGGCGATGACATCGACGGATCAGTGGCGTGGACAGATTAGACGTCCTGTTCACGGAGGGGTGAGGAACTGTAATTGCCATTTACATGGCGACAGGGAATCCGGTCCAGCCGGCCGCCGATACCACCTCAGAGACGCTCAACAGGGAGGAAGCCATGGGCAGTTCGACAATTGGAGGCCAATGCGAGGTCATCTCCGGTCCCACGTACAGCAAGACGGGGACTATCCAGGCCAAGCAGGAGGATCCCGGCAGCCTCGAGCAGACGGCCGGCGTCGAGATGAGCGCGAAGTTCGCAGACAACCCGGCGAGCGGCCGCAAAGCCTCGTGCTGCGAGGTGCGGCAGCAGGCGCGATGGGACGACGAATTTCAGCGGAGCAACGGGGGGCGTCCCCCGCACAAGGGTTTCCCCGCCGATGCGAAGCCGGGCACCTGGCACGAGGACCGCACCGCCGACAACCTGTGCCGCTACGGGCACCGTGACATGGAAGCCAGGTGCGGTGGCGACACGTACCACACCAACGGCGTGGCGGACCGGGCAAACGGCGACAGCTGGGACGGCGAGGACCGCCTGCGCGCGAGCGTCTTCCACCAGGGGAAGATCGACCTCAAGCTCCAGGTCATCGACCGGTGCAACGGCGACCAAGTCAAGGCGGAGAGCGATCCGCTCACCGTACAGTTCAACTCGATTCAGAACCGGCGACGCACCATCAAGCCGTGAAGATGGGGCTGAGGCCTTTCACCCGTCCTCATCGGTCGCGCCAAGCGGACATCCCCGTGCCTTCGAGCGCGGCGGCCACTCATGCCACTCAGCTCGTACGTCCAGAGAGCTGCACCGTCCAGAACGCCAAGAAGGCGCCGACGAGGACGAGCGTCGCCCACGGCGTCTCCGGCTCATCACCCGCGTGTGCCTCCACGAGCAGTTCCCCACGCCGCCAGCACCACTCCCGCCGCGAAGTGCTGAATCAGGGATCATGGGCGACCGACCGACCGTCGGTTCTCGCATGCCTTGCTGCGCCCAGCCATGCGCGGAGCCTGTGTGACGTGCCACGCGGCGCCCACGAACGACCTCCATCGAGATCTCCGCGTGAGCTGCGAGCAGTGCCACACGACCGAGCACTGGACACCCGCGACCTTCGACCACGCCTCGCTCCCGAGTGCGACACTGGCACGATGTGAGAGCTGTCATGCGGCGCCGACGGCGAAGCCGGCGATGAAGGGCGCGGGCCTGGCAGGGGTCGCGAAGAAGATGGGCACTGAACCGGCCTCCTCGAGCTGGACCGCACGCGCGTCAACCGAACCGACTCTGGACGGCGCGCACTCGCTGTCCCGTCCCCCGAGACCCGCTCCGTGCTCGGCGAACCGTTCGCCGCCGGTCTTGCGGCTGATCAGCTGCTTCATCGACGATTCGAGGGCGTGAAGCCGGCTTCACCCGATCAACGGCGCAAGGCCAAGCCGCCTCGTAGCCACGAAGGGCGGCGTTCAGTCTCACTGAAGCCGCTCCGGCTGGCTAGCGAGCGCCCGCACGTTCCGGTACATGGGGCGGGTGCGAAAGCCGTCAGTGGAGGTCGAGCCGCCCCCCACCGGCTCTCCAGCAGGGCAGCGAGCCCAGCTCACTCGTGACCTGACGGCGAAGCAATGGAACCTCTGGCAGAGCAGCTACCTGGTGGTGGCGGGTCTCCTCGTGCTCTTCGTTCCCCTCGGGGTCTGGCTCGGCTGGGAGCGCTGGGCCTTTGGGTTGTTGCTGGCCTGGGCGTTCTCGCTGCTGTTGGGCGCGCTCAGCCTGCGAACGCGCTCTCGGCGACTGGTCCTCGGGGTGGCGTATGTGATTGCCCTGTTCAGCGGGTTCTGCGCCACCGCGCTGGGCACGATGCACGGACCCAATGGCCCCGGCTTCGGGCTGCTGTTGGCGTTGCCGCTCGGGGTGATGGCGCTCGCGCCGTCGATTCCACTCGCCGCCGTGCTCGTCGGAGTGGGGACGCTGCTCGGTGGGGTGGTGCAGATCATCAGGTTTGGCGCCGGCACTCAGTTCGCGGTCATCTGGGTGTCTATCTCGATGGCCCTGACCGTCGTCGCGGTGGTCGGCACCCGTGGCTTCCGGCTGGTGTGGCTCTCGGAGCTTCGGGCGCAGCACGACAAGGCGCTCATGCTGGAGCAACTGGCCGAGAGCGAACGCCGGCGCGGCCAGGTGGAGCGGCTGGCCTTGGTGGGGCGTCTCAGCTCCGCCGTCGGGCACGAGCTCAACAACCCGCTCGCGGTGGTGGTGGCCGGGCTGAGCTACCTCAAGGGTGCCCGCGGCCGACTGGAGACCGAGGACGAGGTCGGTGAAGTGCTCGACGAGATGGAGCAGGCGGCGCGGCGCATGGCCCACACCGTGGGCGCGATGAAGGCGCTGGCACAAGGTGGGAGCGCCGAGCTCGAGGCGATTCCCGCGGGCGAGTTGATCGAAGCGGCGTGGGAGCGGGCCACGGGGGCCTTGTCGACGGTGAAGGCCGAGCGCCCACCGCTGGAGGGCTTGCCGACCGTGCTCGGGCTGGCCCCGTTTCTCGAGAGCGCGCTCGAGGCATTGCTGGTCAACGCCGCCGAGGCCGCCAGGCAGTCACCCGGCGGCCAGGTGCGCCTGATGGCCCGACCCGAAGGCGACGAGCTGCACCTGATCGTCGAAGATGACGGCCCGGGGCTCAGCGCCGAGGTTCAGCAGCGGCTGTTCGAGCCGTTCTTCACCACCAAGGGCCCGTCGAGGAGTGGCCTGGGGTTGGCGGTGGCTCGGGAGCAGGTGCTGCGCTGTGGTGGCAGCTTGGAGGGCTCCGGGCGTCCCGAAGGCGGCGCGCGCTTCACCCTGAGGCTCAGGCTCGCCATTCAGTGACGGGGTACCGACTCGACGGCTTCTCTGGGTTTTGTTAGGGCCCTCACATGGGACCTCCGACCTCGGTGGCCGCTTCGGTGCTCAGGGCGATGCTGTGGGCGTTCCTCGGAGCGGCGCTGGTGCTGGTGCTCCTCGGGCGCCTCGACGCCGCCCAGTGGCTCCACACGCTGGGGGGCAAGTCCTCGGGCCCGCCAGCCGAGCCGCGCCCGGTGGTGGCCCGGGGCGACCTCAGCCAGGAAGAGAAGGCCACCATCGAGCTGTTCGAGCGTGCCAGCCCAGCCGTCGTCTACATCACCACCGTGACCCAGCGGGCCGGTCTGTTCGACGTGATGGAGGTACCCCAGGGCACTGGCTCGGGCTTCCTATGGGACGCCGAGGGTCACGTGGTGACGAACTACCACGTCATTCAAGGGGCCACGGGCGCGCGGGTGACGCTGCATGACGGCAGCGAGTGGGCCGCGTCGCTGGTGGGCGCCTCTCCCGATCACGATCTCGCCGTGCTCATCATTCGCGCCGAGAAGGAGAAGCTCACCCCCATCATGCTTGGCACCAGCCGCGACCTGAAGGTGGGGCAGAAGGTCTTCGCGATCGGCAACCCCTTCGGCCTCGACTTCACCCTCACCACAGGCATCGTCAGCGCGCTCGGGCGAACCATTCAGGCGCTCACCGGCCGGCGCATCGAAGACGTCATTCAGACCGACGCGGCGATCAACCCAGGCAACTCGGGTGGTCCGCTCCTCGACAGCGCTGGGCGCCTCATCGGCGTCAACACGCAGATCGCCAGCCCCAGTGGAGCCTCGGCCGGCATCGGCTTCGCGGTCCCCGTCGACACGGTCAATCGAGTCGTCCCCCAGCTCCTCCAGCACGGGAAGATCATCCGCCCTCGCCTCGGCATCGTGTCCGCTCCCGAGTGGGTGGTGCACCGCGCTGGCGTCGAGGGCGTGCTGATCTACGACGTAGCCGAGGGCTCAGGGGCTGCCAAGGCGGGGCTTCGTGGCACCCGACGCGACCAGCAGGGCTCGCTCCTTCTCGGCGACGTCATTCAGTCCATCGCTGGGCACACGGTCGGCTCCGTCAACGACATCAATTCGCAACTCGAGCTGTTCAAGGCTGGTGACACGGTGGCAGTCGAGGTGCTCCGTGACGGCAAGGTGGCCGCGGTGCAGGTCACGCTTGATCCACCGCAGTGATTGGCGTCGGCTGACGCGCCGCACCACGAGCGGGTGAACAAAAGCGCCCCTCATTGGGTCCAGGCGCGAACCTTCACTTTATGCCCAGGCTCTCAGTTCCACCTGGAGCGTATCTCGTGAGACTTGGGTTCCTTGTCGACCTGAACAATTGTATTGGCTGCAAGGCCTGCGAGGTTGCCTGCAAGGCCGAGAACAACGTCCCCGTGGGCGCGTGGCGTCTGCGCGTGAAGTACGTGGACGTCGGCCTCTACCCCGACGTGAAGCGGAACTTCACACCGATGCGTTGCAACCACTGTGAGAACGCTCCGTGTGAGCGCGTCTGCCCGGTGTCAGCGTTGCATCAGCTGCCCAACGGCATCATCAACGTGGACAGCCAGCGGTGCATCGGCTGCGCGGCCTGCATGATGGCCTGCCCCTATGGGGCCATCTACATGGACCCGGAGACGAACACGGCCGACAAGTGCACCTTCTGTGCACACCGGGTCGAGGCGGGGCTCGAGCCTGCCTGCGTGGTGACGTGCCCCACCGAGGCCAACCTCTTCGGCGATCTCGACGACCCCAAGAGCCGCATCAGCCAGTACATCGCGTCACACCGCGACGTGCGGGTGCGCAAGCCCGAGAAGGGCACCAAGCCCAAGCACGTCTACTGTGGCGGCGGGCAGAGCCAGCTCGAGCCGCTCTCGGTCAGGCGGGAGGAAGGGATGAACCTCTTCAACCGCATCGGCACCCTCGACAAGGTCGGAGGCCACTAAAGCCATGGAACCCCTCACTGCCCACGCGCCGGTGCTCCAGTCGGCGCGCGTGACGCTCGACGTGTTGCACACCGGTGTCTTCTGGGGCTGGTTCGTCACGATGAACTTCTGGTCCAAGAGCATCTCGACCGGGGTGTTCCTGGTGGGGGCGTTCTTCATGCGCAAGGGCCCCTCACGGGACTTCTACCGGCTGGTGATTCCGGCGGTGGCCTTCGTCTTCGTCGACATCACGTTGTTGTTCACCGTGCTCGACCTCCACCAGCCGTTTCGGTTCTGGCACATGTTCGTGTACCCGCACCCCACCTCGGTCATCAACCTGGGGGCGTGGGTGCTGTCGGTCTACGTGGGGCTCACCTTCGTGATGACGGTGCTGGCCTGGAAGCGGCAAGACGGGCTGTACGATCGCCTCATCGGGCCCACCTGGGTCGTCGGGTTCTTGGCCACCATTTACACCGCGGGTCTGCTCGGCCAATCGACCGCGCGGGAGCTGTGGAGCACGCCCACCGAGGTGGCCCAGATGATCCTCGCCGCGACGCTGGCGGGGAGCGCGGTCTTCCTCCTGCTGGGCAAGGGGCACGACCAGGACTCCACCGTCTTCGCCTGGGTGCTGGCGCTGTCGGCCATGGTCGCCCTCACCATCTACGTGACCGAGGTCGTCTTCGCTCCCCAGAAGTCCGAGGAGGCGGAGTTCATCGTTCATGCGCTGCTCAGCGGAAACCTGGGCGTGCTGTTCTACTCGGGGCTCGTGTTGGGTTTCGTCGTGCCGGGCGTGTTGGCCCTCATCGGCCTGCGAGGCAAGACTCCGCTCCTCTTTCCCTTGGCCGCGGTCTCGAGCTTGGTTGGCCTGTGGTTGGTGAAGCACGCCTGGCTCATCGCTCCCCAGCTCCTCCCGCTCTCTTAAGGCTCCAAAGGTCATCTCATGAAGCGCAGAGACTTCCTCAAGGCCGCGGCCGTGACTGGCACCGCCGCCGCCGTCGTCACCGCCGGAGCGGTGAAGTCGTACCTCCCCGAGGCCCGGGCCGGTGAGCCGCTCAAGGGCTTCGACAAGCTCCCGGTGAAGGACGGCAACT
Organism: Myxococcales bacterium; assembly: GCA_003153055.1. The sequence continues at coordinate 28,269 of PMBV01000125.1, forward strand.
TCGAGCGCTACCCCCCGTTCGAGAAGTGGGGCGGCTGGCGCGAGCTCGACGGTGACGACTGGAAGAAGGGCGGCGTCGCTCGCCACGACGTGAAGGTGCACGAGCACCTCCTGGTGCCCACCGTCTGCAACAACTGCGAGGCCGTGTGCGGTCTCACCGCCTGGGTCGACAAAGAGACGCTGGTGGTGCGCAAGTACATGGGCAACCCGCTGCACACCGGCAGCCTCGGGCGCAACTGTGCCAAGGGCTACGCGGTGCAGTCGCAGATGTACGACCCCGATCGCATCCCCTTTCCCTTGAAACGGGCTCCTGGCACTAAGCGGGGCGACGGCAAGTGGGTGCGCACCACGTGGGACGAGGCGTTGGCCACCATCGGCGCCAAGATGAACGCCGCGCTGAAGAGCGGCGACGAGCTGTCGAAGAAGTCGATCATGCACCACGTGGGCCGGCCCAACGAGTCGGGCTTCACGCCGCGGGTGTGGGCGAGCCTCGGGCAAGACTGTCAAAACAGCCACACCAACATCTGCTCGGCCAACGGTCGCACCGGCAGTGTGCTGTGGTCCAACGACGACCGCAGCTCGCCTGACTGGGAGAACTCCCGCCTCATTCTCCTCGTCTCGTCCCATGCCGCCGACGCGGGCCACTATTTCCAGCAGTCGGCGATGCGCATCGCCAAGGCCCGGAAGAAGGGCGCCAAGCTGGTGGTGATGGATCCACGGTTGTCGAACTCGGCCGGCATGGCTGATCTGTGGATTCCCTGCTGGCCGGGGAGCGAGTCGGCCATACACCTGGCTCTGGCCGGTCGCCTCGTTCGCGAGAAGAAGTACGATCGAGCGTTCATTCGGCAGTGGTGGAACTGGCACGACCTGCTCGATGACAAGGCCGAGCTCGAGCTGCTCAAGGAGCGGGGCTTCATCGAGAGCGTGCCCCAGGGTGACACCTTCGAAGACTTCGAGAAGCTCCTCGTCGACCTCTACGGCCGGTACACCCTGGAGTGGGCGGCTGAGGAGGCGAGGGTGCCGCTGCAGAAGCTCGAGCAGCTCTACGAGTACGTGCTGTTCGCCGGGGACCGAATCACCTCGTTCTACTGGCGCTCGACGGCGGCGGGAAACCGCGGCGGGTGGATGTCGTCGGGCCGCACCGGCATCTTGCTCCTCTCGCTCACCGGCAACTTCAACGGCGTCGGTGCCCTGGGCGTAGAGGACGGCCGGGTCATCGCGGTGGCCGGCAAGGGTGGCAAGGCCACGAAGGCAGAGTCGCCGCCCAAGGTGAACGCGTGGAACGAGCTGTCGTGGCCCCCCGAGTGGCCGCTGGCGTCCTACGAGATGTCCTTCCTGCTGCCGCACCTCCTCTCCGACACCGAGTGGCAGAAGCGGTGGAAGGACCGAGGCCTCTCGGTGCCCGAGAAGCTCGCCGTGTGGATTCCCCGGCAGTACAACCCGGTGTGGATCAACCCAGACGGCTTCCGGTGGATCGAGGTGCTGCGAGACGAGTCGAAGCTCGAGCTCACCTTCAACCCGTCACCCATCTGGTCCGAGACCAACTGGTTCATGGACTACATCCTCCCGGTGGGGTTGTCGGGAGAGCGGCACGATCAGCACTCCGAGCCGACCAACACCGAGGCGTGGGTCGCGTTTCGTCAGCCGGTGCTGAGGGTGGCCCTGGAGAAGAGCGGGTGGACTCCGAAGGACCCCGCCCGGGCGACCCTCGAGGCCCACGTGAAGGCTGGGCTGGGAGAGATCTGGGAAGAGAACGAGCTGTGGGTGAACCTGCTGTTCCACCACGTCGACCCCGACGGCTCGCTGGGCATTCGCCAGTTCTGGGAGAGCCGGGAGAACCCCGGGAAGCCCGTCACCATCGCGGAGTACTACAACGCGGCCTTCGCCACGCTGCCCCGGCTCAAGAAGGCGGCGCTCGAGGCTGCCGAGAAGAAGGCGGCCGCTGCCCAGAGCCCGCTGGAGCACCAACTCGCCGCCCTCGCCACCAAGTACCCCTCGTACGACTTCATGCGCGATCGCGGGGCGTGGACCGAGAAGATCGACGTCTTCAAGCAGCACGAAGAAGAGCTGCGGGTCGACGAGGCCAAGGGCACCGTGAAGACCAAGGCCGCCCAGTGGTTTGGCGGCATGGTGGAGTACAAGCTGAAGGACGTGAAGACCGATGCGCGGAGCCACCAGGCCTACGTCGATGGGCCCGAGGGGCGTCACTTCATCGGCATCAAGCAGGAAGACGGGAAGCTCGTCACCGGCTTCGCCACTCCCAGTCACAAGCTCGAGATCTACGCCCGGTACATGAAAGACTGGGGCTGGCCCGAGTACGCGTTGCCCATCTACCCGCGCACCCCCGAGCAGCGAGAGAAGATGGTGCACATCGTGTCGCACGTGCACCACCAGTACATGACCGAGGCGAACGCCTTCGCCCTGAACCCCATCTTCCGGCTGCCGTACAACATTCACACCCGTGGGGTGAACTCCAAGTGGCTCATGGAGATCAGCCAGAACCACAACCCCCTGTGGATGGCGACGGTCGACGCGGCGCGCCTCGGCTTCGCGCGTGGCGAGCCGGTGAAGGTGCGGGTGGTCGACACGCTCTCGGGCAAGGAGTCAGGCTATTTCATCGCCCAGTGTCAGCCTACCGAGGGTATGGCTCCGGGGGTGCTCGCGTGCAGCCACCACGCGGGGCGCTGGCGCCTCGTCGAGGCGGTGGCCATCGAGGGCTTCGAGCAGCCGCTGCACCTCATGCGGGTGGGCAGCCCGGTCGCCCAAGTGAAAGAGTCAGGCACCGTGCGCGAGCTGAGCCTGACCAAGGGCATCAGTCCTTTCGAGGTGACTCCGACGAAGGAGTTCGGTGAGCGCGGCTGGCCCTACGCGGCCATGAATGGCGATCTCGACAACATCACGTGGGATGGGTTGTCGGGCGTCTGGCAGAACGCCGTGCACCACCCGCACCCCGACCCCATCTCGGGCATGCACTGCTGGCACCAGAAGGTGCTCCTCGAGAAGGTGGGCCCCGGCGAGAAGGTGGGCGACCTGAAGGTCGACATCGCCGCCACCTTCGAGACCTATCGCGCCTGGAGAGATCAGCTGACCCGCCCGGCGCCCGGCCCTGGGGGGCTCCGACGGCCCGAACACCTGAAACGGCCCTGGGTCCCATTGACTCGCGACGCGTTCAAGATGAATCTGAAGTCGTGAGCACCCTCGACGCCGCCGCTCGTGGGCGCCTCTACGCCTTCTTCTCTCGCCTGTGGGTGCGGGAGCTCGACGCCGCCTTCACCGACATCGTCGCGGGGCCGTTCGGGCGAGAGTTGTTGCCCGACTTCTGGGCCAGCGACGAGCCCAAGCGCCTGGCCCTCGAGGCGGATCGCCAGGCGACCTTCGACGCCGACTTCGTGCACCTCACGGTGGTGAACCTGGTGCCCTACGAATCCTTCTTCCGCCGCGAAGATGGAATGGTGGAGTCGGGGGCGGTCAACCCGGTGGCCACGTTCCTTCGCAAGTACGGCTTCGAGATCGACCTGGCCTCGGCCCGGTCTCTGGCGCCGGATCACCTGGGCATCGAGCTCGAGGTGCTGAGCGTGCTGTGTGACAAGGAGCGAGAGGCCCTCGAGCACGGCAATGGCCCTTACGCCAGCGTGGTGCGCGGCGTGGAGCGCGACTTCCTCGAGCAGCACCTGCTCACCTGGGCGCCGGTGTACCTCTTCGCCGCCCGTCGCAACGCCCGCACGACCCTCTACCGCGACGCGGCCGACGCGACCCTGCAGTTCCTCCACGCTGACTTTGGGGCGCTGGAATGACGCTCGAGCTCACCTACGAGCGCTGCGTGCGCACCCGCTCGGTGGCGGCGAGCTGCCGGGCGTGCGTCGACCTCTGCCCCACTCAGGCCGTGTCGCTCGGAGGCCCCCGTCAATCGGTCGAGGTCGCCCTCGACGACTGCATCGAGTGCGGGCTGTGCCAGGCCGTCTGCCCCACCGACGCCTTTGTGAGCGCCTTCGACGCCGCGGCGTTCGTTGCCTCCCGGCCCCGTGAGGTGGCCTGTGGTCGCGACGGGCTCCCGTGCGTGGGGGCGCTGTCGTCGGAGGATCTGCTCACCCTGTCGCGGGCCTGGGGGAGCCTCAAGGTCATCGCTCGCGACTGCGCTGCCGGCAACGCTGGTCATGAGCGGGTGCGGCTCGCGGTGGAGAAGGCCCGCGTCTTCGCCCGGGCCATGGGCGCCGCCGTGACCATGGAGTGGCGAGACGAGACCAGCCCGCCCAAGGTGAGCCAGGCCAAGCCACGGCGCCCGGTGGCCGCCCGCCGCCAGCTCCTCGGTCTCTTGGTGGCCAAGGCTCCGGGGAGGAAGCTGACGACCCCCGCCCGGCTCGACGTCGCCGCCATTCGGGCCGTGAGCACGACGCCCCGGCGCCAGCGGTTTCTCGCGACCCTGCCTCCGTCGTTCAGGCCAGCGGCGGCGTCATTGCCCGGTGAGTCGGTGAGCTGCTTGTCGACCAAGCAGATCGAGCGGTCCCGATGCACGGCGTGCATGCTGTGCGTCACCGCGTGCCCCACCGGGGCGTTGCAGACGGCCCGGCTCCACCAGGAGATTCGGTTCGAGGCTCGGAAGTGCGTGAACTGCCACCTGTGCCACGACGTCTGCGAGCCCAAGGCCATCACGGCCGATCCCGAGTTGAACCTGATCGACTTCCTCGACTCCAAGCCCAAGGTGCTGGTGAGCTTCCAGATGACGCTGTGCGGAGAGTGTGGCGCCCCGTTCAACGCCGAGCGAGATGATCAGGTGATGTGCAGCGCCTGCCGGGAGCGACACTCCGAGGCCCGCACCCTCTGGGGGCACCGATGACGCCTGGAGCGGGAGACGGGCCCCTCGACGCGCTGGCGGCGGGCTTCGCGGTGGTGGCCAAGAGCGGGGTGTACCTCACGAAGAACGAGCTCGTCGCCCTCGCCCGGGTCTCCGAGGCGAGCCTCCGAATCAACGAGCGGAAACGGATGCTGGCCGACGTGCTGAAGTCAGCCCAGACGCCGGCCGAGCTCGCGGCCCTCAACTCGCGGCTCATCGAATTCTGCCGGCTGCACCTCGAGGAGTACGAGGCGCAGGCAGTCCTCTACCCGAAGTCGAGGTCATTGTTGCTTCCCTGGGTGGAGCGGGCCCGCGCGACCATTGCTCGGCTCGAGGGCATCAACGAGGAGCTGGCGCTCTCCGAGAACCTCAGTACGTGAACGAGGTGTGCGTCTTTCCATGGCACCGCAGGCTGCAGGAGCCATTGGCGCCGCTCGTCTTCGCGGTCCACGAGGGGGCGCCGGTTCCGCTGCTCCCCGTCACCGAGAGGGCGAAGCTCACCAGTCGCGAGTAGCTCCGGTTGGCCACCTGCGAAGACAGGCTGGTGCCGTGCAGGTCATCGTGGCACTCGTTGCAGAGGAGCCCCTGGCTCATGTGCTTTCGGTGTTCGCCGAAGTTGGTCGCGGTGGAGCCAGAGCCGGTGAACGGCGCTGATGCGTGACAGATGAAGCAGAGCTCGAAGTCGGTCGTGGGGCTCGAGACCGAGCCGCTCGTCCGGTACCGCGCCCTCACCAAGGCCCCGGCGTAGCCCGCATAGCCCGCATCCGGCGCGATGGACGAGCCATGGGGCCCTCGCGCGGTCGTCCCGACGTAGGCCGACGCGACGCTGACGGTGAGTGGGAGTGCGTTCGAGGCATGACAGTCCTGGCACTCGATGAGGCTCGAAACGGTGAGGTGCGGGAGACCGGTGCCGCCGGCCAAGCTGCTCGCCATGGCGGTGGTGGCGTTGGTGCCGCGACCCACCACGGGGTGGAACGACGCCGCTCGCGGATCCAGCTCAGCCGCCTTGTCACGGGCCCCGGCCGGCAGCGTGGTGAATGACGAGTGGCACTTGAAGCACACCTCGTACTCCCGCATGGGCGAGGTGTCGCCGTTGGGCAGGAAGGCGAAGGCGCCACCGTCATACTCGAACCGGACTCGGCTCGCCCCTGCGAGCATCTGCGAGGAGCCCGCGTCTGGCCCATAGGCTCGGTGCGGGTTGTGGCAGTCGGGGCACTCCACGTGGCGAGTCGCCCCCGCCGCGAACGAGCCGGGGCTCGACTCGCCGGGCACATGGCGCCCCGTGGTGGACATCGGCGCGTGCGCCACCCGTTTCTGCACCTCGATGAGGATGTTCTTCATCGAAGGCCCGGTCGCGTCGTGGCAGGTGAGGCAGAGTGACTCCTCGCGCAGCTGCGTTAGGTTCGGCACCAGCCCGAGCCCGTCCTCGGCGCCGTGCACCGCGTGACAGTTGACGCACTTGCCCTCGTCGCCCACCAGCCGCGGCGCGGGCACGGGGCCCGGCCACAGCATGCGGCCGGAGTTCGAGTGGGCGCTCGAGGCGTACGCCACTGGGCCCCCGAAGGTGCCCGAGGCGTTGGCGCTGGCGTGACAGCTGAGACACAGGGCGTTGTCGTTGGTGGTGAAGAGGGCCTTGGGTTGCGTCCACGGCGCCTCCTGGCGGACGTGGCACTGGCGGCAGTGACCCCGCGGCGAGGTCGAAACTCGCGCGACGCCCGAGCTCGGGCTGGCATGCGCCGTCGCTCGGTAGACATCGTCGCTCTGCCCTCCGAGGGCCAACGACGAGGCCACGGCGACGCCGAGGCGCACCGCCTGCGTCAGTACTGATGGCACGCGTTGCATTCGATGCCCACCTGCTCTCGGTATGGGTTTCCACTTCGGACGGCCGTCTGTGCCAGGTGGCACGCGACGTTGCTGCATGTCTTGGTAGCGACTGAATAGGTCGCCGAGGCGAGGCTCTTGGACGTCATGTACTGTACTGGGTTGGTGTCGAAGAAGACGTCGGGCTGACCGTTGACGTGACTCGCGAAGCCGGTGATGGGTACTGCCCCGTAGACCGACAGCCCACCGACCCGCGCCGTCGCGTTCGCCTGGCTCACGGTGCGCGCATGGCACGTGCGGCAGGGCAGTGGCGCGAAGCCGTGATTCGAACCATGGCCACTCTCGGCCCCCGTCACCGCATCGATCCACGAGTGGCTCTGCCCCGCCATCGCGGCGTCATCGGTGCTGGCGAGGCGAATGGGGAAGCCGTGACAAGCACCACACCCTGAGCTGCCCGCGCCCCAGCTCGCCGTGACGTAGCCGCGGCTCGAGGTCAGCGGGTAGGCGGGGAAGGCGATGGGGTAGCCGCCGAAGACGAAGTCGACCCCCGGCGTTGGAACCCCCGCCGGAGTGGTGAAGAAGGGCGAAGAATGGCAGTACACGGTTCCACAGGTGCCCAGCGTATAGGGGAGCCTGTCGGCGTCGGTGAAGACGGTCGACCCCGGCGTGTAGGTTGCGTTCGGCGAGAGGGCCTTGAGGCTCCCGGCCGGCGCGTTGACGTTCGAGAGCTCGATGTCGGCGCGCCCCCCGGACAGGTGCTTCGCGCCGTCGAGGGGGTGACAGGTCCCGCAGCCAAAGGCGTAGCCGGTCGGTGCCGGCAGCGAGGCCGCGGTCCCCAGGCCCCCGTAGAGGGGTACAGCGAACCTGGCATGCACGAGGTGGGCGCCGGTGGCCGGGGGCAGCGCGTGGCAGCTTCCGCAGGGTCCGCCCGAGGCCTGAACGAGGCCGTCGATGTGCAACGACGGGTTGATGATTCCACCATCAGCGGCGATGACGGCGCCGTGGCAGACGGAGCATTGCGAATTCTGAGGGTGTGTGCCTCCGGGCGGGAGGCCGTGGCAGGTGCCACAGGCGGCCTGAGTGCCGTCGACCGCCGTCCACGTCGGTGCGGTGTTGCTTCCGGCGCCGCCGTCGAGCGTCGCGCCATGACAGTAGACGTTGGTGCAGGTGGCGCCGTTCCACTTGGGTTTCGCCCCACCGGACTGAGCCAGGGATCCAAAGGTGGTCTCGGCGGGCAACGGGCCGACGTGCCCCGGGTCGGAGGTCGTCACGGGTACGATGTGGCACTCGTCGCAGGTCACCTCGGCGTGCCACGTCTTGGGCCCCAGGTGGCTCCGGTGCGCTCCGACTCCGCGATCCGTGGTCGACGTCGCGCCGGTGGTGCTGGTGGGCGGCGCAGGGTTCCCCGCGCTGCCGTGGCACGAGTCGCACGCCGTGACCACGTCCACCGTGCCGTCGATGTGTCGCTGCGGCTCGACGAAGGTATTGCCTGGGCCTGCGTTGGGATGGCACGTGGCGCACGAAGTGCCGGGAGGGTGCGGCGGGGGAGGCGGCAACCCGTGGCAGGTCCCGCACGCGGCCTGGCCCGTACCGGTGCTCGTCCACAGCGGTTGACCGCCGCCCATCGAAGCCCCATGGCAATACGTCACACAGCTCGTCCCATCGAAGGAAGGCGTGACACCCTTGGCGTGGGCCAGGTCTCCGAAGGGGACCTCCGCCGGGCTCGGGTCGATGTGACCGGGGTCCTCCACGTGAGTGGGGACGGTATGACAGTCGCTGCACGCGACGTCCCGGTGCCAGGTGGAGCTCGCCGTCAGGTGGGACTGATGGGCGCCGACGCCTCGCGCGGTGGTCGCCGTGGCACCCGAGATGTCTCGGGGTGGGGCCGGGTTCGTCGCCGAGCCGTGGCACGAGTTGCAGGCCTGGTTGAGATCGACGACGCCGTCGATGTGCCGGCTTGGGTCCGAGAACCACATGCCTGAGGCGTTGGGGTGGCACGTTCCGCAGAGCGCCCCGCTCACCGTGGGGTGCGGAGGAGGCGGCGGTAGGCCATGGCATGAACCGCAGAAGACTTGGGTTCTATCGACCACGGTCCAGACGGGAGCGCTGACGAGGCCGCCGGCGAGCGTGGCTCCGTGGCACCAGGTGCTGCAGCTCGTCCCATCCCACCGGCTGGTGACGCCTCGAGCGTTGGGGACGCGCCCGAAGTCCACCTCGGCCGGAGGCGTGTCAATGTGCGTCGCGTCAGAAGCCGAGGCGGGCACGACATGGCAGTCGTCGCACTGAACATCACGATGCCAGCCCGCGGAGATGCGCAGATGGCGCTGATGCGCCCCCACGCCTCGAGCGGTCGTTTCCGTGTGCCCCGACACGTCCCGCGGGGGGGCGGGGCTGTCGATGGAGCCGTGACAGCTGTAGCAGGTCTGGATACCCGCGTCGGCGTCGGCTCCCGCATCGAGCTGGCCCCCGTCGAAGCCCACGCCTGAGTCTTCGACGTCGCCACCGCCACCGCCATCGCCAGGAACTCCCCCGACCACCGCCGGACTGGTGCACGCACCCGCCAACGCCAGGAGGCCCCAGAGGACCAAGCAACGCTGCACGCCGGACTGCTGCACGAGGCCCCTTAGGTTGGCTTTGAGCAGTGACCTCGTGCTCTCGGACACGGCCACTGCCGCCGTCCTACGCACCAACCCAATCAACTCATCGGCGCGGTGACTTTGCCTTCAGCGGGCTTGTCGAAGGAAGGCGCGTTGCGTCAGCGCCCCCGGTCAGCACGTCGAGCCGCTACCAAGAGCACCCAGAGGTTCCCCACGGTCGGCCCAGACGCCAGCCGAGCTCGGGGCCCTCAACTCGCGACGCATCGACGTCTGCCGGCTGCACCTCGAGGAACCTGGGTGGAGCGGGCCCGCGCGACCATCGTCTTTCAAACTGGGTCTTCTGAATGACCACCGAGCGGCTCTGAGGCTGGAGCGGTGACTTCGGATCGTGGGGTCCCGGGCGAGCATCACGAGCCCCTCGGCCGGTCGGTGGAGTCCCCGACTGAAGGACTGAGGGCCAGGTCTCCCGTAACAGTACCAATGGTTACGTCTGCGCGAACGCAGCGTGTGCGTCCGGGGGCGTTCTGACATTACTTTTCGCGCACGCTGATGGTGCACTCAGGGACGAGATCCACCCCTGCCTGCTCACTTCCGCGGCCACCGGGCATCGCCATGCAGTGAGACGAGGCCCTCGTCCTTCTCAGGCGGAGCCTTCCGGGCCGCGTACGTCGAGTGAGGTGAGCGGGCCGGGCAGCAGCGTCGCCAGCCACGCGTAGTCCCTGTCCCCACCGAAAGGGTTGCCCTTCACCTTGCGCGCATGGAGGTTCCCCATGAGGAGGACGAAGGTCGAGTCGGCCTTCCGCGCGCTGCGGGCCATCACCTTCTCGGCCATCACGTGGTCACGGGTGGCTCCGGGCGTCCGGTCGCCGTCGAAGAGCAGGAGCTCCAGAGGCAGGCCCCGCTGCCGCATGCGCCGCACGCCGTCGAGCAGCTCGAGCATGCCTTCGCTGCGCCGGCCATTTTGGTAGACCGCCTGCCAGAAGGGCCCGGCGAGCAGCGCGGCCCCTCCTGCGTGCCGTGCATTTCGCCCAGCACCATCGTCGCACCCGGCGCGAGGAGAGCCTCGACACCGCCGACGCTCGGCCCACACACCCGCGCCGTGACGTGTGCGCACGACGAGCCAATGGCGACCGCGAACATGGCAACGAGCCACCGCACGAACATGTCTGCCTCCTGGAATGTGTGTGTTGCGTCAGTCAGCACCGATGGCGAGGCGGTGTCGCACGGACGCTGCTCCCCTGCCCGGGACGTTACCTGAAGTGCCACGCCACCCCCAGGTTCACCTGGGGCTGAAGCAAGGAGTAGCCCTGGAGGCCCCCAGCATGGAGGGCGCCCTCCAGGAAGAGGGCGAGCCCTGCGAGGTCGGTGAGGTGGAGGGCGACGGTCGCCGTGGCCGTCCCCGCGGGAATGAAGTTGGTCGCATGAATCATCGAGGCCCCGAGGGAGAACCCCAGCGTGAAGCCGGCTCGCGCTCCCGCGATGGACAACGCGAGCCACTCGAGGTCGGCGCCCACCAGCAGGTCCGTCCACCTGAACGAGGGATTGTCTGGCCGCACGCCGAAGTCCCGTTGCAGGGTCGTGATCAGCCTCGTCTCGACGGGGAACGCGAACAAGCCCCGAACCCTGAGCGCGAACGGCGCGCTGAAACGCCTGCGGTACATGGCCTGGACGCCGACGGCGACGATGTAGGGGGTCGGCAACGCGCCGCTGGAGAGAGCGAGGGCGTGCGTGCCCTCGAGCTGGGTTGCACCCTTGGCTGCCAGCGCCCCATCACCGACGAGCGTGAGGCTCGCCTCGTCGACCTCCGTCGCCTGACCCGCTGCCACCTGGACCTGCCGGGCGCGCATGCCGGCGTCGGTGAGTCGTCGCACGAGGTACTCCCCTGGGGGCACCGCGAGGCGCACCAGCTGCTTGCCCGGGGTTGCCTCCGCCACCACCACGCCGGTGGACAGCTGCACGAGCTGGAGCGGACCCTCCGACTGCGCCATCGTCAAGACGGTCGGGCTCCCTCCGACGTCGGCGAGGACGACGTCCTGCCGGCCCCGGAGGCGCATGTCGAAGCTCGGGTGCTGCGGCTGGGCGCTGCGGATGGCCGTGTCGCGGATGGTGAAGCGGTCCGCGTAGGCGAACGCCTCTGACAGCGTCACCTGGCCGTCCCCCGACTGGTCCGCCGCCCCCCGAAGCCCGGCCACCAGGTGATGAGTGAAGAAGCTGCCCTTCAGCACCTCCGCCTCGTGTGCGTCCTCCATCCCCGAGCTCGCCGCCAAGAGCGCCGTCCCCTCGCTGGCGAGAGCCGGTAGAGGGACCTCGAAGGGCATCGCTGGCACCAGGCCTTTGGCCTGAGTCCACCCGCCGCCTCGGCAGCTGTCGATGATGCCGATCCGCACGTCGAAGGCCGGATCCTCCAGGGCCGTCTTGAGGCGGGCGAGCCCGAGCGCCTCGCCCCCCGGGTACAGGGCGCGGTCGTCGGCGTGGCCCGAGAAGTAGAAGACGAAGAGCGACCTCCGCTTCGCCTCGCGCGCCCGGGCCGCAGCAGAGTCGACGGCGGCCAGCACGTCGGCCGGCTGAGGGTCGAGCAGCACCGCCACGTCGCTCGACGCGAAGCGGCCGGTCGCCTGCAGCACGCCAGCGAGTTCCCGCGCGTCGCTCCCGGCGTAGCGGAGGCGCGCGCGACCCTCCACCTCGTGGTTGGAGCCCACGACGACGGCCAGCCGCAGCTCGGGCTCGGGGATGGCCGCGAAGAGGGAGAGCACGAGCGATGTCCACATCATGGAGACTCCTTGGGCAGGACTTCGTGAAGGCACCACGCCTCGGCGTCCCGGCGACCGAGGAGGGCCCCGGCCCCCGCCTCGTCGACGGGCGCCTGGGTGAAGAGGACGGCCAGGTGCTCCTCGGTGCCGCGGGCGTCGAGCTCCCACGCCGGCGTCAGCACCGGACGCCCCGAGCCGTTGAGCGCCTGGGTGAAGAGCGTCTTCACGGCGCTGTCGGCCGTCGAGACGACGGTGACGTACCCAAAGCCCGCCGGGGCCGCCTCGATGCGGATCGAATCTCCTGGCCGCAGCGGGCTCTTCTGGTCCCAGGCGGCGACGGCGGCGCCGCGCTTGAGCCAGATGGTGACGGCCGGAGGTCCCTTGGCGGTGGTGGCCGGCTCGCTCGTCGTCGTGCCCGTTCGCAGGAGGAGCACGGCCATCGCCGCGGCGAGGGCGACGAAGCCAGCGACGAGGGGACTTCTCGGCGCCCATCGCGGCCCGGCGGAGGAACGGACCCACCCCGGAACCGGCAGTCGGGCGCCGACGGCCGCGAGGTGAGCCCGGCACTCGGGGCAGGCGGCAAGGTGCGCCTCGACCTCGGGCGATGGCAGGCCCAGGGCGAAGCGGTCGACGGCGAGGCGAGAGGGGTGGTTCATGGCGAGGCCTCCTGTGCGGCGACCCGCGCGTCGAAGCGCTCCAGGAGCCGTCGCACCGTGCGCTCCGAGACGCCGAGGACCTCGGCACACTCGGCGTGGGTGAGGCCGTCGAGGCGATCCAGCACCGCCGCCGCGAGCTCGTCAGCGGGGACCGAGCCGGCGAGTCCCACGATGCGCCGCCGGGCGCTGACCAGGCCGAAGGGGCCGGGGTCCACGTCCTCGGAGGGAGGATGCGCCTCCCGCACCGTCCGGGCACGGAGCCGATCGATGGCCAGCCGGGTGGCGGTCTTGTAGATCCAGGTCGTCACGGTGCGGGCATCGCCGAGCGGGAGCTGGGCCCGCCAGAGGCGAATGAAGGTGTCCTGTGCGAGGTCCTGGGCTTCATCACGATCTCCAAGCATGCGTCGGCACTTCTCGCGGATGAGGGCGAAGTACCCGTGGTACCAGCGCTCGATGTCCGGTGCTCCCAATCAGCCTCCCGACAGGTAAGACGGGCCAGTCTGAGCATTCCGGTCACGGTCAACCAGCGTTTGCGCGGAGTCCAGCGGCTCCGCACTTCGACGGCCGAGGTCCAACTGGGCCTGCTGCGGAGCAGCCATGAGGCTGGAGCGCCGACTTCGCGTATGGGGCCCCGGGCGAGCACTGAGGGCCGGGTCGCCAGCAACAGCACCAATGGTTCCATCTGCCGCGAGGCTCGCGAACGCAGCGTGTGCGTCCGGGGGCGTCCTGACATCACGTTTCGCGCACGCTGATGCCCGAGGCACCATAGCCCTTCGCCGCCCTCGCCCTTGGCTCGTACTCGTAGCAGCGCCCCGCGCTGGTTGGCCCCGGCAGTTCAGCGGGTGAACGTGCCCGCCCAGAGCGCGTCGAAGTCCGCGCACTGCCAGTCCGTGCCCAGCGCGCTGGCGATGCTGCGCTTGAACAGGTCCAGTCGCTGAGCAGGCGGCACCCTGGAGACCTCCACGACGAAGCCCTCGAGCTTCGGGTTGTCCTCGCTCATGGTGCCGAGCACCACGGTGAAGAGGTCGAGCGGCTCGATCTTCGCCAGCTCGGGCCGCGTCGCCTGCGTGCGCAGGTCGGCGCAGAAGGTTCGGAGCGAGGGAACGACGTCGGGTGAGACCGCGACCACCGGCGGCACGGCGCGGAGATTCTGCGCGGCACACGAGCCGAGCGCCGCCATCAGCGCGGCCAGACCCAGCAGCGGCACGGCGAGAGGGACGGACGACGAGGTGCTCCGGGTTCCCAGAATTCGGCGAATGCGCTTCATGAATCGACCTCCGGTGGATGGCACGGCGACGGCGGCGGGCAGCAGCGATTGCTCCAGCGACAAGAGCGCGCGGGCGTAGGGGCGGGCGGCGCTGAGCTGCCGCACCACCGCGTCGTCGCAGCAGTACTCCCGCTCCTCGCGCGCGCACTCCGAGACCCACCACATCGCCGGATGGAAGAAGAGGAAGGACTCCACCACCGACTGCCCGAGGTTCACCAGGTAGTCCCAGCGGCGTACGTGCAAGTGAGGGCCGGGTCGCCAGCAACAGCGCCAATGGTTCCATCTGCCGCGAAGCTCGCGAGCTCAGCGTGTGCGTTCAGGGGCGTTCTGACATCACGTTTCGCGCACGCTGATGCCGCGGGCGGGCTGGGAGGCGCCACGGCCATGCCGCCGAATCGGTACGAGTACAGCCCGTCTTCGATGTGGCGAAGACCCTGAGGGGCTGGTCGCAGGAGGCACGGCGGAGGGCACCCGCTCCGCCCGCATCCCCCTTGGGCGTGTACTCGTAGCGGTCTACCCGATGCCTCCGCAGACGTTGGCGACGCCGCCTCCCCCGCACGTCTCTCCCGGCGCGCAGGTGCCGCAATCGATCGAGCCGCCGCAGCCGTCACCGATCGGCCCGCAAGTGGCGCCCGCGTCTTTGCACGTGCGAGGCACGCAGGTCGGTGCCACGCAGACCCCTGGCGCCCCCGGACCACCGCACGAAGAGCCCGAGGGGCAGTCGCCGCACTGGATGACCTTGCCGCAGCCATCGCCGGCTGGCCCGCAGTGCAGGCCCTGGGTCTCGCAGGTGAGCGGTGTGCAGGTGATGGTGCCGCACACCCCAGGCCCCGCGCCGCCGCACGACTGGCCCGAGGGGCAGGTGCCGCATTGGACGACGTTGCCGCAGCCATCGCCCTGAGGCCCGCACTCGAAGCCCAGCTGCGCGCAGGTCTTGGGTACACACGTTCCGCCACCGCAGACGTTGGGTGTGCCGTCGCCGCCACAGGTGAGGGGGGCCGTGCAGTCGCCGCAGCTCAGCGCCCCACCACAGCCGTCACCCTGCGGTCCGCACTGGGCTTGGAGATCGCCGCAGGTGCGTGACACGCACGCTGGTTCGCAGACATTCGGGCGTCCACCTCCGCCGCATGTCGCCGATCCCGAGCAGGAGCCGCAGTCGATCGAGCCCCCGCAGCCGTCTCCCGTCAACCCGCAGTCGAAGCCCAGCTGTGCGCATGTCTTGGGCGTGCAGGTTCCGCCGCAGACATTGGGTGTGGCACCGCCGCCGCAAGATTGGGGGCCCGTGCAGTCACCGCAGGTCAACGTCCCACCACAGCCGTCACCCTGTATTCCGCAGGTGGCTCCCAGCTGGAGACAGCTCCGCGGCGTGCACCCAGGCAGTCCGCAGACATTCGGTTGTCCACCTCCGCCGCACGTCGTCGAGCCCGTGCAAGTGCCACAGTTGAGTGAGCCGCCGCAGCCGTCTCCGATCAACCCGCAGGTGAAGCCATGCGTCGCGCAGGTCGTCGGCGTGCACGACTGCGGAGGGGGTACGTCAGGCTTGATGCATGAAGAGAGATCGAAGAGGAGGTACTCGAAGACCTTCTCTTGCGCCGTCATCGGCGAGGCCTTGCAGGCGCCCGGCCACTTGAAGCCGCCAGACGTGGCATCGATGACGTGGAAGTCGCTGAACAGCACTCGCCCGCACTGGTTCTCAGGCTTCGCCGCGACAGGGGTGTTGAACGTGTACTGGAATGGAATCTGGCTGGTGAAGTAATCGCTCCCGTAAACCCACCGCTGGGCCGGAGAAATGACGGCGTCGAGGTCGTGACGCACCGTGGAGATGTGGATCTTCGAGGGGCCGGCTTGAGCTCCAACCAGATTCACCCACTGCCCAAAGGTGACGCCCTTGCTGAAGGAGGTGTCGATGAAGGCGTCTTGGTCACCTGGGGAGGGCTGTTGGACTTTCCATTTGGCCGTGCCGGTGAAAGAGATGGTGTGGGTCTGGGCATCGCTCGCCGCCCCGAAGAGCCACACGTACGCGAAGTGGCTGGCGAAGATGCGGCCGCCGGCGTTGGCATAGGCCTCCATGTTCAGGCGCTGCTGCGCGGTCTTGAGGCTCTGCTTGCCCACGCAGTCGAGGATGATCATGTCGTACTTGCGCAGCTCGCTCGGCGTGTCGAAGAGGTTCGCCGCGGGGTTGTTGTCTCCTTCGAAACTCTGCCCGTTGTCACGGTAGAAGCGCACCCGCCCGGTGCCACTGGGAAGCGAGTACTCGCTGTCCGCGATGCCGATCTTCGGGAGCACGCACTCGATGGCGTCGGCGTCACCCGTGACGACGGCGATGCGGGGTATGTTGCCCTCGCTCTGCGTCCGCGGCAGCCGTGACTGCTCGAGCGTCATGGTGTTGGATGCACAGCAGGTCAGGGCAGGCACGGTCACCTGCCGGCGCCACTTCCCGAGCTGAATGACCACGGGTACCGGTACGCCGCAGGGCACGTTGGTCAGCGTGAAGGTGCCGTCGGTGCCCGTCGTGGCCGACACCAGCGGGCTGCCGCTCACTCCGTCGGAGCACTGGTCGCAGCTGACGTTCCCGTCGGGGTTCAACGGCTCCACTGTCCCGTTGGGGACGTAGACGAGCGCCCCGGGGATCGGGTCTGGTTGGCCATAGCCGGCGCTGGCCTTGGTTGGTGCCACCACCTTCCCCGAAAGGGTTGTTCCACTGGGGACCCCAGAACAGACATGCTGATAGGGACAGAGATTGACGCACGCGGCGCCGCCGTCCGGCACGGTGCGGCCACAGACGCTGGGCACTCCGCCCCCGCCGCAGATGTCAGGCTGCGTGCAGGTTCCGCAGTTCGCCGTCAGACCACCACAGCCGTCGCTCACGGGCCCGCAGGTGGCGCCCTGCTGGGCGCACGTCTTCGGGACGCACGCGGGGGGAGCGCCACAGACGTTGGGCCGACCACCACCTCCGCAGCTCTGGCCGACAGGACAGGCGCTGCCGGCGTCCACGAGGGTGCCGCAGCCGTCGCTCACGGGTCCGCAATTCACCTGGAGCTCGGCGGCTGTCTTCGGCACGCACGTGGTGCCGCATTGGTTGGGTACGCCGCCGCCGCCGCACGTTCGCGGGCCGCCGCAGGTGCCGCAGCTCGAGGTGAGGCCTCCACAGCCATCGGCCACGCGCCCGCAGGCGGCGCCCAGCTGAACGCAGGTCTTCGGAACGCACGCGGGGGGAGCACCACAGCGGTTGGGTCGACCACCACCTCCGCAGGTCTGGCCGAGAGGACAGGTGCTGCCAGCGTCGAGGAGGGTGCCGCAGCCGTCGCTCACCGGACCGCAATCCACTTGGAGCTCGGCGACCGTCTTGGGCACGCACTTGGTGCCGCATTGAAATGGCACTCCGCCACCGCCACAGGTGAGCGAGCCGCTGCAGGTGCCGCAGCTCGCAGTGAGGCCGCCACAGCCGTCGCCCACCACGCCGCAGCCTGCGTCGGCCGCGGCACAAGTCGTTGGAATACAGGTGCCCGCGTCGGAGACATTCGGGGCAGCAGACCCACACCGGCTGGGAGTGCCGCCGCCGCCGCACGTCTTTGGTGCCAGGCAGGCACCGCAGTCGAGGAGCCCTCCGCAGCCGTCTCCCACGGGGCCGCACTCGGAGCCCACGAGCGAGCAGGTGAGGGGGATGCAGCCCCCGTCGCCACCACACTGGCTTGGGACTCCACCGGCTCCGCATGCCTGAGGCGACGAGCAGGTGCCACAGTCGAGGAGCCCATTGCAGCCGTCGCCGATCGGCCCGCAGGTGGCGTGTGCCGAGGCACAGGTCACCAGCCCACAGCCGCCATCGGTGTCGCCCGCTCCGCCGCCGACGCCACCACCTCCGCCTCCGCTCCCTCCGCCCCCGCCCGTTGCCACGCCACCCCCGGACCCACCATCGCCGAGCACCGGGGTCGTGCATTCACAGCCTGCGAAGACAACGGCCAACCCAAATACAAGACTATGGACGGAGTACCGCACTGTTGCTCCCGCGAATCGGACAGTTGCCAGTCAAAGCCAAAGACGCCCCACCATCGACTGGGTGGGACTGTGACGCCTCATCCAACGGAGCGCCCGCGCTGTCCAGCTGAATGAATAAATTCCGCTGTAAATGTAGGGGCTTCGACGCTGATGTGGGCCCCGGGCCTCCTGCTCCAGCCGCCGGTGGCACGCTGGCCGGCTCGCCGGTGCAGTCCGCTCTCAGGCAGGGGAGCAGCTCAGCACGGCTACGCCGCCGTCGAGTCCGGGCGTGCAGTACATCGAGCCGGTGCACATTCGCTTGCTGCCCTGGTAGTCGATGAGCGAAGTGCCCGCGTCCTCCGCGAGGGAGGCGTCGATCCACGGCCCGTTTCGCATCAAGCAGTCGCAGTCGCTCGCGGCGCACGCGGCGGGCAAGGGGTCGCAGCAGGCGACCGCCGGGGCCGGGCTCGGTGGGTAGTGGCACTGCTGCACCGTGAGGAGCTCATCGCTCGCCCGGCACGCCACCCGCGGCACCCTGCACAGCGCGGTGGCTCCCGCGTCGGAGCTCCCTCCGTCCGCCGACACGTAGCCGGTCGCGCAGGCGACGTGGGGCGCCGCGCCTGGGCTGCAGTCTCCGCGGAAGTACGCCCACTCCTCGCACGAGCTCCCATCGGAGAAGTGGCACATGCCGACTTGGCCTCCATCGATGGTCAGGGTGCCACCATGGTCAACACAGTACACCGACGCCGGGTTGGGCATCCCACACGCGCACCCAACGCCACCGAGGATGCCAACCAGCAAAACCGAGACGAGACGCATACGACTCCCGCTTCCTCACGAGTCCCGCGGCCGGACAGATGGAGTGTACCATGCGACCACTCCGCATTCCAAAGGAGAGGGTGAGCCCAAACTCCGCTCTCAGGATCTGAAGCTGGCTCGCTGGGCCGTTGCCGAAACGCGGTCGACCGAGGAGCCGCCGGCCACTGGCCAGTCGTTCAGGGGCTCGCCGTCATCCGGAGAGCTCTGCCCGCCGACGAGGAGGGTCCGGCCAACGGGCGCCGAG
>PMBV01000439.1 GCA_003153055.1 Myxococcales bacterium
TTTCTGGAAGTCCGATGCGAGGAGTGTCGGCGGGTGGAGTTGGTGGCGTTCAGCTGCAAGGGGCGAGGGTGGTGTCCGACGTGCACGACGCGGCGGTCCCTCGAGACGGGAGCGCACGTGGAGGCGACGCTCCCCGTCGTGGCGCACCGCTTCTGATTCACCTCGAGGACATCGCTGCCTGGCTCGAGAGATCAGGGACAAACAGCAGCTGCACCGACTCCACCGCGCGGCGCACGTTCCGGCTACACTGCCGCCGCTGCGCATCCCGCACCCTCAAGGAGAGCTCCTCCATGTCCGACGACTCGCGCCCCCGCCTGCCGGGCTTCCGGCTCTTCTGCACGGTGGCGGCCGTGCTCTACGTGCTGCTCGGGGCCTCGATGAAGCTCCGCGGCGCTCACGAGGCGATGAGGCCCTTCGGCGTGCCGAAGGCGGTCCTCGACGCGCCGCACTTCGACGACTTCTTCCAGTTCCTCTTCCTACACATGATGGTCATCGGGCTGCTCATCGGCCTGCTGGGGTGGACCGTGCAGGGCGCCCGACGGCAGCGCGCGGTGGCACGGGTGCTGTGCGGGCTCCAGCTACTCTACGCCACCATGGACTTCCGCACCTCGGACTCGCCGCTGGGCAACGGGCTCTACCAGGGCAAAGGCTCCCTGGTGCCGCCGCTGATGGGCGTGGCCATGGCGCTGGTGTTCGCCTGGTTGGGCACGCGGCGCGTAGCCGTCGAGGCGGTGGTGCCGCAGCGGAGCCGGCTCCGCGCGGACTAGAGCACGGCAGCCGTACTCGCGGGCCGGTGAGGAGCGCGGGAGTGAGCCTACCCGACGCGTTCACCGCCCTCGGGCGCGGTGACCTGCTCGATGCGCTACGGCGGCGAGCCGCGCACCAGCGGGCCGTCGAGGATCTCGCCTACGCGGTCGACGTAGAAGTGGTCGCCCGGGAGCGTGACGGTCGCCTTCGCGCGGCGCTCGTCGACGCTGGCCAGCCGGGCGAGGAAGTCGGCGTCGAGGGTGGCGAACTCGGCCTTCGCCAGCCGGCTGGTCTTGAGCGCCGCGGCCTCGGTGAAGAAGGCAGCCTGGCGCTCGGCGCTCTCGAAGAGCACCGCCACCCGGGCGTTGGCGTTCTGGTCGACCGCGCGTTGGATCTTCGCCGGGTCGCCCACAGCCAGCAGTAGGCCATCACCTTGAGCCACGGCGCGGGTGTAGCACCTCGCGCGCCGGACCCTCGTTGCGAACCGCGCCGCCGCTCGTGCATGCTCCACGGCTGCCATGACTCCCGACCCAAGGCGCATCCGGACGTTCGATGACGCCGCCGCCTTCGAGGCGTGGCTCGAGAAGCACCACCACCGCGAGAGCGAGCTGTGGATCAAGATTCACAAGAAGGGATCGGGGCTGGCCTCGCTGACCGCGGCCGAGGCGATCGACGTGGTGCTGTGCTGGGGGTGGATCGACGGGCTCCGCAAGGGCTTCGACGAGCGCTCGTTCCTGCAGCGCTACACCCCGCGAAAGGCGAAGAGCCTCTGGAGCCAGGTGAACCGCGACCACGTCGCGCGGCTGACCGCCGCCGGCCGCATGACCGAGCACGGCCAACGGCACGTCGACGCCGCGAAGGCCGACGGCCGGTGGGAGGCGGCCTACGCGCCGATCCGCGCGGTCTCCCCGGCGACCATTCCCCCGGACCTGCGCGAGGCCATCGACGCCAACCCGAAGGCCAAGAAGACCTTCGCCAAGCTGGACCGCATGAACCTGTTCGCGCTCACCTTCCGCACCAACAACCTGAAGACCCCCGCCGGCCGCGCGAAGAAGATCGCCGCGCTGGTGGCGATGCTGGCCCGCGGAGAGGTCATCGTGCCGATGGCAGCGGGTCGGAAGCCCGCCGCTACCGCAGCTCGATCGCCGTCACGTGATGCGCCCGCACCCAGGCGGCGAGCTCGTCAATCTCCTCGTCGGAGCTGACCGCCACGTCGAGGCCGAGGACATGATAAATCAAGGACAACCTGGACGCGGACCAAACCTCGACCGAGCCGAACGGGCTATTCAGTATATATTGGCATGATCTCGAAGATGGAACTCCCACTCATCAACGAGATTCTGAACGAGCCAGCTTTCGCCCAACGAGGAACTACGACCTGTTGATGGGTTGCTATCGAGAGTATGTCCTGCAGGACCTGACTCGAGTGGCGGCCGCCATCGCAAAACCACCAACACTGTCACAGGTATCGAAGGCGCTTGCGCAGACAGTGAAGGTCTGCATCTCGGCTGGGGCGCTCGAGGCCAAGGCCTACCTCGACTTCGCCTGCGCGTTCTCCCTGTTCGCCTGAGCCCTACCTGCCGGTCCCGGCCCGGAAGTCGCGGTGCCAAGCAAGCCGAAGCCCCTGTCAGCCGTGGAAGGACCGCTGGTTGTTCCTCCTTGATCTCGGCGCTGCGAGCCAGTAGTTCTGAGATGGGCCAGGTCATTGCTCCTTCGTGAGCATTTGGCGTGATGAAGGGGCTCGTCTCCTGAGTGACTGAGAATATCGGGATTCTGCTGGTTGGGCTTTTCCTGCTGTGTGGCTGTCCTGTTCTTCGCGAGCCACTCCTCGCCGAAGTTCATGATGAGTCCCCGTCTTTGAGGTTCGTACTCAAGCAGCAAGGTCGAATCGATTGTCTCGCCTGCGGAGTCAGCACGCCTCGCCGCCGACGCAAGCTGGTTACGACGTGTACGGCCCGTCGGATTTCAAGGGCAACCGATCGCAGGGGCCAGCCGAATGAGGCGTGCGTGGCTGCTCGGGTGGCTCGCGCTGGCAGGCTGCGGCGCCTTCGCGATGCCTGGATCAGGAAAACGCGCGCCGAGCACCGGTGAGCCCCTCGGTGATGCGCCACTCGAGGGCGTCGGCAACCCGGAGCCTCAGAGATCCTCCCGGGCTCGACTTTCGCATCGGGCTTCGGTTGAGCGGGCCGACGCTGAAGATGCCGTGGGCTACGGCGTCGGGTCGGGGCGCAAGCGGTCTCTGCGAGCCATGTCAGGGAACCAGACGCGCCACAGGCCCACCACCGCGAGAGTCCCCAGCCCGCCGAGCACCACCGAGCCGACCGGGCCCAGCCAGGCAGCGGTCGCCCCCGACTCGAACTCGCCCAGTTGATTCGAGGCGCCGATGAAGACCGAGTTGACGGCGCTGACCCGACCGCGCATCTCGTCAGGCGTCTCGAGCTGCACCATCGTCTGGCGAATGACGATGCTGATCATGTCTGAGCTGCCGCAGACGAGCAGCGCGAGGAACGACAGGGCGAAGCTCCGGGAGACAGCGAAGACGAGGGTGGCCACGCCATAGACGGCGACGGCCACCAGGAGCGCCCGGCCGACCCTCCGCTCGATGGGCCGACGGGCGAGCCAGCCCGACATCAGCAGGGCGCCGAGCGCTGGTGCGGCGCGGAGCAAGCCCACGCCCCAGGGGCCGGTGAAGAGGATGTCCTTGGCGAACATCGGGAGCAGCGCGGTGGCGCCTCCGAGGAGCACGGCGAAGAGGTCGAGGGAGATGGCCCCCAGCATCACCGGGTGGGTCCACACGAAGCGCAGCCCCGCGAAGAGGGTCGACCAGCCGGGCTGGGCCGTGCGTCGGGGCGCCTGCAATGGGCCGACGGCCACCACTCCACCCACGGCGACGGAGAGGAGCAGGAGGCTCAGGCCGTAGACGTAGCCCGGCCCCAGCGCATAGACGAAGCCTCCCACGACGGGCCCGGCGATGATGGCCGTCTGCATCGCCGCCGCGCTGGCCGCCATGGCTCGTGGCAGCGTGTCGGGTGGCACCAACAGCGGGAGCATGGCCTGCTGCGCCGGCATCTGGAAGGCGCGAGCGACTCCGTAGGCGATGGAGGTGGCGAAGATGAGGTGGCGGCTGGTGAGGTGCTGCCAGCTGGCGAAGCACAGCACCGCCGCCGCGACGAGCTGGAGCAGAAAGCTGACAGCCAGCACCAGGCGGCGATCGAAGTGGTCGACCGCGTGCCCCGCCGGCAACGTGAGGAGCAGCGCAGGGGCGAACTGCAAGAGCCCGACGAGGCCGAGGTCCCACGCGTTGGCGGTCAGGCCATACATCTGCCAGCCCAGCGCCACCATCACCATCTGGTTGGCCGAGACCCCCGCCAGCCGGGCCAACCAGAAGCTGGCGAAGCGCTTCGACCACCAATGAGGCATCACGGCCCGCCAGCCTAACCCGGCCGGCTCCGTCGCGCCCGACCAGACCCGAGGCGAGCCGGCTTTAGTAGACCATGAGGCCGAGCCTCGTTAGACGAACAGATTCACCTGCGACTCGGCGGCGACGTCGACCCACGATGCCGCGCCGCCGAACTCGACGCCGTCGATGATGTCCGACTGCTTGATCCCCATGACATCCATGGTCATCTGACAGGCCATGAACTTGACGCCGCTCTCCTTCGCGAGATTCAGCAACTCGCCGAGGGTGGCGACGCCGTGCTTCTTGAACAGGTCCTTCATCATGGAGGTGGCGGCGGCCTCCATGTTGGGCATCGCCGCGACCAGGTCGGTCATGGGCATGGGCATAGGCATGGGCATCGACATCGCCGGGTTGCCGAGCGGTGAGATCTTCAGGTTCTCGGTGTTGTCCTTTCTGATGATCTGGAGCCCATAGAACGTGAAGAAGATCGTGACATCAAGATCCATCGCGGCCGCCGTGGTCGCGAGGAGCAAAGGCGGATAGGCCATGTCCAAGGTGCCCTTGGACGCAATGATGGTCATCTTCTTGTTAGCCATGGCTTCAGGTTCCCCCAGCGAGCTTCTTGATGTAGAAAATGAAAGTGTTCCCGACGACTTCCGTCTTCACGATCTGGTTGGCGGTTCGATGCGCCCAAGCCGGCATGTCCTTCTGAGACCCGGGATCCGTCGTCAACACCTTCAAAACGTTTCCCTGCGCGAGGTCGTTCAGCGCCTTGCGCGTCTTCAGGATGGGGAGAGGGCAGTTCAGGCCCTTGGCATCGAGGGTTTGGTCGACGTTGATCTCTTCAGACATTCGTTTTCTCCGTGGTGTTTGTAGAGAGCCGAGTCAAGCGGCATTGGCGCTCTGCTGCTGCCGCGCCTTGTAGGCCGACGCCGCGCACTCGTTCTTGCCGAGCTCCCACTCGGTCGCCTTCTCCTCGTCCAGGGGCTTCAGGCCGAGGTTGACGTGGATGATCTCGGTGTAGACCGCGGGGGCCTCGCGCACGCCGGCCTTCATCATCTCGAGGAACTCGTCCTCGCGGTCGATGGCCAGCTCGGGCGCGTTCCGGCGAAGATCGCTCAGGCGCGCCGAGACGACCTTGTTCGCGTCCATCTCCGAGGTCGAGGCGAAGTGGCCGGGCAGGACCACGGTCTCGGCCGGGAGGGTGGGGATCCGCTCGCGGAGCGTACGGAAGAGCTGCTTGCCCCAGCGCTCGGCCTTGCCGCCGAGGTCGGGCCGGCCGACGCCGTTGACGAAGAGCGTGTCCCCGGAGAGCAGGTAGCGGCCCGCGATGAGGTACGAGGTCGAGCCCGGCGTGTGGCCCGGCGTGGCCACGATGCGCGTGGTGATCTCGACGCCCTTGGCGCCGCCGATGCGGATCTCCTCGCCGTCCTGCAACGGGGTCACCGGGTGGCTCAGGGGGAACTCCTCGCCCGCGGTGACGAAGTACGGCGCGCCGAGCTCCTTCGCGAGCCTCGGCCCGCTGCTGATGTGGTCGGCGTGCACGTGGGTGTCCAGGATCCGGACGATGCGGGTGCCCAGCTTCTCAGCGAGCGCCCGGAACGCATCGGCGTCGCGCGTCGGGTCGACCAGCACCGCCTCGTCCCCCGCGCACACCAGGTACGAGAGGCAGCCCTTCCCGCGACGGTTGATCTGCCAGATCTCGAAGCGCCCCTCGTCGTCGGGCGCGAGCGGGACCTTGACCGGCTCGAGGTAGGCGCCGTACGCGATCATGCCGCCGGTGATGTTCCGGGCCGGGATGCCGGCCTTGCGCAGCAGGTCAGCAACGAAGTCTGAGGCGCTGCCCTTGGCGCACAGGACCGCGATCTCTCCGCGGTCGCGCGGCACTCCGGCGATGGCCTCATCGTGGGCCTCGATGAACTCGAAGTACGGGATGGACAGGGTCTCGACGAGTTTGATGCCTTCGAGCTTCCAGCGCTCGGCCTCCTCCGAGTTGCGGACATCGAGCAGAATGAAGCGCTTTCCGGAGTCGATCCAACGGAGCACTTCGGCGACGTCGACGGAGCTGCTGACAGAATGGGCGGCGTTCGTGAGATCGTTCATGGTGTGGCTCCAATCGGCGGGAGATGCGCCGTATTGCCTGCGTTGTACTGAGTGTTGCGAAGCCTTCTTCATGAAGCGTGCCGTTGTTGTGGCACTGATAAATCAATGAAATGGAAGTGACTGGGTCGGCGCACCCCAGGTGTTGCAACTGGAGCGTTGCGTTGCGTGCAACGCTTGCTTTGGAGGTGTGGGGCACGCGCGCGTCCGGCGCCCCTCCCGAATCAGCTCCGCTCGGAGCTCTCGATCCCCAGGGCGCTCATGCGCCTCCAGAGCGTGGTGCGGTTGATGCCCAAGAGCCGCGCCGCCTCGGCCTTGTTCCCGCTGGCGCGCTCCAGCGCGTCTCGGACCCGCGCCTCCGCGCCGTCGGTGCTCGCCGGCACGGTCGACTTCGCCTGCGCGCGCGCGCCGATCTCGGGAGGCAGGTCGAGCGCGCCGATCTCCTCACCCGGCGAGATGTAGAAGGCGAACGATATCGCGTTCTCGAGCTCCCGGACGTTCCCCGGCCATTCGTGCGATACCAGGGCCCGCGCCGCGGTCGCCGAGAGGCGCTTCGCCTTGTCGGCGCGCCCTTCGAGCTGGTGCAAGAAATGTTCGGCGAGCGGGACGATGTCATCGCGGCGCTCGCGCAAGGCCGGGAGCCGGACGGGGATGACGCGGAGCCGATAGTAGAGGTCGCGCCGGAAGCGGCCCTCCTTCACAGCGCGCTCGAGGTTGACGTTGGTGGCCGCCACGACGCGGGCGTCGAGGCGCAGCGTCTCGGTCCCTCCCACGCGAATGAACTCGCGCTCTTGGAGCAGGCGCAGGAGCTTCACCTGCATCGCCAGCGGTAGGTCGCCGATCTCATCGAGAAAGAGCGTGCCCCCTTTCGCGAGCTCGACGCGGCCGGGTTTGTCCTTGAGCGCCCCGGAGAAAGCGCCCTTGACGTGCCCAAAGAGCTCGCTCTCCAGGAGCTCTGTCGGCAAGGCCCCGCAATTGACTGCGTGAAAGGGCCCGGCGGCGTGGCCGCTGTGGGTGTGAATGGCGCGCGCCACCAGCTCCTTGCCGGTGCCGCTCTCGCCTTCGACGAGGACCGTCGCCTCGTTCCGGCCGATGGCCGCGATGAGCGAGTACAAGCGCCGCATCGGCGCGGACCCACCCACCAGCCCGTAGATGCCGGCGCGTTCCTCGAGCTGCCGCCTCAGCTCCACCTCAGCGGTGCGGTCGCGAAAGAGCACCACCCGGCCGATTTGGCTGCGCCGATCGAACGCGAGGATGGCCCGCGAGCGGACCTCGAGGTGAAGCTTTCGGCCTTGGCGGCTCACCACCTCCACGGAGCCCTGCGCCGTCACGTCCTGCGCGTCGGGGTGGCCGAGCGCGCACAGCTCCTCGCACATGACCTCGTTGCACCGGTGGCCCAGAATGTCGGACTGGAAGAGCCCGGTTATCTCCTCGGCGCGCCGGCTGAAGAGCGAGAGGCGACCCTGGGCATCCAGCGCCGCCACCCCTTCGTCCATGCTCTCAAGGATCGCGTCCGCGAACCGCGCCCCCGGCGAGGGGGAGACCAGCTCCGACAGCCGGCACGACTGGCCCGCGACGCATGCGCCCCGCACCGCCGTCAACGCGGTCTGCTTCTCTTCAGATTCGTTCGCCATTCGAAAGCCCCCTATTGGCCTTGGAGCCGCTGGAGCGAAAAGCGTTGCACGCAACGCGAACGTTGGAGCAGCAACGCTGGGGCGCCGGAGTCCCATTCGCTGCAATCCATCAAAATCACGATGCGAATGAGCGGCATGGCTCGTGAAAGGTGCTCGTGGCAACCCGATGCAACGCCAGCGACGCAAGCCGCCCGAGACGCCTTTCGGCGAACGAAAGAGGAGGTGGACCTCATGAGAGACTCCCTCGACACCGTGGAACGACCTTCTGACCCTTCGACGCCCCGACCCGACCTGGACTGGCGCATCGGAGGGGTTCTCCTTGGCCTCTTGCTCACGCTGGCCGTGGGCATCGCCAAGCCCATCGGCGTCTCGAGCGCCTATTGCACGAGCTGGGGCATGGTGCTCGAGGAGGTCTCGCCGAGCTGGGCGGCAGCGAGCCCCTACCTCAAGGTCGTCGGAACGGCGGTGACGTCCGAGTGGATGCTGGTACTCGGCGTCGCGCTGGGGGGGCTCGCCGCCGCTCTGGCCTTTCGCTCGCGCACCGCCGAGGTGGTGCCGGCGACTTGGGCCGAGCGCTTCGGCCCCTCGGCGCCCCGACGTTTCCTGGGCGCCTTCGCCGGCGGCGCCCTCTTCCTGTTCGGCGCTCGCCTCGCTGGCGGGTGCACCAGTGGCCACATCGTGAGCGGCATGAGCCAGCTCGCGGTCTCCGGCTTCGTCTTCGCGGCGGCGGTCTTCGCCTCTGGGATGCTCGTCGCCCGCTTTGTCTACGGAAAGGGCCCCACGCCATGACGTTGGCCATCGCGCTGTTCATCGGGCTCGCCTTCGGCGCTCTTCTGCAGCGCTCCGGGCTCGCTCGGCCCGACACCATGCTCGACGCGCTCCGGTTGCGCGACCTCACGCTGGTGAAGTTCATGGGCCTCGCCATCGGCGTCGCGGCGATCGGCATCGCAATCCTCTCGTCGCTGGGCCTCGCGCACCTCTCCATCAAGCCGCTGTACGTGCTGGGCGTCGGCGCCGGCGGGCTCCTGTTCGGCGTCGGCATCGCGCTGTCCGGCTACTGCCCGGGGACGACCCTCGTCGCCTCCATGGAAGGCCGGTGGGACGCCTTGTTCGCGGTCTTGGGCGCCTTTGCCGGCGCCCTGGCCTACGTCATCGCTTATCCGGCGCTGGCGCCGCGGCTGGTGGAGCCCTACACCTTCGGCAGCCTCACGCTGGGTGGGGTCGCGGGGGTCGGCGGGGGCATCGCTGGGGCGGTGGTCGGCGCGGGCTTCATCGCGATCGCGCTCGCCCTGCCGCTCCGACCGGGGGCCCGAGGCGAAAGGTAATTCAAATTGCAGAGTACTCGAAATCGAGCCCGTCGCCCGAGCCGAGAATCGGAAAGACCCGGCCGAGCTCGAGAAGGGCGGCTGACGGCGACGGAGCTACGGCACGACGGAGGCGCACTCGGTGACGCACGCGAAGGTCGCGGCCACGCACGAGCGCTCGCTGATGCACGTGTTGCACATGTCGGCCTTGCGGCGGAAGTCGGGCTCCTTGCGAGCCTCGGAGCGGCAACGAGCCGCGCAGGCGCTGACGTCGTACTTCGAGTCGAAGCACGAGGCGTACCTTTCGCAGATGCCGTTGCAGTCGATGGCCGTTTCGACTCGCTGCACCACCGCGCAACCGCTCGTCACCAGAGCGACCGCCAGGACTCCAAGGAGATTCCGGATCATTCGCCACTCTTACCCCAAGCAGACTGAAGGCCAGGCCCTGATTCCCTGGTCGCCACCGGCCCGGTCGGGCACTCCTCCGCCTGCGCGCCCTCGTGTTACACCGAGGCCATGCACCACAGCCGACTGGCCGCCTTCGTCATCGATTGTCGTGTCTCTGACGTCGCCGAGGCGGCGGACTTCTGGAGCCGCGCCCTCGGCCGCCCGGTGAAGGCCGCCGACGATGACAGCCCGACGTACCGTGCCCTCCACGCCAGGGAGAGCGAGCCCGAGCTGCTCGTGCAGCAGGTGACGCACGAGAGCCGGGTGCACCTCGACATCGAGACCGATGACCTCGACGCCGAGGTCGCTCGCCTCGAGGCCCTGGGCGCCAAGCGGGTGGCCTTCGTCCGCCGCTGGTGGGTGATGGAGGCCCCGACCGGTCAACGCTTCTGCGTCGTGCGCCCTCAGCGCGGTCCCCTCGAGGGCAAGGCCAACGAGTGGGGCAAGGACACGTGAGCGAGAAGAGCCAGCCGGCCGAGGTGAAGCGCTTTCTCGAGGCCTTGCAGTCGAGCCTCGCCGCTGGCCTCGAGGGCCTCGAA
Organism: Myxococcales bacterium; assembly: GCA_003153055.1. The sequence goes on from PMBV01000439.1 coordinate 10,172, forward strand.
GCTCAGGCTCGCTTCCTCCACGACCCGTGGACCCGAGCCGCTGGTGAGCCGTCGAGCGGCGCCGGGCTGACCCTCATTCTCGAGGGCGGCGGTGTCTTCGAGCGGGTCGGCGTGGCGCTCTCAGAGGTGACGGGCGCATCGCTGCCTCCCGCGGCGACCCAGCGAAACCCACAGCTCACCGGCAGGGCCTACCGCGCCATGGGAGTGTCCCTCGTGGCGCATCCGGCCAACCCCCACGCGCCGACGGCCCACCTCAACGTTCGCTTCTTCTCCACCGACGACGGGAGCGCTTGGTGGTTCGGCGGCGGCTACGACTTGACCCCCGCGTACCTCTACGAAGAAGACGTGGCGCACTGGCGACGCTCCGCGAGGCAAGCCCTCTCGATGCTCACGCCCGAGGGAGTGGCGTCGTTCGAGCGAGCCTGCGACGAGTACTTCACCAACCGGCACCGGGCCGAGCGACGCGGCATCGGTGGCGTGTTCTTCGACGACCTCGGCCCGTCGCACTCGCAGGGTGGCCCTTTCAGCCACTGCTTCTCGGTCGCCCGGGCGGTGGGAGAGAGCTTTCTCGGCGCGTATCTCCCACTGGTGAGCCGCCGCAAGGATACGCCGTTCACCGAGGCCCAGAAGCGATGGCAACAGTGGCGCCGCGGCCGCTACGTCGAATTCAACTTGGTGTGGGATCGAGGGACGCTCTTCGGTCTCCAGTCGGGAGGCCGTGCCGAGTCGATCCTCCTCTCGATGCCGTCGGTCGCGCGGTGGACCTATGGGCTTCCACCGGACTTGGGGCCCGAGGAGCACCGTCTACTCGACGCGCTGCGAGTGCCCGTCGCGACGTGAGCGCCCACTCATCGCGACCACGCGCGGACTCGCTCGGCGTTTCGGGCGATACGAGACTCGAAGGCACTGTCACGGAACCTGGTACCATGGCGCGCGGGAGGGGCACGTGAGGTCTTTCATAACGATTGGGGCCGCGGTTGCCTTCGCGGTCGGGTCCTCTTGCAACTCGTCACTGAGCCACTGCGAGCAGAATACGGACTGTTCTGCTCCCCTCTGGTGCGACACGTCCGTCAGCGTCTGCGTGGCGTACCTGCGACCCGACGCGGGGACAGCCGACGCGGGAGCAACCGACGCTGGGACAGCCGACGCTGGGACAGCCGACGCGGGAGCAGCCGACGCCGGTGCGGCCGTCGAGGTGCTGCTCTCTTCACCCTCTGGCACGGTGTATGTGAATGGGAGCGTCCTCTTCCTCGCGACCGTCAAAGGTGCGGCGCCCACGAAGGTCGAGCTGTTGAGCAACGGCGCGGGGCTGGCTGAGATGGCGGGCCCTCCATACGCCTACGCATGGGACACCGCGGGGCTCTCTGGTGGGGCCCCGGTCCCCGAGGGCACGTACTCCATCACTGCGCGGGCGACGGTCGACGGGCGCTGGGTGCTGAGCCAACCCGTCACCGTGGTGGTCGACCGAACGCCCCCCACCGCCGGGCGGTCTCCGGGCCTGCCGGCGGCCGAGAACATCGGGCTTCGAGGCTCGATGCAAGTCGTCTTCTCCGAGCCGGTCCGAAGCGGCGCGGCGGGAGCCGTCGGCATCTCCGCGGACTGTGGCTCGGCCACCTTCGACCGGGCGCTCTCCATGGACGGGAAGACGCTCACCTTCCAAGCGAGCTCTGGGCTGAGCGCTCCGTGCACCATCACCGCGACGCTCGGCTCGGGGGTGGCGGACCTCGCGGGGAACCAGATGAGCACTGCCACGCTGACCTGGAAGATGCCGGTGTGGCAACTCGTCGGCGACCCGGTCTCCACCAACGCGGGAGCCTACTCGCTCGGAGTGGGGCCCTCGGGGAGTCCGGTGGTCGCCTACGAGGAGGCCCCTGGGAGCCCGGGCGCTCGCATCGTCGTCAAGGCCTGGAGCGGCAGTACCTGGGAGCTGCTGGGGACGATGGGCGCGGCGTCAGCGGTGACGCCCTCGCTGGCCCTCGACGCGCAGGGGAACCCGACCGTCGCGTGGGTCGAAGGCACGGCATTTCCTCACGTCGTCAAGGTGTCCCAGAGGAAGGCCAGCCTCTGGACAGCGATGCCTGACCCAGCCACCAAGACGACGACCAAGCAGGGCGACCCGTTGCAGCCAGTGGTGGTCTTGAGAGCCGACGGCACGCCATGCGTCGCCTTTGGCGGCCCCGTGCCGTCCACCATCAACAACATCGGCAACTGCGTGCAGAGTTGGAACGCTTCGTCCCAGGCGTGGGACTGGTGGGGCTGCCAGGCGAGTGGCTACGGCGGCGTCCCCTCGCTCGTCATGGACTCGGGCGATCGCCTCCTCCTCGCTTACGCCTGGGCCGACGCGAGCGGCCTGGGGGTCCTCGAGCACAGCGGTGACGCCTGGGTCCCTCGTGGGGCGACACCCTCCTACGGGCTCGATCCGGCCCTGGCGTTCGCGCACGACGCGGGCGTCATCGCCTGGAGGAGCTCGGTGGTCGAGGACGGGGGTTACCTGCAGAAGGTCTACGCCAAGACCTGGGGTCTTCCCGGCGGCGGCTCAGACTGGGCCCCGAAGAGCAACCCGGGCATCCTCCCTCCACCTCTGAGCGCGGCCGACGCGAAGGCACCCTCTGCCGCGGTCGACAATGTCCTGGGCGTGGTGGTGGCCTGGGTCGAGCCAGCGTCCGGCTACGTCGTGAAGCGCTTCGACGGAAACACCTGGGCCATGGTGGGAAGCAGGCTCAACGCCACCTCACCCGCGACGAACCTGGTCTACGGCCCGTCGCTGGCCACCGACGGCACTGGCGGAAACCTCGGCGTGGCTTGGAACATGGCCGCCACGCTGTATGTGATGCGGCATAACCGATAGCCCCAGGCTCAATCGGCCTCGAACTCGGCTCGGAACGCCTCGGGGTCGTAGCCGTGCCGGACGAGCGGCGCCTTGAGGCGGTACCGGGTGATGCGCGCGCTGGACAGAATGTAGGCCCGCACCACGTCGATGGGCGTCACGGGCCCGCTCGTCCGCAGCTCCTCGGCCAGCTTGACGACCTTCCTCCGCGCCAGGCCCCGGAACAGCGCCGGGACAGCCAAGAGGAGCGACTTGAGGAGCGCCTCGGCCTCCGGCGCCCACGCCCCGTCCACCGGGAGGCTGGGCAGGTACCCATACTCGTCCTCGGAAAGCGGGCGCCACACGGTGAGGGTGTTCCCGTCGAAGTCTTGCACCGCGGCCCACAGCTCCTGGGCCGGGCCACGCTGGGGCTCGTACAGCCGCCGCGCGCCCGCCGCCAAGAGCCCAGCGAAGACCGCCTCCACCCCACCCACCTGAATCCGGATGGCGGCGCGCCGCTCGCCCGAGGTCGTCTCCACCAAGCGGAGCGCCGCGGTGGTGGCGTCCACGTCGACGAAGCCGTCGCCCGACTGGCGGACACGAAAGCCCAGGGCTTCACCGTAGAAGCGGGCTGCGCGAGCCAGGTCCCGAACTGGCACGTCGAGGTGGCTGACGCCGTACACCAGGCTCTGGTGCTCCGCCCCGGCGGTGGTCGACCCACCATCAGGGAGCGGAGCGTGGAGCCCAGTCTCTCGGACGGGCAGCGCGGCGTTCAGACCGAGCCCTCGACCTCGGTGAGGGCCTGCCGGGATTTGGCCAGCACCATGCCGATGTTGGCCGTGGCCCGGCAGACGAAGACCGCGGCCTGGTCCTGGCTCTTCCGAGAGCGGAGGAAGACGTGAATGAGGTTCTCGCTCATCACGAGAATCTCCTTGAAATACCGCGCCCCGTTCTCGGGCTGGCCGCGGGAGCGCCGGAACATCTTCTCGATGGTGGTGACGCTCTGCCCTTGAAACAGGTCGGCGGTGGCGGCCGCGACCAAATCGATGACCTCCTGCGGGTGTGAGTCGAGCGTCTTCACCCCCAGCAGCATGCCGGTCGTCATGTCTACGTAGCCGGCTGCCACGCAATCTGGAATCGTGTGCTGCACCTTCGCCAACGTCGTGTCGAGCGCCATGGGTCTTCTCTTCCTCGCTCCCAACGGGGAGCCTGCGGGGTCACTGCTGTACTGCGCTGTCTGTTCTGCCGACCGGCGGGCGCGCGCTCCGACCGAGCTGCTCGGCGAACGCGCGAATGAAGTCGACCTGCGCGGTCGACTGCACACAGCGCGGGTTGATGGCCCGCACCGCGTCGAGCGCCGCCCGGGGCGACTCGCCTTCGAAGACGAGCTGGCAGGCCAGGAGAGTCCCGGTGCGCCCCAGCCCGGCACGGCAATGGAGCGCCACCACCCCGCCGACCTCGGTGCACTCGTGGAGCTCGCGGCAGAGCTCCGCCGCGGCGGACGCCTCCGGCACGCCCATGTCGGCCACGGGGAAGTGCACCGAGCGAATGTCCCGGGCAGCCAGCGCCACTGGGTCGACCGTGCGCGTCTCCTCCAGCGTCACGAGAAGGGTGACGCCCAGCCGGCTCAGCCCGTCGAGGTCTCGTTCCAGGGCGTCCACGATGCCCGGCCGAGGGAGCCCGCCCAGCCGCCCGGGCTGAACCCAGTAGAAGCCGCGGGGGCCCACGTACCGGCTGCGCGCCTCCCGTGCCGCTGGCGGCTCCACCGCGGGCACGAAGCATCGGGCCAGCGCCTCCGGCGGGAGCTCCGGGCTGGGCCCCAGGCAGCCGCCGGTGGCCACGAAGTGCTTGGTCAGCTCGCTGGGTGGCGCGGTGAAGAATTCGGCACTGGGGGCGGCTTCCTGAATTCGCCCACCGGCCAGCAGGAGGGTGGTGCCGCCCGCCGCCGCGGCCGAGCGCTGGTGGTGCGTGACCAGCAGAACCCCGCGGTCTCGTGCCGCGGTCCGAAGGTCTCCCATTAGCTCCTCGACCGCCGCCTCGCCCAAGCCCGCGGTTGGCTCATCGGCGAGCAACACGGCCGGCTGGCTCATCAGGGCGCGGGCCAGCGCGAGTCGCCGCTGCGTGAGGAGTGGGAGCTCCACCGCGTTCACCGCCAGGTGCTGCGTCAGGGCGCCCAGGCCAGCGGCCTCCAGTCGCTCGGTGACCAGCCGGGTCTGCTCCAGTTGGCTGAGCGACGCGCGGTTGGGCAGGGCAGAGACCAGGTTCTCCCGCACCGAATCGAGGAAGAAGCGGACGTTCTGCATCACCAGCGCCGGCCGGCTTCGCGCTCCGTCGCCGTTCCGCAGCGGCACGCCTTGGTAGATGGCCTCACCCCAGGTCGTCAGCGACGGGTGGCAGTCGTTGAGACCGGCGAGGGTCCGCAGCAGCGTCGACTTGCCGCACCCCATCGGGCCGACCAGTACCGTCATTCCAACCATCGGGAGGTCGAAGGTGACGTCGGCCAGGATGACGGCCTCGCCGAAGCCGACTCCGAAGGCGCGCAGGCTCAGCGCAGGCGCGCCGGCCTGGTGAGTCATGGCGGGGCTAACGCTGGGGCTCATCCGGCCGCCTCTGCCGACGGAGCCGCGCCCATGGCCCGGGAGAGCGCCGCCAAGCACGCCCACCCGATGCCCAGCGCCCCGTCGCGCCGAGTCAACACCCAGGTAGTGGTGCGGTCGCCAGCCTCGGGTGTCTCTCCGCCGAAGCACAGCACCCGCTCCTCGCCAGCCACCAGCGTGCGGCGTCCGTCGTCGCGGGTGGTCGGCGCGGAGGCGCGCGGCGGGACGTCGAAGGCCACGAGGTGTCGGCAGGCCAGGGCCACGCACTCCGCTTCGCTCAGGGTGTGCCCCGACGCGAAGAGCAGCTCCTCACCCCGGAGCACCACCACCGCGAGGACGTCGCGGCCGAAGGAGAACGGGTTCCCCAAACGGGCCTCCAACTCAGCGCTCCCACAACGCCACCGCACGAGATCGGTGCCCCGCTTGGCTCGGGCGAGGCGCGGAAGGACGCCGGACGAGAAGAGGGCCGCCACCGCCGCGCCGATGGGCACCTCCGACGGGAGCTCGGCCCACAACTGTCGCGCGCTGCCGGCCACCTTCGCGCCGATGAGCGTGCCGGTGATGGAGCGCAGCGCCAGGAAGTCCGCGCCGTCGGGCAGAGCAGCCGAGGCAAAGGCGGGGCTCACTGGCGGCACCTCGGACTCCCCGGCCACAGCCACTGTGACGCCCCCGTCGACGAGCTCCACGCGCTTGGCGCCCTTGAGCGCCGCGAGGTGCGACCGGGCGGAGGCCAGCGCGGACGCCGCTGACGCTGACTCCGCGCTCGGGGCAGGCACCGCGGCCTTCACTGCTTCTTTGATTTCGGCCGTGGCAAGACTGGCAGCCGGGGGCGCCGGTAAGGTGCGAATCTTTGGGACCGCGGCCAGCGATCGAGGCGCCAGCTTCTCCTGAGCCGGAGGCTGAGTCGGGGCCGGAGCATGAGTCAGAGCCGGGGTCGGAGCCGGAGTCAGAGCCGGAGTCAGAGCCGGAGCCGGAGTCAGAGCCGGAGCCGGAGCCGGAGCCGGAGCCGCAGTCGGAGCCGGAGCCGGAGCCGGAGCCGGCATCGCGGCCAGCAGCTCAGAGAGCTCGAACGTGAGCTGCTCGTCGTATTGGGCGAACGAGCTGCGCTCCAGGAAGACCTTGGAGGACGCCTCGAAGGTGAGCACACTCACCAGGGCGAGCCAGATCTGGTGGCGGAGGGCCGCCCGCACCTCGTCGAGCGAGGCGATCTGCCAGGCCACCAGCGTCTCCCCCAACGGCAGCCGGTCGCGGCGGCAGGTCTCCACCACCTCGCGGAAGACCTCGGGGTCGATGTTCACCCGCCTGCGGAGCTCCTTCGAAAACTCATACGGATGCGCTGAGTCGGCGGCCCAGGCGATGCGCCCACGCTGGAGGAAGATGTGGACCTCGCCACTGGGCCAGGCACAGATGTACTCGCCGCTCTTCCTGGCTCGGACAATCTCCTCCAGCTTGTCCAACGGGGACGTCTGTCGCTCCACCTCGGTCTCCACGAACACCCAACTTGCAACCCTTACACCCGACCGAGCCGTGAGCACTTGCTCCACCGAGGTGCCCTTAACATCGCGCAAAGACATGCATTTCCAGACTCCTGATGGTCCGAGGGGCGATGCAGACTCACTGGGTCGAACGGATGGCTCTGGGGTGGCGAGGACCCGCGCGGGGGGAGCGCCATGACCTTGCTCCCGAATGACCCGGAAATCGGGCACCAGGACTCCGTGGTGCTGGTCAATCAACTTGGAGGTCCGAGAAGGATGCACATGCGATTCCGTGCCGCGGTACTCGCTGGACTGTCCCTGGCGATGATGTCGGGTTGCGTCAGGACCTTCGACGCTCGCACCGTTTACAGCTACCCACCCAACACGATTGACTGCCCAGTCAAGTACTACGAAGACATGGTCTTTCCGCCTGACGGGACCCGCTTCGAGGTACTCGGTGTGGTGAATTTCCAGCAACAAGATGGTCAGCCGGTGGCGCACAAGCCACTCCCTGAGCACGAGAAAGAAATCGCCGCCCGAGTATGCTTATGGGGCGGAGACGGCTTCGTCCTGGTCAGTCAGGCGCATGGCGTCGCCGCCGTGCTTCCGTGGAGCCCGAACTCAACCTACGGATACGCCGTGCTGCGAGAGCTCAGAAGCGGCGAGGTCTCGAAGACCGCTCAGCTTCTCGGCATCACGGACGAGAAGCTAAAGCAACAAGTCGCCTTCGACGAAGAGTGCGAGCCCGGCCGGATTCAAGTCACCTCGAAGCAAGAGGACCAAGGGTCGGG
>PMBV01000237.1:0-11736 GCA_003153055.1 Myxococcales bacterium
ACGGGAGGCGGAGCGACGGGAGGCGGCGGTGGATCAATGGGGGGTGGGGGCGGCGGCGGCGGGCCGACCGGGGGCGGCGGCGCGGCTCCGACCTGCGACCTGCTGGGTGGCGGTGGGTGTAGCTGCCTGAGCCTCGCGACGCTTGGCTACCCCGGCGGCTGGAGGCCCGGCGACACGCTGTCTGACTGGATCGGACCGGCCGTCCAGGGAGGCATCACGAATCTCGGCGGATCGACCCTGACGGACGAACTGCTTGCTCGGTTCCAGGTCGTCGTGGTGGAGGACGTGCGAGAGGGAACGCCGGGAGGATCCGGCGTCGGTGCCGGAATCGGTCGCTCGATCTCCTCGGCCGAGGTCGATGCGCTGCGGAAGTGGGTGGAGAACGGTGGGGGCCTCATGACCTTGAGCGGCTACAGCGACCCGTCCGAGGTCATCAACGTCAACCGCCTCTTGGCCCCGTTCGACCTCACCTACGGGACGCGAAGCATCCTCGTCAGCGACGGCACCGGGCTTCCCATCACGCACTGGGCGGCCCACCCCATCTCCGCCGGCGTCTCGCAGATGCGCTTCGACACCGGATACGAAGTCTACGGAGGCGGAACGTTGATCGCCTGGGAGCCCAACCCAGGACAGTACGATGTGGCGAGGGCCGTCGAGGTTGGCCGAGGCCGGGTCTTCGCCTGGGGCGACGAGTGGATCGGGTACTCTGCGTTCCTCGACCGAACCGACATCCAGCCCCGACGGTTCTGGGTCAACGTGCTGGCGTGGCTCACCCCGCCGGCGGAGTGCCAGGTGACCATCCCGCGCTGAGCAAGCAACCCACCTCGGCGAGGGTCCCGGCCCGCTGCGATGAACGGAGCAGCACCTCGTACCCTGCCCCACCTCGGTGACGAACGAGCGCTCCCCGCGTGACCAAGCTGGCGCCCCCAGTGTCGCCACGTACTCCTTCGTCACCAGCGACTCGCTCCAATCCGAGCATTCGCCAGGGTCCCGCCTTGGCTCGCGGGTTGCTGAACGCTCGGTGGGAGCCACCGTGCCATACACCTCCGCGCCTTCCGCCGTCGATGAAGCGTCCCGGGCGGAGCCCCGAGGAGGAAGCACCGGTCGCTCGCATTCGCTGGCGTCCTTGGTGACGCTGGCGGGTTGCGCCCTGGCCCTCGCGGCGTGCTTCCAATCCCCGGGAGCGGCCTCGGGGTTCAGCGGCGTCGATGAAGCCGAGTACGGGCTGGCCGAGCTCGCCACTCCCTGCGCCTTCGCCGATGGAGGGCTCATCAGCATCAACCTGGCCTCGGGCGAATACGTGCTCCTGGCCCAGTCGACCGCCGGTGACCTGCTCATCAATGGGCGAGCCTGCGGGCCGGCCACCGTGGCGAACACCAGCAGAATCAGCATCAACGGCTCCGACGGTGGCAATGAGACGGTGATCCTCGACTACCTCCATGGAGTCTTCGCCCTCGGCACGTCGACCAGCGCGGGGGTGGTCATTGACTTGAAAGGTGGAAGCGGCGACGCGGTGAAGCTGCGGGGCAGCAACGGCAACGACACCATCGTCCTGGGAACCATCGACGCGGGAGTGGGCTCCGCGGGGCTCTTCGCCATCAGCATCGCCATCAACACCCCAGACGGGGGCGTGCCCGACGCCTACAAAGACATCACCGTCACCAACGCCGAATCGGTGGTGGTGAGCACCGGAGGGGGCGATGACGTGCTGAATGGCGCGGGCAACGCTTACGGAGTGGGCACGCTCGCGTTCGGCTCGGTCACCTCGGGGACCAGCCCGGCGCTGGTGCTGTACGGTGGGGCCGGATCCGACGTGCTCACCGGCGGGGTGGGCAACGACGCGCTCAACGGTGACGACGGCGATGACGTCATCAACGGCAGCGAGGGCGACGACGTCGAGAACGGCGGCGCGGGGAGCGACACGTTCAATGAGGGCGGGAGCCCCAACGGCTCCGACACCCTCTCGGGCGGAAGCGAGGCCGACGGAGGCCCGGGGCGAGACACGGTTCACTACGACCTGCGCACCAGCAGCGTCACGGTCGTGCTGGGAGGCGGGTCGGTCAGCGGAGCAATGCTGCCCGACGGAGGCTTCGAGAACGACGACGTCGGTGATGTGGAGGTCGTCTACGGCGGGTCGGGCAACGATGTCTTGTCATGCGCGGGTGCGTTGGCCTGCACCCTTCACGGCAACGGCGGCAACGACGCCTTGACCGGCAGTTCGGCGGGCGACTTCCTCTACGGCGAGGCTGGCAACGACACCATCATCCCTGGCATGGGCAACGACACGGTCGACTGTGGCACCGGCACCGCCGATACCATCTCCTATGCTGACAGAACGGGCACCTCGACGGTGCGGGTCACGCTGGGGGCCGGCGGCATCGCCCACGCCGGCAACGGAGACAACCCGGCCGACGGCGGCATCGACGAGAACGACAGCATCGCTGGCTGCGAGAACATCGTCGGCGGCGCTGGCGACGACACGTTGATCGGCAACGAGCTCGACAACCGCCTCACCGGAGGCGCTGGCGACGACACGCTGTGGGGCATGGCCGGCAACGATGTCTTCGATGAAGGGTCTGCCGCGAACGGCGCCGACACCTTCCACGGGGGCACCGGAGAGGACCTGGTGGATTACAGCCATCGCTCCATCGCGCTCATCTGCGACATGGCCGACGACACCGCCAACGACGGCGAGGCTGGCGAGGCCGACGACATCAAGAGCGACGTGGAGGACCTGCTCGGCGGCTCGGGAGGTAGCACCATCACCGGGAACTCGGGAGACAACAAGATTGACCCCGGGAGCGGCACCAACATCGTCAACTGTGGCGCCGGCTTCGACATTCTGGTGCCCAACGGCAGCACCACCAACCCTGGCAGCGACTGCGAAGCCGCTTCGGCACCACTGGTCACCATCGTGGTGACACCGGCCAACCCCACGAGCATCAAGAGCACGACCCGGCAGTTCATCGCCACCGGCACGTACAGTGACTCGACCACGCAAGTGCTGACCAACTCACCCACCATCACCTGGGCGTCCTCCAACACCTCGAAGGCCATCATCTCGAACTCCGCCGGCTCGCGCGGCCTCGCCTCGACCATCGCGCCGGGCACCACGACCATCAGCGCCACCGTCAGTGGCATCACCGGCTCGACGACCCTCACCGTCATCGCCGCCAGCCTGGCCTCCATCACCGTGACCCCGAACAGCACCTCGGTTGCGCTCGGCTTCACCCGCACCTTCCTGGCCATCGGCACGTACACCGACGGCTCGACGCAGGACCTGTCGACCCAGGCGACCTGGGATTCGACGGCCCCCAACGTCGCCATCATCTCCAACGCCACCGGCTCGCAAGGCCTGGCCAGCTCGCTCACGACGGGCTCCACCGTCATCAGCGCGACCCTCGGGACGGTGACCGGCACCAGCACCTTGACCGTGACCCCCGCGGCCTTGGTCGGCCCCATCGTCGTCACCCCGTCGACGCCCACCGTGACCAGGGGCAACACCCAGCAGTTCACCGCCATGGGCGACTACTCCGACGGCTCGACTCAGGACATCACCGCCAGCGTGACCTGGGCCTCGTCGAATGGCTCCGCAGCGACCGTGTCGAACGCCTCTGGGAGTGAGGGCCTGCTGACGGCGGTGGCCACGGGCGCGACGACCCTTTCGGCGACCCTCGGCTGGCTCAGCGGCTCGACCAACGTGACGGTCGTTCCCTAGAGCTCCTGTCGTCAGGTCGTGGCGCGCACCCGACGGCGATCGATGAGCACCAAGATGGCCGGCAACACCGCCACGGCCGCCAGGAGGCAGCAGACCTCGCCGATGAAGGCCGCCACGCCCAGACTTCGAACCCCGAAGTTCGTGGAGCGCACCAAGGCGAGATACCCCAGCATGGTGGTGAGGCTGCACAGCACCACCGCGCCACCGGTCTCCTTGATGGCCAAGAGCGCCGAGCCAGGCCCCTCGTGCATGTACCGCTGCACGACGTTGACCGAGTAATCGACGCCGATGCCGAAGGTGATGGGGAGCGCGACGAAGTTGAGGAAGTTGAGGTGCACGCCCATGAGCACGAGGGCGCCGCCCATCCACGCGACGCCCACCACAAGAGCGCCGATGACCGCGACCGAGGCCTTGCCCCGGCGGAAGGCCACCAGCACCACCAGCACGGTGGCCCCGAACGAGAGCAGCACGGCCCGCGGCACGTCTTCCACCACCGAGGCCCACATGTCGGCGTAGATGACGGCCCGGCCGGAGCCGAGGATGACCGAACCGTCGGACAGCACCGTGCGCCGGTAGGAGTCGGCCCAGCGGAAGAGGTAGTGCGCGTCGTCGACCATTTCCGCGGCGATGGGGCTGATGAAGACGATGCGCCCACGGGTGCCATCGGTCTCGGTGAAGGGCCGAGCCAGGCTGTCGGGGAGATCGCCCATGGCGAAGGTTTGGAGGCTCGCGGGGGGCAAGACGGCCTCGAGCTCCTTCCAGTCGGCCGGCGCGATGGCGTGGCGCGCATGAGCCTTGAGGAGCCAGCCGCGGATGCTCATCAAGAGGGGGATCTTCTCGGCCTGCTGCTCGGGTACGAAGTCTTGCAGGGCGTGGAGGCCCTTGAAAGGCTTGAGCCCCTCGGGCGCGGCGTCGCGACGGGCGTAGAGCGTCTGCCTCAGGAGGGGAATCTGCTCTGGCCGCTCGACGAGAATGGCCATACCGCCCGCCCCCACGTGCCCGGTGACCTCGTTGCCGAGGCGATCGAGGCGCATCTCATCGGCCCGGGCGGTGGCGTCGGTGCGCAGCGCGTGGAGGTCGTACTCCATTGGATCGTTCAAGACCCAGTGCACCGTCGCCCAGCCACCCGCCAGCGTGATGGCGAGGCCGCCCGCGGCGATGGCCAGAGGGTAGCGCGAGACCAGCCAGACGAAGGGGTCGCCGAAGGCTCCGCCCCGGTGGCGCAGCCGCTGAATGAGGCGCAGGTTGGCGCTGTCACTCGGTGGCTTCAAGGGGAGGTACCGTTCGGTCACCACCAGCAACGGCGGCAGCACCCAGAAGGTGGCGATCCAGCAGAGGAACATGCCGAGGCCACCGATGAAGCCGAAGTCGTGGAAGCCGCGAAAGTCGGTGGCAGCGAGGGAGCCGTAGGAGGCGCCGGCGGCGGCTCCGGCGGTCAGCGTGGGGAGCCAGGTGTCTCGCCAGGCCAACCTCAGCGCCTCGGGCACCTCGATGGCGACCCGGCGGGCCTCGAGGTAGCGGGCCATGTAGATGATGCCGAAGTTGATNNGTGACGATGGTGAAGAGGAACCCGGTCGCGATGTTCAGCCGACCGATGGTGAGCTCGGTGGTGCCGAAGGTCCACGCCACGCCGACGCCGATGGTGACGAGCATGATCGCCAGGGTGCGCAGCCGCATGAAGTACAGCAGCACCACGGCGGCGACCATGGCCGCCCCGAGGAGCCCGACGTCGAGGAGGTTCTCATTGACGGCCTGGAACTCGGAGACAGCCGTGGCGAGGTCTCCCGCGTAGCCGGCGTGGATATTGGGGTCGAAGCGCTGGAGCCCGAAGCCATTGACGACCCCGCGGATCCGCTTGAGCGCTTCGATGCCCTTGTCGAACTCTCCGCCGTTCACCTTCGAGCGAAGCAGGACGATCAACGACTTGCCGTCGGGCGACTGGTAGTAGCCATCGGGGTACCGGCTGGGGTCGACGCCCTCGATGGAGAGGTCCTTCCGAATGCTCGAGAAGTCGATCTGCGCGGGCTTCTCACCTTCGTCGTCCAGCTCGACGAACAGGCCCGTGGCCTTGGCCACCGCCTTGGAATAGCGGCCTTCGATCTCCTCGTTCAGCTTCTCGAGCTTCTCTTTGGTCAGGTACAGACCCGAGCGGGGGCCCAAGAAGCGCACCGCCTCGTGCACTCCGCTCTCGGCGCTGGCGACGTACGGCTCGCCGATCTTCTTCAGCTCGGGCACCAGCGCGTCGGCCGCGGCCCGCAGGGCAGACACCGGCGTCGCGGGGCCCCCTTCCAGCACCACGTACACCGTCGACACGCCCGAGGTCAGCGCCGTCACCCGCTTGAGCTCCTTCACGCTCTCGCGAGATTCGGGCAACAACGACTCGAAGCCGGTCGACACGTGCAACCGGGAGGCATAGCCAGCGGAGAAGATCGTGAGGACCAGCGCGATGACCAGCGGCACCCACGGTCTGTTGAGCTGAAGCGACAGCAGACGTTGAATCACGCCCCCCTCCTACCATCGGAGTGCGCCGGTGCCAGGGCGATCAACGCCTGAGGAGCTTCACAGCTCCCCGGTGCCCCCCTGGCGCTCCCGAACCTCCGCTGCCCAGCCTCGTTCGAGTTCACCCCAGTCAACTCGGGCCCCCAGCCTGGCCAGCACGGCGTACACGCCGAACCGAATGCGCGCGAGAAACAGGAGCTTTCCCGGCATGCCCAGGCGGGCCAGGGCGAGCTTGTCCTGGCTCAGCTGCTTGGCATCGAACCCGCCGTCAGGGGGCACGACCGTGGGCCCATTGGCGAGCACCGGCCCGAAAAAACTCCGCGCAAAACGGCGGAAGACGGCGAAGTCTGCCCCCGAGAGCGACGAGCGAAACCCGAGCTGATGGCCGGCCTCCTGGAGCCGAGCGGCGTCGTCGGCCCTCAGCGCGTCGACCAGCCGGGCCAACCCCAGCACGGTCGCGGCCGGGAAGCTGCGCACGCACCCGAAGTCGTACACGACCAACCGCCCATCGTCGGCCACCGCGTAGTTCCCCGGGTGCGGGTCACCGTGGAACTGCCCGGCGCGGTACAGGGCTCCGATGTAGAAGCGGAACAGCGCCGCCCCGATGGCGTCACGCTCGTGCTGCGATGGCCCCGCCGAGACAAAGCTTTCGAACAACGTCCCCGGGCGCCACCCGGTGGTCAGCACGGCCCGGGTCGTGAGCGCCTCCAGCACCGGAGGAATGACGATGAGCGGGTCAGTGGCAAACAGCTCGCCGAAGGCCTGCTGCCGACGACCTTCGAGGGCGAAGTCGCACTCCTCGAGCACTGCCGTCTGGACCTCGTCGATGGCCGCTGCTCCGCTCTGGGCCATGAGCGGCATCAGCACCTTGACGAACCCAACGCCGGCTTGCGCGGTGGCGAAGTCACCCAGGAGCGCCTGCTCGATGCCCACGTGGCGCACCTTGACGGCCACCAGAGTTCCGTCGGCCAGGCGACCACGGTGCACCTGCCCGATGCTGGCCACCGCCACCGGCACCCGCTCGAGGCCGTCGAGCAATGACGACGCGGCCCCGCCCAACTCGGCCCGAATGGTGGCCTCCACCTGCTCGAAGGGGCTGGCCGGCGCCTTGGTCTGGAGCAGGGCCAGCATCGCCCGGGTCTCCGGTGGCATCGAGGCATCGATGAAGCTCAGGACCTGCCCGGCCTTCATCGCCAGACCCTTGAGCTCGCCCAGCCGCTCGGTGAGCCGGAGCAGCGACCTCAGGTCGGCGTCGGTCGGCTCCTCACGCCTCGACAGCAGCGAGCGAGCCAACCCCGCGGCGCTGCGCCCGGTGGACCAGAGGCGCCTGAGCCGCGAGGTCTCGACCAGACCAGAGGCCTCGAGAAAGGCCCGCCCGGCGGCGTCAGGGTCAGGTCGCGCCATCGAAGGCCCGCTACAGCTCCTTCATCAGCTCGCCCTTCTTCGAGTTGAACTCATCTTCGGAGATGAGCCCGGCGCCCTTGAGCTCGGCGAGCTCCTTGAGGCGATCCATCACGGTGCGTGAGGGCGCGCCGGCAGGGGTCGCGGCGGGAGCGGTGGGGCGCCCCTGCTGGCCCGGCTGGTTCATGAACATCTGAGCCATACCCAACCCCATGCCCATGCCCATGCCGCCCATGGCGGTGCCCGAGCCTTCGCCTCCACCCTTGGCCATGCCCTCGGCAGCGCCCAGCATGGCTTGCCCCTGGGCGTACTGCTGGAAGCCACCGGCCAGCCGGGAATAGGCCACGTCCTTGCCCAGCTTCTTCAGCGTCGCTTCGTCTTCCGGTTTGATCGACACGGTGAAGTTGCCGAACCGAACCACGGTGACGCCGTAGGACGCCGTGTGGGGCACCAGCCCGGCGATGAGGTCCTGCTCGATCTCCTCGGTGAACGCCCCCGAGGTGACGTCGAGCAGCGGCCATTTCTTCTTCACGCACAGCTCGGCGACGCGGTCGCGCGTCACCTTCAACACCAGGCTCTTGAACCAGCCCACGAAGTCTTCGTTGGCGGCGCGGCGGAGGCCCACCAGCCCGAGCAAGAGCTTCTCGGGGTCGACCACCTGGAGCGAGAAGTCGCCGTACACCATGGTGCCGATGCCCAGCCCGGTCTCGGGGTCGCGCAGGTCGCCGATGGGCCCGCCGAACTTCAGCTGCGGGAACTCGCGGATGGAGACGAAGTACACCTCGGCCACGAAGAGGTTGCCGCCGGTGACCTTTTCGAGGAGCCGGGAGATGAACGGCACGTTGTTGGTGTCGAGGTTGTGCCGGCCAGGGCCGAGCTTGCCCATCACCACGCCGTCCTTGAGGAACAGCGCCACCTCGTCGGCTTGCACCGTCAACTGGGTCATCACCCGAATGTTCCGCTCGGGGTACTTGTAGACGATGTCGTCCTTGGCGTCGTCCGCCCGCGCGATGAAGTTGCGCTGCGCTTCGGACTTCAGCGAGTCGAAGATTCCCATCTCATCTTCCTCCGCATCACGTTGGCTTCACTGCTGCAGGACTGCCTACGAGCGACCGGGGGCACGATTGCACGGTCACCCGCCCGGTACCATCTCATCGACCCGCGTCCCCAGTGTCGGGGGCCCCTCCGTCGATTCCACCGGCCGGCTCGACGCTCCCCGCATCGACCACCGACGTCGGGCCGACCGCGCGCGAAGGAGCGCTGACCCCGAGGAGCCGAACCAGCGCGTCGGACGAGGAGACGACGAGCTCGGTGGAGGTCCCCGCGGCCCACCGGGCCAACAACGCCTGACCGGCATCGGGAGAGGCCCAGAAGCGATCGCCCAACTGCTCGCGTACCTCGGCCGCGGCGAGCGCCGCCTTGAGGGTGGTGCCGGAGCGGAGCCCGTCATCGAGCTCGAGCCTGAGGGAGGCGCCCTCCCCCAGCGGCACCTTGACGCCCAGAGCGCGAGCCTCGAGGGCCACCGCGGCGGCCTTGGCCTCGGGGTCACCCAGGCCCACGGTCTCGGCGTGCAGCAGCACCCCCAGCGCAGCGCGGCGAACGGAGTACAGCATCAGCGCCCGAGCCGAGCGGATCACCGCCGGTTGCTGGGCCTCGGTGACGCCCCTCGCCGAGAGCCAGGCTGGGTCCATCACCAGCCAGCTCAACAGGGCGCCCAGAGCGCTCCCCCGGGCCGGGTCGCCCAGGCGATCCGTCGAGGGGTGACCCGTCGAGGCCGCCGAGAGCGCCAGGGCCACGCCGAGCTCTGACAACAGGAGCGTCTGATCGCGAAGCCCGCCGAGCGGCTTGTACGAGACCCGCACGTCCTTCGGCGAGGGCGCCACGGTGAGCGGGAGCGGCCGCTTGTTGGCCCCGTCGGACAGCTCGAGGGACAGCCCCGGCCGGCCGTAGAGGCCCAACCCCGCCAGGGTGTCGATGGCCCGGGTGGCCACCGACGTGCGAGGAAACGCCACGTCCACCGACGCGGGTACCTTGAGGAGCCGAGGGAGGTCAGCCTTGGTCAACGTCTCGAGGGGGAGCTTGAGCTCGAGCGCCGAGAGACTCTGGAGCGTGCTCTTCCAGGTGCCGTCGGTGGCCGAGAGGACCTCGCGGGCCGTCGCCGCCATCGCGTCGAGGTCGAATTCCCGGGTGGCCGTGGCGAGCTGAGAGGGCGAGCCTGCCGAGAGCCCGGCGAGCAGCTCCGCCGTCTTGTCTTCTCGGTGGGCCAGCAAGCCGTCGAGGCGCTCGGCGACCGACACGGCCCCGGCCGCCAGGGCCCTCCGCTTCACCGCGCTCTTCTCGTTGATGAGGAGCCGAGAGAGGTCCCTCCATGGAATCTCCTTCTCGCCGAGGGTGAACGTCGCCCCGGCCTCGAGGCTCGCCACCGCCTCGGTGTCCGACTCCAGCGCCCGGCTCAGCGCCTGCGCCAGAATCCACCGCTCGAGGTGGGCAGCTCGCCTCGACTCGACCCCCAGGCCCTGGGCCCGCCGCAGCACCTCGAGCGTGGGGAGCCCGAAGAGCGCCTCGTGACCCTGAGTGGCCTTGGCGAGCTCGAGGTTCTGCCCCTTCGTCCAGTGCCGCCACAGCGCATCGTCGAGGGCCGCCAACACCACCCCGGCCTCGGCGTCGATGGCGTCGACCCGCGCGACGAGGCGCTCGACTTCGGGGTTGCCGCCGTCGGAAAGCGGACCCTCGCCCCTCCCATCGGGAATGGCCTTGGGGCAACCGAGGAGCAAAACGGAGAAAATGGCAAGCCGACGCCGCATCGCGCGCACGCTACCCCCTCGGTCGGCCCCTGTCCTGGAAAGGGACAGCAGGCCAGCGCGTCACCACGGTGCTACACAGCGCCCCATGCCCCGTTGGTATTTTGAAGATTTCACCGTGGGTTTCACTCGTGCGGCGCGGGGGCCGACCGTCACCGCGGAAGCCATCAAAGCCTTCGCCGCCGAGTACGACCCACAGCCGTTCCACCTCGATGAGGAGGCCGCCAAGACGAGCCTCTTCGGAGCCCTCTGCGCCAGTGGCTGGCACACCGCCGCGCTGTGCATGCGGATGCTCTGCGACGCGTACCTCATCGACTCCGCCAGTCTGGGTTCGCCCGGCATCGACGAGCTGAGGTGGGTGAAGCCCGTCTTCGCTGGCGACTCGCTGTCGGTGAAGATGACGGTGCTCGACTCGCGCCCTTCCAAGAGCCGGCCGAACATGGGCTCGGTGCGCTCACGGTGGGAGGTCTACAACCAGAAGAACGAGCTGGTCATGCACATGACTGGGTGGGGCCTGTTCGCCCGCCGGGGCACCTGACGTGCCTACCGCGACCCAGTGGGCCGCCGCCCGCGCTCGCCCGGTGCTGTACCAGGCGCTGAGGGCCTTCTTCGGCTCCTTGGGCTACCTCGAGGTTGAGACGCCATGCCTGGTGCCCGCCCCCGGCATGGAGCCTCACATCGACCCCTTCGTCACCAGCTTCGTGCCGGAGATGGGCGCGGGAACGAAGCGGCCCCTGTGGCTCCAGACGTCACCCGAGTACGCGATGAAGCGGCTCTTGGCCGACCCCGGCTGCCCGCCGCTGTTCCAAATCTGCAAGACGTTCCGCAACGGCGAGGTCTCGGGCACCCACAACCCCGAGTTCACCATGCTGGAGTTCTACCGGCCCCAGGCCGACTACCACGCCATCTGCGATGACCTCGAGGGCGCGCTCAGGGCGGCGGAGTCGGCGGTGGCTCCCGGGCGAGGGATGTTCTCGGCGCCCTTCGAGCGGCTCACCGTGCGCGACGCGGTGCTGCGGCATTCGGGCATCGATCTCTTCACTCACGGCGAGGGCGACGCGCTGGCCAAGGCGGCCCGGGCCATTGGGGTGCACCTGGGCTCCTCGACGAGCTTCGAAGATGTGTTCTTTCACCTGCTCCTGGAGCGGGTCGAGCCGAAGCTGGGGCGGGGTCAGCCCACGTTCCTCATGGAGTACCCGGCGTCGATGGCCTCACTTTCGAGGCTCAAGCCGTCGGACCCCCGGGTTGCCGAGCGCGTCGAGCTGTATGCCGAGGGCGTCGAGCTGGCCAACGGCTTCTCCGAGCTCAACGATCCGG
>PMBV01000237.1:11767-13225 GCA_003153055.1 Myxococcales bacterium
CTGAGCCGCCGTCAGTGGGCGCGGAGGAACGGGAGGCTGTCCAGGATCGACGGCAGGTCGCGGGCGATGCCCTGGTAGGCGCCGTCGTCGAGGTCCACGTCCCTGACGATGAGCTCCTTGGCCTTCAGCAGGTCCTCGTGGAGCACGCGCCTTCCCTCTGACGAGNNCCAGGTGCTTGCGCAGGCTCGCGTTGAGCCAGCCGCGCGCAGGGTGGGCGCTTAGCGGGGTGGCATTCCGTTCGGCCACATTGCTTCGTAGGTCTTCAGCATCTTCGCCCACACTGTCTCGAAGTACGGCATGTCGTGGTGGCGCAACTCCGTGAGCAGCGTGCGCCCCCAGTCCCACGCGAAAACCTCTTCCCGGTAGAGGTAGTCGCCGCCCTTATAGGCACTCTCATGGAACGCCAATGGAGTGCACATCGAGCCATTGACCCCAGTCTCTCGCCGACAGAAGACGGGCCAGGCCGCATCTTCGACCCCGCGGCNNAGCGGACCTGTCGGGCAGGGGTCGCCAGCAACGGTACCAATGGTTACATCCGGGAGACCCCACCGCGCTCCTGCTCTCCGCTTTGCTTCCAGAGCACCGTACCTGGGCCCGAGGGGCTCGTCGTGCTCCCCCGAAGCCCCACTACCCCAAGTCACCGCACCAGCCTCAAGGCCGCTCCACAGCTGCGGTCATTCCTGAAGGCCTGCCTGGCAGGCCACTCGGGGAACTTGCCTGGACCCGCCTCGCCCGCCGTCGACAAAAAACACCAGTCACCTAGGCACTGCGCCACAATGACCGCGTCGTCGGGATTGATTTGTAATGCCATTGTCGCATGATCCGAAGCGATGAGCTGGAGAATGCGATTGTGAACAAGTCTTCGGCAATTGCATCGGCGTTTGACAACGAGCGCGCCGCCGGGTCTGGAACGCAGCCGGATCACGCCGCTGCCCCGAGCGCCGCGGCGTCAGTGCTGATCTTGGCGGTTTGGGCCATCTGGCAGACATGAGACTGGCCAGATCCTCGAGGCCCGGGTCACTCGCCCGTTGGGCGATGCTCTTGCCCTCGGCAGCGCGGCCTCAGCGCGGAGCTCGGGAAAGCCCACCACGGCCAGGCCGTTGGGAGGTGGGGGCATGTACACCGCACGACACCATGCTGAGCGAGGCGGACGTTGACCCGATTCGCCGTTTTGGGCCACTCCCCATGGCGGGTCTACTTGGGGAGAGCCTCAATGCTGATAGTTGGACGGATTCCGCCGCCCGTACTGGGCTGCGTCACCGCCCTCTTCTGCCTCGCTGGGTGCGGGCGCACGGAGTGCACCTCGTTCACTTACTCCGACTGGAGCATGTGCCAGGCTGACGGCACGCAGACGCGGATCCTCCTCAGTTCCTCGCCAGCCGAGTGCACTGGTGGGCGGCCACTGATTCAGCAGTCCTGCACATCCGGGTCCTCCTCGGGCGGCTCATCGTCCTCGGG
>PMBV01000209.1 GCA_003153055.1 Myxococcales bacterium
GGGACCGCGTGCGCGCGCGCGTGCGGACGCGGGGACCGGGCCGGGTCGGGACCGCGTGCCGTGCCCCGTATGCCGTGCCTCGGCTCCCGAGCCCGCGCGCGCTCCCGCTCCCGCTCCCGGCACCGCCTGCCGAGCCCGCCTGCCGTGCCCCGTGTGCGTGCCCCGTGTGCGTGCCCCGTGTGTGGTGCCCCGTGTGCCGTGCCCCGTATGCCGTGCCCCGTATGCCGTGCCCCGTGTGCGGTGCCCCGTGCCCCCGGCAGTTCGCTCCCTCCTCCTGCTCAACTCATGGCTCCGTCGACGCGACGTACACCCCAGATCGGTTCTTCTCGTGCACCAGATAGGCCACGTGCTCGCCCTTCTCTCCCAAAATCAGCGCGGGCCACTCGACGTACTGATCGATGGGCAGCTCCTTCCCGGTGGACAGCTCACGCGTTGTGAGATCGAACGTGTCATCGGTGAGGTGGGCAAAGCCGAGAATCACCCTCGACCCATCAGCCGCGAACCTCGTCCCGAAGACGCCTCCGGCCTCCTTCTTGGCCTTCGGCGCCGCCGCGGTCACCGACGACAGATCGCACGATCGACCCTCGCGAGTGCAGTCGGCGCGGAAGAAGAGCTCGGAGGTCCCAGGGCGGAACTGGTACTCGTACAACCAGTCCTTCAGGGCGATCGGCGCCCCCGAGTCGCCCATGAGAAAGAGCCGTCGAGTCACCTCGGGGCGCTCGATGCGCCCGGTGTAGGCGAGGGCCCGGCCGTCGGCCGAGAACAAGAAGTTCGGGCACAGCCGCTGGAGCAGCCGGGGCAGACCCGCTGGGAGCTCGACGAGGAACAGGTCGCCCACCTTCTCGAGCTTCGAGTCGCCCACCTGCGCCTCTCGGCCACCCAGGGGCAGCTCGACATAGTTCTCGCGGTACACCAGCCGTCGTCCGTCGGGCGAGAACTCGAAGTCCTTCACCAGCGAGCCGAGCTTCCTCGGCGCGCCGTGAGGCAGCTCGGCCAGCCAGAGCTCACCGATGTCGGCCTGATCGCCCTTCACCGAGGCGCTCCTCCAGGCGAGGTACTTCCCGTCTCGCGAGACGCGGTAGTGCAGCGCATCGTCGGACAGCTTGCGGCCGTTCAGCTTGGCGACGTCGAAGACGTGGAGCTGGAACACCCGATCAGCTGGCGTGGCCCGGGCGTTGGCGACCACCAGCTTCCCCGAGCGGAGCACCGTGTACTCGGCGACCTGGTCGAGCATTCGGCGGGGCTGGGGCCGCGGCTCCGACAGATCGACCTGGTACAGGCCACCAGCGGCCGCGTACCGACGGCGGAAGTAGACGTAGCGGCCTTCAGGAGAGAACTCGGCCGTCGACACTTCACCCGCCACCTGGCGCCAGGGCCCGCTGGGCAGTGGCCCCACCGAGAGCACACCGTCTTCGATCCAGGCGAGCTTCGCCCCATCTTCGGTGGTGATGGCATACGACACCCGGTTCGACACCAGCACCGGGTCGGCCGCCAGGTTCCTCGCGTCAGCCACCTCGAGCGCTCCGTGCTGCCGCGCCGGGTCCCAGTTGGCCGAGGCGATGATCCACCTGGAGTCGGGGCTCACCAGCCAGCCACCCGGCAAATTGGTCACGCCCTGAGCGATCCTCGCGGGCGTGCCTCCCTCGGTTGGAATCGCCCACAGCTCACCGACGCGCATCGGAGGAGGCACGCCCTCGACGGTGGGCTTCTTGGCATCGACCAAGACGGTCAACAGCCGGCCGTCTGCCGAGGCGCGGAGGTCTTGCACGACTCCGGCCAGACGACGCACCCCCTTGACCGGAAGCCGGGCGGCTCGCTTCTCGGCCTCGACCCTCGCCCGAACACTCCCCCCACCGGAGGGACGGGGCTCCTGCTTGCAAGCCACGCCCAGCACCCAGAGCCCGAGCGCGACCACCGACAACCCACGCCATGCCCCGTGAGCGCCTCGAGAATCTCTCCTGTGTCTCATGTGGGTTCCTCCGCCCCTTCGCGGAGGGGCTCCTTCGTCACCCGCGGCTCACTCGTCTCGAGCCACGGCCCAAAGTCACGGGCCCCTCGCTCGGCATAGGCCTGGCGCTTGTCGGCCTTGCGAAGGCGGCCCTCGAGCGGTGGGAAGAGGCTGAAGACGACGTTGGTCGGCTGGTACGAAACCCCGGGCGCATGAGCCGAGCCCGTGACGTGCCGGTACAGCGCTCCCAAGGCCGTGGTCGCGGGCGGAGGCACCAACCGCCGCCCCTCGAGGCGCGCGCTCACCGCCCTCGCCACCAGGAGCCCCCCCGCGGTCGACTCGACGTAGCCCTCGACGCCAGCGAGCTGCCCGGCGAAGAACAGCCTCGGCTCGGCGGCGAGCGAGAGATCGGCGTTGAGGAGCCGGGGCCCGTCGATGAACGTGTTGCGGTGAATCTGCCCCATGCGCACCCACTCGGCGCCCGCGAGGCCGGGGATCATCGAGAAGATGCGTCGCTGCTCCGGCCAGGTCAGCCGGGTCTGGAACCCAACCAGGTTCCACGCCGTACCCCCGCTGTCTTCCATGCGCAACTGCACGACCGCGTGCGGCCGGGTGCCAGTTCGAGGATCCATCAACCCCACCGGCTTCATCGGCCCGAACGCCAGCACCTCGTCTCCCCGGTCGGCCATCACCTCGATGGGCAAACACCCTTCGAAGTACTTCGGCTCCTCGAACGCGTGGGGGGTCACCTTCTCGCCCGCCCGCAACGCGGCCACGAAGGCGAGGTACTCGTCCTTCGTCATCGGCAGGTTCAGGTAGTCGTCGCCTCCGCCCTTGCCGTACCTCGAGGCTCGAAAGGCCACCGAGAGATCCACCGAGTCGCCGGCCACGATGGGCGCGATGGCGTCGTAGAAGTACAGCTTGGTGCCGACCAGCGGCCCCAGCGCCACGGTCAAGGCCTCGGACGTCAACGGCCCCGTGGCGATGACAGCCGTGCCTTCGGGGAGCGAGGTCACCTCTTCGGAGACGATCTCGACACCCGCCGCTCTCACCCTCGCCTCCACCTCACGGGAGAAGTGCTCTCGGTTCACCGCCAGCGCATCGCCAGCGGGCACCCGGTGGGCGTCGGCGCTCTCGAGTATGACCGAGCCCAAGGCCCTCAGCTCACGGTGCAGCATGCCGATGGCGCTGTGGGGGTTGTCGGAGCGAAAGGAGTTCGAGCAGACCAGCTCGGCCAGGCTGTCCATCTTCTGGGCCGGTGTGCGAGCCTTGGGCTTCTGCTCCTTCAGCACCACCCGGTGCCCCCGGACTGCCAGTTGGTAGGCACACTCGCAGCCCGCGAGCCCTCCTCCCACGACCGTGACCAGCTCGGCTTCCGAGGAAGACCTCATGGGCCCCGTTTGACAGGTACGGCGCAGCGCTTCAACCGCCCTCGGATCGCCTGCCGCTACTCCGGGTTCGTCTGAATCACCACCATGCGAAAGTTCGACAGCTCGTTCTGGCCGGCCGTGTAGAGGACCGAGCTCAGCAGGCTGTAGGGAATGCGCTTGTCGCCGATGATCGAAACCTCGTTGTTGAACGGTGCCCTGGGGTTGCGAGCGGCGATGAACTTGAGCTTCTCGACTTCTTTCTTGAGCGCCGCGTCGAGCGGAAGAATGAGGTTCCCCGAGATGTCGGCCTTGTCGATGGTCGAGCGATCGAGCTGCACCTTGCGCTTGTCTCCCACCAAGATCGCCTTTTGGGTGATGGTGATGGCGACCGTGTCTTTCGGCGTGGTGCGAGTCGTGGAGCCGGGAGGTCGCACGTCTTCAGACGCCGTCACGGTGATCGACGACGCCGAGTACGACTTGATGAGGAACACCAGAATGATGGTCATCATGTCCATCATCGCGGTGATGTTGAGCTCGCGAATCTCGCCCTCCGCCTCACGCTCGATGCGCTTTTTCCGAGCACGAGCTTTGCGGAACCGCATCCGCTGGAGGTCGTCGTCGGGAATCTCCATCGACGGAGGAGGTGCCGGGGGTGCCATCGCTAGAAGCTCGCCAGGGTGACGTCAGGGAACAGCAGCTTGCGATCCTTCGTCTCGCGGGTGGCGTCCATGGTGGCCACCAGCACCTCGTACTGGGTGTCGGCCTCGGCAGCGAGAATCACCTTGGACTCATCGCTGCCCACCGCCACCTTGATCTCTTTCATCTTCTCGGTGAGCGAGTCGTAGTCGTAGCGCCCATCGGCCTTCAGCGGAATCGTCGGAGGGGCCGTGTCACTGGGCGAGGCGCCGGCCTCCGCCACTCCCGGAAGCACCGCCCCGGTCGCTGCGACGAAGAACCCCTTCTTGCTGATCGCCACCGTGAGCAAGAGCGGAGGCTTCTCATCAGACGGCCCAGCCCCGCCTGCCCCATAGCTCGGAGCGTTGACGTTGAGCGTCCCGAAGGTGGCCAGCCCTGTCATCGACAACAGCATGAAGATGATCAGGTTCATGAGGATGTCGAGGTACGGAACGATGTTCAGCTCCGTCGAATCCTCTGGTTCCTTTGGCTTGATCTTCCGCCTGGAGAAGTAGAACGTCATTCTTGAGTACCTGACAGCGAGCGGCCCGGGGAGGTTTCAGACACGGTTACGACGCCTTCTCGAAGTCCATGGCGCTGGTCTCACCGGCGTTGCGCCGACCCAAGAGGTTCTCGAGCTTCATGCCCTGGAGTTCGACCGTCTCGATCATCTTCCGCGCGACCGAGTTGAGGAACAGGTGGAAGATGATGCACATCACCGCGATGGTGAGGCCGAAGAACGTGTTGTTCATGGCCTCCGAGATGCCCTTCGAGAGCAGCGCCTGCTTCTGATCAGCGGGCACATCACCCAGGGACTTGAACGTGTTGATGAGGCCGAACACCGTGCCGACGAGGCCGACGAGGGTCGCGATGTTGGCCAAGGACCACAGCCACTGGATGCGCGCCGCGATGTGGGGCGTGTTCTCGAGGATCGACTCCTCGAGCGCCTTGGCGACCTCGATCTCGCCTCGGTTGGCGCGGGTGAGCCCAGCACGAACGACCTTGGCCAACGGGGAGTTCGGCGCCGCGCCGCACAACTTCACTGCGCGATCGACGTTGCCCGCCATCACCAACTTGGTGATCTGTTCCATGAAGGGCACGGCGTTCAAGTTGTAGCGGAACATCAACGTGATGAGTCGCTCCGTGGCCACAGCGACGGCCGAAGCGAACCAGATGATGTTGACGAACATGAACGGGCCGCCGTCTTTGAAAAAACCGACGAGGCCTCCGAGCGCGCCAGCC
This sequence comes from Myxococcales bacterium, assembly GCA_003153055.1. The sequence goes on from PMBV01000209.1 coordinate 5,236, forward strand.
GTTTCCTTCGCCTTGGCAGGCTCCGCGGTCAGCACCACGTCCAAGAGGTGATGCACAAACAAGCTGGCGGACATTTTCTCGACTTTCCTTTCAACAACCGTCGAAAGACCCTTGAAGGTTCTAGTTGGGCACCCTTGCATCGTCAACAAACGAATGACCGCCAGCTCCCAGCAGTCACTGCGATTTCTCGAACCGTCCCCCGGCCTTCTGTACGACATAACCGGCGAGTTGGAGCTCCACCAGACAAGCGCTCAGCCGGCCTGATTCGAGCCCGCACTTTGCCACCAACTCGTCGATGTCCGCTGGGTGCCGATCGAGCACCTTGAGCACGGCGGTGGCGTCCTCTGAGACCGGCTCTCGCTCGGCGGCCGAGACTCCGAGGGTCGGCTGGGCGATGGCACCCTTGAGGCCAACGGCGCGAATGACGTCAGCGGCGCTGAGACACACGGTGGCCACGCCGGCATGGAGCAGCTGGTTGCTCCCCACGGCGGCGAGGTTCCACGGGTCTCCGGGGAAGACCAACAGAGGGCGGCGCTGCGCGACCGCGGCCTCGGCGGTGATCAACGCCCCAGACTTGACCGGCGCCCGGGCCACCAGCACCGCATCTGATGCCCCCGAGATGAGCGGGTTCCGTCGCCGGAAGGTCGTGCGATCGGCCCGGGTCCCGGGAGGGAATTGCGAGAAGAAAGTGCCCCCGCGCTCCTTGAAGGGCTTCCACAAGACCCGCTGCGCGGGATCCATCTGTTCGATGGCAGACCCGAGAAATGCCCACGTTTCCCCACGGCCAAGCAGGGCCCCGAAGTGGGCCGCCTGATCCACTCCTTCAGCCCCTCCCGACACCACCACCAGCCCCGCGGAAACCAGCTCGGAGGCCAGCCGGCGAACTCGCTCGCACACGCCCGGCTCAGGGTGCCTGGTGCCCACCAGCGCAACTCGGCGGCGGGGCGCGCCACCTCCCGGGCCCACCACGAAGAGCACCGGAGCGACCGCCCCAGGCAAAGGCGGAGGCCAGTCAGCATCTCGAGGGAACACGACGCGCTGGCCGAGCCGACGCAGGGTCGCTTCGAGCTGATCCGCCACCTCGGCCAGGCTCCGCAGCTCGGAGAGCGACTCGCGCGCTCGATCCGTGAGCGTCGCCCGCCGCTCCCACTGGCGCACCGGCACCCCCAAGAGGGCACCGAGCCCACCAAAGGTTCGTTCGAGCCCCTGCAAGGTCTTGGGGCCCACCCCATTGAGAGTCCACAACGCCGCCGTCGCCCGCCGCTCCGCAGTCTCCATCCCGCCGCCTCCCGACACCTGCCTACCATTCCCCCGCCCCGGCTTCCAAGCCCGACAGGCGACGGGGCTACCGCGAAGCTCGTGAGCCCGACGCCAAGATGTCGGCCCGATCACCCCGCACCAACTCGCGGATGGAGCGGGAGATGAGGCAGATCGTCGCCTTGGACTTCACGTCGGCAGCGATGCACTGGCCCACTTCTTCCCGAGGCATCTCTTCGTCACGGATGGTGGGGTTCATGATCACGTCTTGGGGGAGCGCGTCGTGCTGTCGCCAGATGCTGAAGACGAAGCCGGGCTTCACCCCCTGCTCGCTCCCGCGATCGATCACCACGATGGACTGCTCGCCGTACATGGCCTGGGCAACGGGGGTCCCCGCGACGATGCGGCCCCCGAAAATGTCCCGATCTGCCGGGCGAGCCTGAACCAGACGCACCAGCGGTTCGCCCGCTGGCCCGATGAGGTCGCTGCGTTCGATCTCGTCGATCTGCTTGACGATCTGCATCGAAGCCACCCCGTTTTTCTCGACCTTCACGACCCGTACCTCGCCCATGATGCGGGTGTAGTACCCCACCGAGGCGTTGGTCTCGGGGTGAAACAGCTGCTGGCCGGGGCGAAAGACGACGTAGGTCTCACCCAGCTTCGCCGAGCGCTTGTCGTTGAACCGCACGTACAGCGTGTCTGGGTACGACAGCATCTGCGACTCGGCGAACGAGCCGATGATGCGCCCGCTGCCCTCGATCTCGCCCGGAGTCACGAGCCCCGGCAGCGGCACCGAGAGCCCTGGCTTGGGGTGAAAGCCGATGGGCGCGGTGACGACGACCTTGTCTTCGTCGACCATGCTGCCCTCCTCGACCTCGGGCTCGGGCTGCCCCACCTCGACCTGCGTGGGGACCTCCTCGCCAGACTGGAAGAAGCGCACCAGGTTCCCTGGGTAGATCCAGTGGGGGTTGGCGATCTCGGGGTTGTACGACCACACCTTGGGCCAGTACCAGGGGCTGCCGAGGTACTTCTGAGACAGATCCCACAGGGTGTCACCGCGCTCGACGGTGTGCTGTGCGTTGGCGGCGTCGCGCTCGGTCGGCGCGGCCTTGCCCTCTCTGCGCGGGGTCGGCGCGACGGTTGCCGAGCCTTCGGGGCCGGTGTCGTCGGCGCCGGACTCGTCGCTCGACTGGGCGAGGGCTGCGGGGGACCACACCAGAGCGGCGATCAACAGGGACGTGCGCATGGCATCCTCACGGCAGGCTCTTCGAAACATCTTGGGGAAGCGCGGCGAGGCGCGTCTGGGCCTGTGACGCCGCCGCCGTCCCGGGGAAAGTGAAGACGATCTTTTCCCAGGTCGACTTGGCGAGCTGGGGTTGGTTGAGTCGGAGCCGACATTCCCCGAGCTTGAGCATCGAATCGACCATCGCGTCGCCAGCCGGGTACTGGGCTGCCACGCGCTCGAACTGCTGGGCCGCCCCCGCGAAGTCTTGCTGGCTCATCAGGCCGACGCCGATGAAGTACAGCGCGTTGTCGGCCCGGGGGTGCTTCGGCCAGTCTTCGACGAAGCGCCTCAACTGGCTCACGCCGCCCTCGATGCTCCCCGTCTTGAGGGCGTCGACGCCCTTCTGGTACGCGGCCTCGGCCATGGCGAGATCAGCCTCGTCGGGTGGATCGCCTGCGCCGGACTTGAGCTCGCCAACCAAGCCCTCGGGAGGCTCCACCACCTCGACCCGAGTGCTCACCTTCGGGGGCGCCTGGGCCTTGGGCTTCAACTTCACGACGGTCAGCGAGGGCATCGACTCGCCCGCTGCGGCCGGGGCCACGAGCCCAGGTGACGCGGAGGTTCGACGCGCGGGGCGATCATCTTCGAGCTTCTCGATCCGGGCCTCGATGCGGCCGTTCTCCTGGCGCAGAGCCCGCAGCGACGCCCGAAGCTCCTGGAGCTCCGCGCGAGTGGCGGCGTCCGTCGCGCACCCAGACAGGGTCGCGGCGCCCAAAATGGCGGCGAAGAATCGAATGATGCCCCAAGGATATGGAGCGGGTGGAAAATCGGTCAAGAAAAGGGCCCGCTGGGGTCCCCACCAAAGCGACACGTGATGAACGACAGGTGGCGGCCCGTCACCCCCCGATCTCGTCGGTGAGAGAAGAAACGAGTGTCGCACATGGTGCACCCCGGCACCACGGCCACCGAGGCCGCTGGCACACCCACGCGCGCCAGCGAGGTCACCAGGGCGAGCGGGAGATCGAGGTGCGGCTTGGCCTGACCCCTCGGTCGAAGCACCACCGAAGGCCCGAAGGCCTCGGCGAACTGGTCGGGCAAGGCGCCGTCGACCTCGAAGCAGCAGGCACGGGCACAGGGCCCCACCACCAGACGAACGTCGTCGAGGCGCGTGCCCTGGTCTTGGAGTACGCGAAGGGTGCGCAGGAGCACTCCGTTCAGCACCCCTCGCCATCCGGCGTGCACCGCCGCCACTCGCCGACCAACCCGGTCCTCCACCACGATGGGCACGCAGTCGGCCGTGCGCACTCCAACGGCCTGCCCGGGCTCGTCGGTCCACAGCGCGTCGGCCTCGGTCGACACGCCAGGCCGGGCCTTCACCACGGTGTCGCCGTGGACCTGCGACACAGTGAGCAGGGCGCCCGTCTCGACGCCAGCGGCGTGGGCCAGCCGTCTCAAGTTCTCGGCGACGGCCTCGGGCACGTCACCGACGGAGAGCGAGGCGTTGAGAGACGAAAACGGCCCCACGGAGACGCCACCTGCCCGGGTGGGGAAGCCGTGCGGTGCCTCAAGGAGTGGCGAGGAGATGAGCTCCACGGCGTCACCCTACTCCACCGAGCTGGCCGCGGGGCCCTTGCGCCGAAGCCCGACCAGGTAAATCTCCATGGACGCACCACGGGTGGCCTCGGGGCGCACCACCTTCACGTCCTCGAACAGGGCGCGGACCTCACCGCGAAAGGCCTCGAAGTCGCCCCCCATGAAGAGCTTGGCGATGAAGTGGCTTCCGGGCCGGCCACGCACGCGGGCGATCTCGAGGGCCTTGAGCGCCAGCCGCTGGGAGCGGGCCTCGTCGGTCGACCGAATACCCGTGGTCTTGGGGGCGAGGTCCGACACCACCACGTCGAAGGGGCCCTGGTGGAGCTCGTCGAGGCGCTGGTCGAAGGCGTCGTCGAGCACGTCGAGCACGGCGGTGGTGACGTTGGGTCGACCGAGCGGGCGAATGACGGCGAGATCGACCCCCACCACCCGACCCTTGGGGCCGACGCGATCGAGGATCACCTGGAGGAAGCCTCCCGGCGCCGCGCCCAAGTCGACCACCGCCTGGCCCTTCTTGAAGACGGCGAAGCGGTCGGCGATCTCTTCGATCTTGAAGGCGGAGCGGGCCCGGAAGCCGGCTTCCTTCGCCTTCTTGAAGTAGTGATCCTTCGGTTGGTAGGGACGCTTGGCCACGGTACGTGAGGCTCGTAGCCCGGTTTGGAGGGCTTTTGAATGCTCCTCGTCTCGGCGATATACGTCGGGCATGCCCGGGTGCGGAAAGTGCGGCGCCAACCTCGACGTCATGTTCAACCAGGTAGGTCGGCGAGACGTGTGCCCCCAGTGCGGCTCGGAGTTGCACGCCTGCCTCCACTGCCGGCACTACGACGAGACCGTGGCCAAGGCCTGCAAGGAGCCCTTCGCCGAAGTGCCGGAAGACAAGGAGTCAGGGAACTTCTGCGACTTCTTCCAGATCGGCGATGGGGCCGAGCGCTCCGCGGGAGCCGCCGCCATGCGCGAGGCCCAGCTCTCCGCCGCCGAGGCCCTGTTCCGCAAGTAGGGAGTTACAGGTCCGGGAATTCGGTGCGCAGGAGCGCAGGGGCGTTGAGTGCCCTGAGGCACCTCATGGCCGCAGAGGTCTTTTCTTTGTCCTGGGCGGACGGCCTTCGTGGCGGTAGGGACGGCTCTTTCGA
>PMBV01000096.1 GCA_003153055.1 Myxococcales bacterium
GAGGTGATCCCCGTGAACGGTTACCTCTCCGGAACAAATCCAAGCAATTTGAGACAGCGCCGATGCTTCGAGACTGCAATGTCGAACTGCATCGAACTGACCCAAAGAACGAGAATGCCACGCATTCTGTCTCGGCGGAGGAGATGTACAACGAGGAGGTTCGAGTAAACTCGATCGCGGCTGTCGCCTTCTTTGGCAACGCCGAGGCCGAGGCTTCCGAAGGCGTGAAGGCGGACGCTCGAGGTCTTGGGTTGCTGAAATAGCTCCTGAGCGCTTCGGCGCCGGTCGCCGCTCGAACGCCCACTGCCCCTACCCTCCTCGATGCACCGGGGAGAGCCGATTTCGATGCGCCTCAGCGCAGCGTCAGCAGGAAGGTATTCTCTTCCATCCGAGTCATGCCGCGCTGCCTGAATCGCGGGTCCTGGGCCAGGGCATCCTCGCTCGCCAACGAGCGCACATCCGCGCGCTGCCCGCAGAGCCGGTCGACCTCCTCCCTGGAGACGGCGAAGGGAGGTCCCTTCATCTCCGCCTGCGGATAGTCAAAGGCCACCAGCAAGATGCGCGTGCCGGGCGACAGGATGTCGAGCAGGTGCCACGCGTAGCGCTCTCGCATATCCGGCGGCAGGGCCACCAGTGAGGCGCGGTCGTAGACCACGCTCACCTGCGCGACATCCTCCCGGCGCAGCTCGAAGAAGTCGCCGCAGGCGAGGCAATACCCTTCCGCCAGGTATTTGTCGAAGCGGCCGCCGCTGACACACTCGGGTGTCATGCCTTGCTCGTGGAAGAACGCCTTCACCGCGATGGGGCTCAGCTCGATGCCAAACACGAAGGCGCCCTGCTGGCGCAGCCACGCCATGTCCAGGCTCTTGCCGCACAGGGGAACAAACACCTGGCTGCCGGGCGCGGCCGCGACCTCCGGCCAGAAGCGGCGCAGAGAAGGATTGAGCCCGTCCTGGTGAAAACCGATCTCGGCGCGGTGCCAGCGCGTCAGCCAGAATTCCTTGTCCATCTTGCCTCGTCGTGAATGGGCCCGACCACGGCCGAAAGCCCCAATGTATCGGGCCCCGCAGGCCCGCGCCACGGGGCGGCGACCTCCGCGGGGAGAGCCCCCGCTCACCTCCTTCTACGAAGAACGCCTCTCGACCGTGGCACGCACGGCTGGCATGCTGGCGCCGCCCCCCGTTCTCGAAGGCGCCATGATGAAGCTCGGACTCCTCAGGCGCTGGCTTCTACTCGCAGTGCTGGGCGTCTCGTCCGCAGCCGCCGCCGAGGAGGAGGTGGCGCCACAGCCTCCCGTGCGAAACACGGAGGTCGCGCTCACGCTGGGAGCCTGGTCCGCGAGCTCCGCCTACCAGGGCGGTCGCAGCGGCGCCCTCTTCGCCACGGGAGACCTGGAGGCGCGGTACGTCTTTCACCTCCTCGCCCTGGAGGCCGGGCTGGTGACGCAGCTCCCCTTTGTCCCCAACGGCCCTGGGTGGGGCGTGTCGGCGTTGGCCCGGCTCGGCGTCTCGACCGGGCGCTTCTCCGTCACTGCTGGCGCCTTGGTGAGCTTTGCCCCCAGCCCGGCACCAGCGCAGGTGCTGCCATCGCTCTCGGCGGCCGTCCGCCTGGGGCCGACCGTGGCCTCACTGGGCCTGTTCGACCGGTTCGCGGCGGCGCCGGCGCGGCTCAGCCTCGAGTGGCACGAGCTCGGCCTTGGCTGGGTGTTCCCCTTGGGTGGCGAGGCCTTCGGGCGCATCCACGTTGCTCCGTCGTGGGCCGTCGAGCTGCGCGCGCTCGCCTTCTCGCTCTATGGCTCACTCACCGTCATCGCCGTGGCGGGCATCGTGTGGAGCCCCGAGGTGACCCCGTGACCCGCTGGCTGCTCCTTGCCGTCTTCGCGCTTACCGGGTGCGACGGTGCGCCGACCTACTCACCCGGAGTCGTCGCGGGGCTCAACCTGGGGGCCGCGCTCCCTCGAGGCTTCCTCTTCGGCACCGCCACCGCGGCGCACCAGATCGAAGGCGGAGAAAGCAACGACTGGACCGACTGGGAGGCTGGCGCGTTCCCCGACGGACGCCCGCATATTCGCAATCAAGACACGAGCCAGATCGCCGACGGCTCGTGGACCCGCTGGCCCGACGACCTCACCGCCATGCGACACCTCGGCGCCAACGCCTACCGGTTCTCGGTGGAGTGGAGCCGCCTCGAGCCCGTCGAGGGCCAATGGGACGCGCAGGCGGAGGCGAACTACCGGGCCCAGCTCGAGGCCCTCCGCGCCGCCGGCATCACCCCGGTGGTGACGATTCACCACTACACCTTCCCCAAATGGGTGGCGGCCAAGGGCGGCTGGGAATGGAGCGACCCGGACCACGGCATCTCCGACGCCATGGGCGAGCTGGCGGCCCACCTCGGCGAGCGCTTCGGCGATCTGGTCGACCTGTGGTGCACCATCAACGAGCCCAACGTCGCGGTCTACGAGGCCTACCTCTGGGGCGAGTACCCGCCTGGCGTTCAGGACATCGGGCGCATGGCCCACGCGTACGTCGAGACGATGAAGGCCCACGCGAAGATGGCCGCGGCGTTGCGGGCTCACGACCTGGTTGACGCCGACGGCGACGGCAGGGCGACATCCATCGGTCTGGCGCTCCACGTCGCCATCTTCGAGCCAGCCTCCGCGAGCCCGCTCGACGTGACGGTCGCCGGCCTGACCGATGACGTCACCAACGAGCTCGTGCCCCGGGCCGCCTCCACCGGGCGTGTTCGGCTCGAGGTGCCCGGGACCATCTCCATCGACGAGGAGGTGCCTGGGCTCAAGGGCTCCTTCGACTACCTCGGCGTCAACTACTACACCCGGTACTACGTCCGCTTTGACCTGTCGGATCCCGCGCTCTCGAAGCAGTACTTCGCCCCGGGCCGGCTGACCAGCGACCTGGGCTACGAGACCTACCCCGAGGGCATGTACCGCGCGCTGGTCCGTATGGGGCGCTGGGGCTGGCCCATCTACATTCTCGAGAACGGAGTGGCCGATGCCACGGGCGCGTCCCGTCCCGAGTACCTGAGAGCCCACCTCTGGGAGCTCGAACGAGCACAAGCCGCTGGCGTCGACGTGCGCGGCTATTTCCACTGGTCGCTGGTGGACAACTTCGAGTGGGCCCTCGGCTCCTTCGGGCGCCTGGGGTTGTACCGGGTGGACACCACCGACCCAAATCTCGTGCGCCAGCCGACTCAGGCGGTGGACACGTTCCGGCAGATCGCCATCGAGATGGGGCTCACTCCGACTCCGTAGCATCTCGGCTCCTCAACCGGCCCCGTGCTCGGGGTGTGGCTTGCCTTCTTCAGCACCAAGGTCCAAATTGGGGTCCATGGACAGGTCATCAAACGGACCGACGGAAATGCTCCAGGTGGCCGAAGACATCGTGCCGATCGGTGAGCTCAAGGCCCATCTTTCCGAGAAAATCCGGAAACTCCGCGACCATCGCCGCCCGCTCGTCGTCACCCAAAATGGCAAGGCGGCGGCGGTGCTCCTTTCGCCTTCCGAGTTCGATCGCCTGACTGCGCGGGCCCGCTTCGTCGAAGCGGTGGGCGAGGGACTCGAGGATCTCGCCAATGACCGCGTCCACCGCGACGAGGAAGTGGGCCGAGTCCTCGATGAGCGCTACGGAGCTCCACCTCGCCAGAACAAGCGAAGTCCATGAAGGCTCGCTGGACGCGGCGAGCCGTTCGGGACCTCACCGACATAGGTGACTTCATCGCCGCTGACGATCCACGTGCTGCGCGAGCATGGGTCGAGCGGCTCAGACGCCGGGCAGCAACAACCGCCAAGGCACCAGGGGCTGGGCGAATCGTCCCCGAGCTTGGACGGAAGGACTTGCGCAAGGTTCTCCTTGGGTCGTATCGAATCGTGTACCGGGTCCAGAGGCAGGGCATCGTCGTCCTGACGGTCTTCGAGGGGCACCGCTTGTTCGGCGACGTCCCCGAGGGCGAGTGAGGAACACCTCATGCCCCGTGGGCCTTCAGTATCTCCGTGCGCGTGGCATCGTCGATCCGTCCCGTCGCAGACAGACCATGCTTCGTCTGGAAGGCGCGCAGCGCTGCCTCCAGATCGGGCGTCTCCTCATCTCCCTGCTCCCCGCAATCGAAGCAGAGGTTACGCAGCCGTTGCTTGACCCCACTCACCGCGTCGATGGGATCCAGGTGCCCCAGCCTCAGCGACACCACGGTCTCGTGGGGCGTACCGGGCGCGAGGACCAGTCTCCCACTCATGGCGTTGGGAGCGATCTCGCAGTCGACATAGCCGTCGGAGTCCGTGACCCCCTCCTGCGCGACACCGTCAACCTCCAGCCTGAACGCAAGACCGCCGCGTGGCTCATCGGGGCGAGCGGCGGTGTTGGGCTCCGGGTCCTCCCCGATGTCGTTCCTTCGATCGGAAGTCGGCGAGGCCACCGCCGGCCCGGGCGCTGGCTTCGGCCCTGGGTCGAGGACCACGCGCAGCTTCAACCTCGCCTTCGGGCGCTTGAGGACGAAGCGATGGTGAGCGCCAGTCGCAATGGAATATCGGGCGGGCGTGATGTCTGGAATGTGTACGACGTCACCCGCTCGGATGACATTGGGGTCCTTTCTCTTCTCCCTGAGCTCGGCGTTGCGTGGATCGTTCCAAACCTTCTCCCAAGGGAGGTTGTGGGCGTATGCGATGCTGACAATGCACTCGCCTTGCTTGGCTTTATAGTCCGTAGCCATCAGCGACCCCCTGCGTCTTTGAGCGTCTCGATGTCATGCACTCGCAGCGTGACGGCAGACCGCTGCGTGGAGCTGAGCGCGGCGGTCTTGAGCGCGAGCTCGGCGATTCGGAGCAGCTGGGCCCGCGCTCCCGACGACGCTGACTCGATCCGTGGTGCGGAATGTCCGGTGTCGGGGCGAAACCACTCGCCCGGCCGGTAGTCGAAGAGGACCTCGACCAGGAGCGGCCGCAGGTTCTTTGGCAGCTTGCCCCTGAGCAGCCGCTCGCACGACCGCAGCAGGGGAAGGTCGTTCCGATGACTGAGAATGTCGCTGCGCATCCATGCGATCTTCTCTTCGTCCCGGTGCGACGGATCGACCATCTTCTTCTCGAGGAGCGCCAGAGCGGGCACACTTCCGTTGTCGACCAGAGCCTCGACGGTCGTGGGCGTGAATCCGTCGTCTGGATGGCTGCGCTCGTCCCAGAACCTGACCAACGTCGGCGGCGCCGGGCGCAGCTTGCTGCTGGCGAGAATGAGAGCGATCACCCGCTCGTCATGGGCCAGAAAGCTCCGATTTCTCGTCAGCTCGAGAAACGCGCTCTGTGCGCTCGGTGCTGGGTTCCCGGCCAGCACATCAACCACCTGGCCTACGTGCAAGCGCAGCTTCGAGGCCTGCACGTAGTCTGCTTCCGAGTCCAACTTCGAGAGGAAGCTCGGCGTCTCGAGGTCTTTGAGCAACTGAGCGTGGCGAGTGGGCTCGTTGCTTTCGGCGTCCGCGAGCGCGGCGTGAAGGACCGCCTCGCCCACACCTCCATCGGGCGACGCGGACACCGCCACGGCCACGAGCGGGAGCACCTGCGCCATCAGCGAGGCCATTGGTCCCTCAGCGTTTCGGCTCGCTGCGACCTCAGCGTGACGACGGACCGCTGCTCTTCGCTGAGGCGGACCTTGGTCAGCGCCAGCACCCCGATCTTGAGCAGATGGTCCAGCGCCTCGGGCGACGCCGATTCGAGCGGGGGCGCGGAAACACTGCTCGCGGGGCGGAACCACTCGCCCGGCCGGTAGTCGAAGAGAACGTCGACCAAGAGCGGCCGCAGGTGCTCAGGCAGCCCGCGTTGCAGCAGACGCTCGCAGGCGAGCAAGAGCGCGACATCGTTGCGATGGCTCAGAACGCGGGTGCGCATCCAGGCAGTCTTGTCATCGTCCTCATGGGTGGGGTCCGCCATCTTTCGCTCGAACAAGTCCAGCGCGGGCGGGCTGCCGTTGTCGATCAACACCGTGATTGTGCTGGGCGTGAAGCCGTCCTCTGGCTGACTGTACGTGTCCCAGAAGGCGACCAGCGCTGGAGGTGCGGGGCAGATGCTCACGCTGGCGCGGACGAGGGACATGATCCGCTCGTCGTGGGCGGTGAAGGCCTCGCTGCGCGTCAGCGCCAAGAAGGTGCTCCGTGCGGTGGGCGCCGGGTTCCGGGCCAGCGCCTCGAGCACCTGTTGGACGCGCAGTCGGAATTTCGCCGAGTTGGCGTAGTCCTCCTCGGAGTCGAGCCCGTCCAGCACCTCCGGACTCTCGAGCTGCTTCAGCAGGTCGGCGTGACGAGCCGGCTCGTCGCTGCGCGCAGCGTCAAGCAGAGACTGGAGCAACTGCTTCACCGAGGCGTTCACGGTGGCACCAGTGGGCTCTGATGGACCGCGCGCGCCTGAATGATGTCGAAGTCCTGGCAGATGTCCCCCGCCCACCCCCAGAACATGATGTTCTGCGTGGGTGGGTGAGTCAGCCCGTCGAAGAAGATGCCGTCGCTGACGAGGCCCGTCGGCGTCGTAGCGTCCGGCCCCTCGACGCGATGGCCGAGGTTCAAGATGTGGCCGAGCTCGTGGCACATGATATTGGCATACAACCGCTGGTCCGCCAGGACGGCTGGGTCCCCGATGTTGTCGCACAGGAACATGGCGAACAGCCGCGGGTGCCCCGGCCGTTGGACGGCACTGATGAGGTTCATGTTGACCGGGCCCGCGGCGGCGTCCGGAAGCACGCCAGTGGGACTGACCCAGGAAGTGCTGGGTGCGCCGCTGTCAGTCACCTGCGGTCTCGCCCCAGGCGCGGCGGCGACGTTGCTGGCTGGAAAGTCCGTGGCGGCGCCGCCGATCCCCGCCCGGCGTTCAGAATGAATGTAGGCAAAGTTCATCACATCGCGCCGGTAGTTCAGCACAGTGGCCCTCACGCTCAACACGTCGGAGTCGATGTGCCAGGTCGTGCCTTTGGCGACGGAGATGCGGAAGATACCAGGTGTCGCGGTGGCCGTGGCTCCGTTGGTCCGCAGTGGATTGGTGTCCAGTACCAGCTCGAGAGCGACCTGCCGCAGGAACCGATTGGCGATGTTCAAGTGGTCCAGCACGTTGCCGGGCGTCGCGCGGGGCCAGGAGGTCGCGTTCGGGCCGTTCAGTATGTTGAACCGGCAGGGAATCTGTTTGACCCCCAGTACCAGCGCACGGAACGTCGACATGAGCTCGCCGCGAAATCGCAACTCCAGCGCCACCTCGCCCGCGGCGGTGCCATAGACCATGACCTTGAGCCCATGATTGGGACCGAGGAAGCTCACCGCGCCACCGGCAATCGGGCGCACGGTCCATTCTAGCCGAGGATCGTCGGGAGCAAAGGCAAGCGTGTTCGGGCGATAGAAGGTCACCTCGATGCGAGCCGCGTTGGTCGCATCGGCCACCGGTGGAGCCCCAGCGGCGGGCGCGGCGCCACCCGGGGCCGTGAGGATCGGGATCACCGATGGATTCGGAACAACGTTGATGGGGTCGCCGGGAGCGATCGCCGTCCCCCCATTGTTTTCCACGCTCAGCACCGGCCCGGCCGGAAGACCCCGTGGGGGAAGCGCGGCGGGCACCGGGCGAACGGGGTGAATCTCAATGCGCGCGATGATGGGCACGCCCGAGACCGTCGTGCATGCGGCGTTTCCAGCGGCACTCCGGCAGGCGAACACTTCGTCCGGCGGGTGGTGCCCGAAGTGGCCGTCGACGAGCAGCTCGACGCCCCACTCGAGCGTGAAGAACTCGGTGTCCTGTCGAAAGCTGCGCTCAGCCCATGGAGGGCGCAGCGTCTGGCCTACAGTGCCGAGGTCGTCGTCGAACAGGAGGTCCTCGTCCATGCCGTTGAACGTCACGACCACCTGCGCTTTGCCTGTGACGTCCACCTCCGCGGACCACGTTGCAGCGGGCAAGTTGATCCATTGCCCCTCGCGAGCATCGAAGATCTGCTTGCGGTTGCCGACCGGCTTTCCGTCTACCGCGGCGATGAAATAGAACTCTCCCGAGCCAAACCAATCAGCGTCATTCTTGACGAAGAGGCGTCGAAAGATGACCTTGATCTTTTCCGCCAATCTCAATCCCCCAAATCAGTCTTGGCAGCGAACTGTGGCACGAGGGATTGTAGCGCATCGATCTCTTCTCGCACCAGTCAGGGAAGAACCTAGGTCTCCCAGCGTTAGAGTAGCGTCTCAGCCCTTCAGCCGGTACCCAACCCCGGGCTCGGTCAGCAGCAATTGGGGGTCCGAGGGATCGACCTCGACCTTCCGCCGGAGCTGCGCCATGTACACCCGGAGGTACGCTCGCTGGGTCGTGTGCCCTGGCCCCCAGATCTCGTTGAGGAGCTGAGGGTGCGTGACGACCTTGCCCACGTGCTTCATCAGGTACACGAGGAGCTCATATTCCTGGGGCGTCAGGTGGACCTCGCGTCGGCCGACCTTCACCAGGCGCCGCTCGAGATCGATCTCGAGGTCGCCCGTTCGAAGGACCGCGCGCGCGCGACGGCTCCCCATCCACGCCTCGCGACGGAGCGCGACGCGGATGCGGGCCAGCAGCTCGCTGGCGCTGAAGGGCTTGGTCACGTAATCGTCGGCTCCAACTTCGAGCGCTTTCACTTTGTCTTCCTCACGGTACCGAGCGCTGACGACGATGATGGGTTTCTGGGACCCTTCATCGCGNNAGCTGCGCCATGTACACCCGGAGGTAGTGCGTGTCTTCGGTGTGCATCGCCCCCCACACCTCCTTGAGGAGCTGCCGGTGGGTGAGGACCTTCCCCGCGTGCCGGGCGAGCACGGTGAGGAGCCGGTATTCGATGGGCGTCAGCTTGAGCGCGGCTCCGTCTCTCGTCACCTCGCGGCGGGCGAGATCGATTTTCAGCGGGCCCAGGTCGAGCACCGGGTCGTCGGGGCTGCGACCCTCGGTGTGCCGCAACGCCACCCGCACCCGTGCCAGCAGCTCGTTCATTCCGAAGGGCTTGGTGACGTAGTCGTCGGCGCCCGCGTCGAGGGCGGCCACCTTGTCTTCTTCTCGACCCCGCGCCGAGAGGACGATGATGGGCACCTGAGTGAATTCCCGCAGCCGCCGCGTCACCTCGAGGCCGTCGATGTCGGGCAGCCCGAGGTCGAGAAGGATGACCTCGGGGTTGTGGCCCGTCGCGTGCGCGATGCCCTCGGCGCCCGTGCACGCTTCGACCAGCCGGTACTCGTGGCTCGTCAGCGCCGCCCTGAGGAAGCGCCGCATTTGCGGCTCGTCCTCCACCAGGAGCACCAGGGGCCCCACGTCCTCGTTCACGCGGCGTCCTCCTCGGGCACCAGCGGGGGCGTCCCCTCGCTGGGCAAGCTCACCACGAAGCTCGCGCCGCCACCCGGTCGGTTGACGGCGCTGATGCGACCTCCGTGCGCCTCCACGATGCCGCGGGAGACCGCCAGCCCCAGCCCTGCTCCACCGCCGATGGACCGCGCACCTCGGTAGAACTTCTCGAACAGCCGCTCGCTCTCCTGAGGGTCGAAGCCAGGGCCTCGATCGCACACCTCGAGCTCGATGCCGGTGGCCGTCACCCGCGCCATCATGTCAATTGGCGAGCCGGGCGGGGTGTACTTCACCGCGTTCTCGAGCAGGTTCAGGAGCACCTGCTCGAACAGCAATGGGTCCACCGCCACCAGCGTCAGGGTCTCGGGCAGCTCGACGTGCACCGTGCGTCCACTCAATTGCTTGGCCAGCCGGGCACGAGCGCTGCCGATGATCTCCTCCAGCGGCACCCACTCTCGCTTCACCTTGAGCGCCCCGGCCTGCACCCGCGTCATGTCCAGCAGGTTACGCACCAGCCGCTCCAAGCGCTCGGCCTCATCGCAGATGGTCTCCACCAGCGAGCGCCGGGTGGGGCCATCGAGCGACGCTTCGTCCTTGAGGGCCGTGGCGGCGCCGGTGACCACCGCCAGCGGCGTGCGGAGATCATGCGAGATGGTCGACAGGAGCGCGCTCCGCATCTCCTCGGTGCGAGCCCTCAGAGCGGCGCTCCTCGCCTCCTCGGCCAGCCGCAGCCGCTCGAAGGCCACCGCCGCCTGGCGAGTCAAGCCTTGGAGCACGGCCCGCTGCTCGAGGGGCACGTCTTCTCGGCCAGTGAAGGCCACCACGCCCAACCCGGCGCCCAGCGGGACGCAGTAGGCTCGCGCGCCCGAGAGCGTGTCGGTGCCGAGGCCGGCCTCGCGATCGTGCTCGACCACCCATTCGGCCACACCCACGTCGTGCGCGGCGAGCGTGGCGCCCTCGGGCCACGCGCCCCTGGGCTCCAGTCGACCCTCGCGCGGGAGCAGCACCACCACCGCCCCCTGACCCACAGCCTCGGCGCAGTGCCGCGCGGTCGTCTTGGCCAGCTCGTCGACCGAGGCGCCCTGGGCCAGCTCGCGGGTGAGGGTGAACAACGAGCGGGCCTCTTGCTCTCGTTCCCGCGCGTCGATCTCCTGGCCCCGGAGTCGACTCGCCAAGGTGCTGATGACCACGCCGACCCCGAACATCACCGCGAACGTCAGCACGAAGCGGGTGTCGTGCACCGCGAAGGTCAGGAACGGGGGCACGAAGAAGAAATCGAAGGCCGCCACCGAGAGCCCAGACGCGAGCAAGGCCGGGCCACGCCCAAAGGCCCCCGCCACCATCATGATGGTGACGAGGTAGAGCATTTCAGGGTCGGGCAGGTGCACCAGCCGGTGCGCGAGGACGCCCACGGCCGTGGTGACCGCCACCGATAGGGCGCTCAGCCCATAGTGGGCCCACGGCGAGCGCGGAGCCACCCGCTGCTCGGCGCGAGGCCCAGGCGACTCGGGGTCTCCCGACATCACCTGCACGTCGATGTCGCCACTCCCGCGGACGATCTCATCGACCAACGAGCCCCGCAGCCGATCTTTCAAGCGCGAGTGCGTCGGCTTGCCCAAGATGATTCGGGTGACGTTGTGCGAGCGCGACCAGTCCAAGACCTCCCGAGACACCCGGCCCGCCGACAACCGCACCACCTCGCCCCCCAGCATGGTGGTCAGCTTCAGGTGGTAATCGAGGCGCTCCTGATCGGCCTGCCCGAGCGGCTTCACCGGGTTGTCGACCCACACCGCGTGCCACGGAGCCCTCAAGCCGGCGGCCAACCGTCTGGCCGCCCGCACCAGCCGCGCCGAGGCGGGCGCCGGACCCACGCACACCACGATGCGCTCGCTCGACGGCCAGGTCGCCTCGATCTCGTGCTGCGTGCGGTAGGCCAGCACGTCGGCGTCGACGCGCTCGGCGGTGCGCCTCAACGCCAGCTCTCTCAGGGCCAGGAGGTTCCCTCGGCGGAAGAAGTGCTCCGAGGCCCGCCGCGCCTGCTCGGGGAGGTACACCTTGCCCTCGGCGAGCCGCTTCAGCAGCTCCTCGGGAGAGACGTCGACCAGCTCGATTTCGTCGGCCCGCTCGAGGATCGAATCGGGCACCGTCTCGCGCACCTGCACATGGGTGATCTGCGCCACGACGTCATTGAGGCTCTCGATGTGCTGCACGTTGAGGGTCGTGTGCACCTCGATGCCCGCGTCGAGCAGCTCGAGCACGTCTTGCCACCTGCGGGCGTGCCGGCTCCCGGCCACGTTGGTGTGGGCGAGCTCGTCCAGCAACAGCACCCGAGGCCGACGCTGGAGCGCCTTCTCGAGGTCGAACTCCTCGAGCACCCGCCCGCGGTACGACAGCTGCCGCCGGGGCAGCACGTCGAGCCCTTCGACCAGCGCCGCCGTCTCGCTCCGCCCGTGGGCCTCGATGAGCCCGACCACCACGTCGACCCCTTGCGCCTTGAGCCGGCGGGCTGCCTCGAGCATCGAGAACGTCTTGCCGACACCGGGAGCGAAGCCGAAGAAGATCTTCAGCCTCGCCCTGGTCTGCTCCTCGGCCTGCACGCGGGCCAACAACGCGTCAGGATCCGGTCTCTCGTCTCCCGTAAGAGTCATCGGGCTGAGGTCGGGTTCACTGTCGCGGCAGGTTGTACCAGCTCCGCGAGGGCCAGGTTCAGCCTCACGACGTTGACGTGCCGCTCCCCGAAGATGCCGAGGAACCGCCCCTCGGCCTGCCGCTCGACCAAGGTGACCAGTCGCGCCTGATCGACCTGTCGAGCCTTGGCCACGCGAGGAATCTGCCAGAGCGCGGCGGCCACCGACACGTCTGGGTCGAGGCCGCTCCCGCTCGTGGTGACCAGGTCTGCCGGCACCGGCCCCGGCTGATCGGGGTTCTCGGCCCTCTGCGCTTCGACCCGCTGGCGAACGGCGTCGAGGAAGGCCGGGTTGGTGGGCCCCAGGTTCGAGCCAGTCGAGGACTCGGCGTTGTAGGGCGGCGTGGTGGCTGACGGCCGGCCGTGAAACAGCTCGGGCTTGGTGAAGGACTGACCCACGGCGCCAGGGCGCGAGGCATTCGCCTGCTCGGGGAACAGCACCTGCGCCACCCCTGTCATGGCCAGAGGGTACGCGAGCCCAGTGAGGGCGGTGAACGCGGCGAGGAAGACCAGCGAAGCACGAATCATGACACCACCCCCATGGCCGACAAGAGCACATCGATGAGCTTGATGCAGGGGAACGGCAGCAGCACGCCACCCAGCCCGTAGATGAGGAGGTTCCGGGCCAGCACCGTTCCCGCGGGGGCCGGCCGGTAGGCGATGCCTCGGAGCGCCAGCGGAATGAGCGCCACGATGATGAGGGCGTTGAAGATGACGGCCGACATCACCGCGCTCATCGGCGAGTGGAGCCTCATGACGTCGAGCACCCCGAGTTGGGGGTAGGTCGCCGCGAACGCCGCGGGGATGATGGCGAAATACTTCGCCAC
>PMBV01000396.1 GCA_003153055.1 Myxococcales bacterium
TCTCGCCCAAGCCCCAGACGACCCGCACCCGCATCCTCGGCGTGGTGAATCGGGAAGAGGGCCAGCTCGCACTCCTCGACACCCCCGGGGTCCATCAGGCCAAGGGGGCGCTCAACAAGTTCATGGTCGACGGGGCGATGAGCGCCGCCCAGGAGTGCGACGTCGTCCTCTTCCTGGTCGAGGCCGAGGGGCTCAAGGAGGACCGAGCCCCCGTCGTGGGCGCCGGCAACCGCCAGGTGCTGGAGCGCCTCGAGAGCCTCGGCAAGCCCGTGGTGTGCGTCATCACCAAGATCGACGCGGTGAAGAAGGTCTTGCTGTTGCCCCTCATCGATCTCTACCGAAACGAGTTCCCCTTTGCCGAGGTGATGCCCATCAGCGCCAAGCGCGGAGAGGGCCTCGATGACCTGGTGTCGCTGGCGCTGCGCTACGTGCCAGAACAGGAGCCCATCTTCCCGGCCGACATGCTCACCGATCAGGCCGAGCGGGCGCTGGTGGGAGAATACGTGCGCGAGCAGGTCCTGAGGGCCTGTCGTCAAGAGATTCCCTACTCCACGGCCGTGGTGGTCGAGGTGTTCGACGAGAGCGAGCGCGACACGCCGCCCCCTGTGCCGAAGGTCGAGAAGAAGCGGGCGCCCCCGAAAGATCTCGAAGCCGCTCGCCGCTCGAAGCTGAAGGGCCTCATCAAGATTCACGCCAACATCTTCGTGGAGCGCGATTCGCAGAAGGCGATCGTCATTGGGAAGAAGGGCCAGATGCTCAAGGAGATCGGCACGGAGGCCCGCGCCAGTATCGAGCGGCTCCTGGGAGCCCACGTCTTTCTCTCGCTGCAGGTGAAGGTCGAGCCCCGCTGGAGCGAGCGGCCCGATGGGCTCAGGAAGCTCGGCTACGTCATGGAGAAGTCGCGATGAAGCGCCCCCTGGTCGCCATCGTGGGCCGGCCCAACGTGGGCAAGTCGACGCTGTTCAACCGACTCATCCACCGCCGGTCGGCCATCGTGCAAGACGTGCCCGGCGTGACGAGAGATCGACACTACGCCGACGCGACCCTGCTGGGCCGGGCGGTGATGGTGGTGGACACCGGCGGCTTCGTCCCCGAGACCAAGGAAGACCCCCTGGCCCACGACGTCCGCTTGCAGGCCCAGGCCGCGGTGGAGGAGTGCGAGGTGGTGCTGCTGGTGTGTGATGGCCGCGCCGGGGTGAACGCCGGTGACGAAGAGGTAGCCCGGTTCCTCCGCAAGCAGAAGCGGCCGGTGCTCCTGGTGGTCAACAAGTGTGACGATCACCGCACGGCCGAGGCCGTAGCGGGCGACTTCCACTCGCTGGGCCTGGGCGATCCTTTTCCCGTTTCGGCCGAGCACAACGAGGGCACGGAGGCGCTGGCCGAGGCGGTGGTGGCCAAGCTTCCGCCTGAGGAGCCAGTTGAAGCGCCTCCCGCCGAAGACGCTGACCGGCCGATGCGGGTGGCCATCGTCGGGCGGCCCAACGTGGGCAAGTCGACGCTGGTCAACGCGCTTCTGGGGCAGCAGCGGGTCATCGTCAGCTCGGTGGCGGGCACCACCCGAGACCCCATCGACACGGCGCTGACGTTCAAGGGCCGGCCGGTGGTGCTGACCGACACCGCGGGAATTCGTCGCAAGGCGGCCATCAGCCAGCGGGTCGAGCAGTTCTCGGTTCTGGGGGCCCTGCGCGCGGTGGAAGATTCGGACGTCGCGGTGCTGGTGCTCGACGCGACCGAGGCCGGGGTCGATCAAGATCTCAAGATCGCCGCCCTGGCCGAGGAGAAGGGGCGAGGCCTCATCGTCTGCGTCAACAAGTGGGATCTCGTGCGTGGCACGGCCCGGGAGGACGAGTTCCGCCAGGAGCTCAAGTGGTACATGAAGTGGGTCTCCTGGGCGCCCATGGTGTTCGTCTCGGCCAAGGCGGGAGACAAAGTGGGCAAGGTGTTGGACCTCTCCCTCGAGATCTTCGAGCAGCAGTACTTCAGGGCCACCACCCCGGTGCTCAACCGCATCGTCGAGCACGTCACCAGCGAGCACGCGCTCCCGGTGGTCGACCGCGGCCGCCAGTTGAGGCTGTACTACGCCGCCCAGGTCGGCACCGCGCCCCTGGCCTTCGCCTTCACCTGCAACGCCCCCAAGGCCGTGCCGGAGCGGTACCAGCGCTACGTGTCCAACTACTTGAGGGAGACGTTCCGGCTGAAGGTGCCCATTCGCCTCTTTTGGCGCGAGCGCCCCGGTCAGAAGCAGCGCGCCGAGCGGGGCAGGCAGTTCGCCGCCCGGGCCAAGAGCAAGGCCAAGGCCAAGACGAAGCGGGCACGCTGAAAGGCCAAGCGTTCATTGACAGGGAGGTGTTCGCACACTACGCAGCCTCTCGCCGATGTCCTTCAAGCAAGAGCAGAAAGAGCTGAAGCGGCCCGACGAGCTCCAGAAGCTGGGCCAGCAAGCACTCCCGTGGATGGAGCACCACGGTCGTACCGTCGTCTTCGGAGTGCTGGGAGTGGGGGTGCTCGGCCTCATCGTCACCGTCGCCCAGCACCTCGGGGAGCGTGCCGAGTTGCACGCCGCCTCTGGCTTTGGCGCCGCCTTGACGGTGCTAGATCGCGAGGTCAACGCGACCGCGAGCCCGAAGGAGGGTGAGGACCCGCCCTTCAAGACCGAAGCCGAGAAGGACGCGGCCCTCATCGCGCGCCTCACCGAGTTCCGCCAGGCCAACGCGGGCAAGAAGGCGGCCGTCAACGCGGCCCTCCCACTCGCCCAGGCACTCCTGCGCGAAGGGAAGGTGGCAGAGGCCGGCCCGCTCGTCGACGAGTACCTTCGGGGCGCCGACCCGACCGACCCGTTGCGGCCGCTGGCCTACGAGTCGAAGGGGTATGTGCTGGAGGCCCAGAAGAAGTACGACGAGGCCGCCACCGCCTTCGAGCAGCTCTCCCGAGAGGGCAAGACCGACTTCATGAAGGGCATGGGCCAGTACCACAAGGCACGAATGCTCGAGCTCAAGGGCGACCGCGTTGGCGCGGCCACCCAGTTCCAGCAGGTCGAGGCCGCGGCGCCCAATAGCTCCGCCGCTCGGCTGGCGAAGGATCGCCTCGGGTTGTTGGCCGCGCAGGGCGTGTCGGTGGTGCCTCAGCTCCCGCCTCCTGCCGGGTTCACTCTCGTCGACGCAGGTCGGTAAGCGTGATGGCGCCAGTGTCGAGGCTGCTCCCGCTGTGCGTTCTGGCCGCCACGGGTTGCCGTGGCTTCCCGCTGCGCCCGATTCCACTGAACGACGACCCGACGGTCTCCACTCAGCAAGCGGACGTCTCGCCTCAGGCGCTGTTCTCGGTGGCCTGGTGGCACCCGCTGGTGAAGACGGGGTTGCTCGAGTACGAGCCCCGCGAGACCGCGACGCCGGCGGTCGATCCAGACTCCGAGCGGGTCATCACCTCGACCCGTGATGGGCGAATCCACTGCCTGTCTCCAGTCGACGGGAAGATCGAATGGTCGTTCAAGACGACCGGTCGGCCCTTCGCCGGGGCGACCATCGCCGACGGCGTGGCCTTCGTTCCCGGAGGTGACGGCGTGCTGTACGCGCTCCGCGTCGCCACCGGCGAGAAGCTGTGGGAATACAAGGCGGGTGAAGAGCTCGTCACCGCGCCAGTGATCGCCGGAGACAAGGTGGTCGTCGCCAGCCAGTCTGAGACGGTGTTCTCGGTGGAGCGCGAGACGGGCAAGTGGGCGTGGCAGTACCGCCGTGACGCCCCCAGCGGCTTCACCATTCGTGGCACCGCGCAGCCGGTGTTCTCGGGCGATCAGATCTACATGGGCTTCGCCGATGGGGCCTTGGTCGTCCTCGGTGCGGCCGATGGGGTCGCCCGGTGGGAGCGCCGGCTCACCCTCTCGGGAGGCACCCAGTTCCTCGATGTGGATACGGCCGTGGTCTTCGACGGCCGGGGCCACCTGTTCGCCGCGAGTTACAAAGACGGCATCTACGCCCTCGACGAGAAGACGGGTGACATTCTGTGGAGCTCGAGCCGGCCAGGCATCACCTCACTCCTCGTGCACGGTGAACTGCTCTACGCCGCGGGTGATGGCAGCCTGACGGCGCTCGAGGCCGAGAAGGGGAAGACACTCTGGTCGGTCAACCTCTCGGAGCAGACCTCGAAGGGGCGGTTGAACAACGCGGGGCGAATGCTCACCACCGCGCAGGGCTACCTGCTGGTGCCGACCTCCGCGGCCTTGGCCTTCGTCGACCCCGTCTCGGGGAAGGTCAAGGCGATGTGGAACCCGGGGCGCGGAGTGACCGCCTCGGCGATGCGGTTCAACTCACCGCGGTTCGGGCCCCGGCTCTTCGTCTTGTCGAACCTCGGCACCATCTACGCCCTGGATCTCGCCGGCCGCGGTGGGTGATGAGGCACCTGCGGGTCGTCGCCGCGCTGTTGTCTCAGGGCACGGAAGAACCCCGGCGGTACCTCGTTCAGCAGCGGCTGCCTCACGCGAGCCGGGCCAACCTGTGGGAGTTTCCCGGCGGGAAGGTGGAGGAGGGTGAGAGCGATGAAGCCGCTCTGGTGCGGGAGTGTCGGGAGGAGCTGGCGGTGGAGATCGCCGTCGGCGCCCGGCGCTGGAGCACCACCCACCAGTATGACGACCTGACCGTGGAGCTGCTCGTCTACGAAGCGACGATTCTCTCGGGCGTACCCCAGCCGTTGGGGGCCCAGGCGCTGGCGTTCAGCTCAGGCAACGAGATGCGCGCGCTCCCGTTCTGCGAGGCTGATCTTCCCCTGGTCGAGGCCCTGGCTCGCGGAGCCTTGTAGCCAGCCCGTGGAGTTCCTCTCTCGGACGTTCCAGCTCGCTCAGGGCATCGGGCCCTGGCGGGAGCGCGATCTCTGGGCTCGAGACATCGCCACCTGGGACGACTTCGAGGCCGCCGCGGCTCATGGCGTGGTGATGGCCGAGCGGCTCGACGCCGAGCTGATGAGGTGCATCGGTGAAGCCCGCCGGGCCCTGGCTGAGCGCGATCTCGCGACACTGGCAAGGCTCGTTCCAGCCCGGGAGCACTGGCGCCTCGCTGGTCACTTCATGGACGAGGCCGCGTTCTTCGACATCGAGGCCGATGGCGAGAATGCACCGACCGTGGTGGGCGTGATGGATCACGAAGGGCTGGCCACGTTCCGTCGAGACGTCTCTCTCGAGGGACTCCCAGCGCGACTGGCGCGGAGTCGAATTTGGGTCACGTTCAACGGTGGGTCCTTCGACATTCCCGTGCTTCGGCACGAGTTCGAGCACTTCCCAGAGCCACTGATTCACCTCGATCTCCGCTTTCTGATTCGCCGGGCGAAGCTGCGCGGAGGGCTCAAGGGCGTGGAGAAAGCACTGGGGTTTCATCGGCCGCCGCACCTCGAGGGCGTTCGCGGCCTCGATGCCATACGTCTGTGGCGGGAGTGGTGCGCGAACCGCGACGTCGAGGCCCTGAGGATCCTCGTCGAGTACAACCTCTATGACGCCGTGAACCTCAGGTCGGTGCTGGAATGGACCGTGTGGCGGTTGGCCGAGCTGAACGCCTGGCAGGTCGCGCGCGGGCGAGTCTTCGAGCGGGGTGACGTGCTGTACGACATCAGCCGGCTCGTGATGGCGCAGGGGCCGACGAGTCAGTGATGCCGCTTGTGCCGTGACGCTCCGGTCTTGCCAGTGCCGTCGGCTTTGGGCTCCCCGGCGACCTTGAGGGAAAGGCGGACGTCGCCCAACGGGCTCCCCGAGGTGTCGAACAACCGTGGGCCGAGCTCCGAGTCCACAGTGAGGACATAGGTTCGCCCAGGCTGGAGCGGCTCGAGGAGCTCGATGCGGTAGGCATAGGCGGCGTCGGTCGCCGAGCCGAGGCCCGTGTCGTTGGATTCGACGATCTGTTCGGTCCAGTCGAACAGTCGGATCCGTGGAGCGGTGGGGCGGGGTGTCAGTCGAACCTCGAGGACTCGGGTGGGCTCGACCACCAGGGCTCCACCGTCGCCGCTGTCACCGAGCACCGTACGGCCACCGTCGGCCCCGACAACCGTGAGCTCGACGGCCATGCCTCTGGAGGCGCGCTCTGGAACTGACGCATCACCCGCCTCACCTCCATCGACGCCCGAATCTCCCCAGAGGTCCGAGGAGGGCGGGGTGCTCGCATCGAAGCGAGCGCTGTCGTCCTGACGGGCTGGGCAACCCCAGACCGCGCAGACGAGCGCGAAACACAGGGCCCGAGTCGAAGTCGTACGCATCACGATGGAGCGCTTAGCACGCCAGACGCAGCACTCCGACAGCGTCGCTCTCCTTTGGCGGGGTTGGCCCTCGCTCCCTCACTGCTGGCATGCTGCTCCGGCATGCCCATCAGGATGACCGACGACGATGACCGCGACGACACCAGCAACGACGACTCCGGTGGAGGCGCTCGAGGAGGAGGAGGTGGTGGTGGCGGCGCGGGCCTCCTGGGCTTGCTGTTTTTCGCAGTCCGTCACCCGAAGATCACCCTCGTGCTCGTCGTCATCGGCGGTCTCTTCTACCTCTTCGGTGGAGGCGGCTCGCACTTCGGCGACGAGCCACGGACACCATCGGTCAGCAAACCCTCGAAGGACGAGCAGACCTCCGACCAGTTGGGCACTGGCGCGACGCTCGACCCCAAGGTCTACGACGAAGCGCTGGTGCACGAGGCGACGGTGGAGGACGCGATGCCTTCCCGAGTGTCGCTGCGCGAGTACGCGCCTCCCCGAAGAAGCCAGGGCCACCAGGGCTCGTGCGTGGGCTGGGCCACCTCGTACGCCGCCCGCAGCATCCTCAAGGCGAGAGAGGACGGGCAACGTCCGGCCGCGACGGTGTTCAGCCCGTCGTTCGTCTACAACCAGGTCGGGCGCCCCGACTGCAATGGCACGTACGTGGTGCGGGCCCTCGAGCTGATGCAGAAGACCGGAGACCTGCCGCTCGACGAGTTTCCCTACGATCAAGACTCCTGTAGCCACCGACCCGATAGAGAGGAGAAGGCCGAGGCGAGTCGGAATCGCATCGCCGGCTTCGCCCGACTGTCACTCGACGGCGACGACTACCGGACGAATACCTTGGCGGTGAAGCAGCACCTCGTGCAGCAGGCCCCGGTCGTCATCGGCATGCAAGTGGGTGGGACCTTCGAGGAGATGCGGGGGAAGGAAGTGTGGCACCCCACGCGTGACGACTACGCCTTGCGTGGCAGCTGGGGTGGTCATGCCATGGCGGTCATCGGCTACGACGACACGCTCGAGGGCGGCGCCTTTGAGGTGATGAACAGCTGGGGCCCTGCCTTCGGGAGGGACGGCATCTTCTTCGTCAAGTACCGGGACTTCGATCACTTCGTGAAGGAGGCGTACGGCCTCTACCCGATGGGCGCGCCCAAGCCGGGAGACGAGGCACTGCACCTGAGGCTGGGGCTCCTCGAGAGCGCCACCAAGAAGCACCTGCCCATGAGCGCCCAAGGTGATCGCACGTTCCGCACGGCGCGGCCAATCAAGGTGGGCACGCGTTTCAAGGTCGAGGTGTCGACCACCCAGCCCATCTACATGTACCTCTTTGGCGAGGAGACCGACGGCACCAGCTACGTGCTGTTTCCCTATACGCCGAAGCACTCCGCGTACTGCGGCACCACTGGGACCCGCGTCTTTCCCAGGAAGCAGAGTCTCACCGCCGACGACAAGGGCACCCGCGACTCGATCGCCGTCGTCGTCTCGAGCAAGGAGCTGGACTTCAAGGCCCTCAACGAGCACATCACCCAGGCGACGGGCGCCAGTTATGGGGAGAAGCTGAAGGCCGCGGTGGGTCGTGATCTCGACACCAAGCTCAACGCCCGTGTTGACGGTGAGGTGGTGGTTCTGGACGTCGAGGCCGCAGCCTTGGCCCGTCGTCAGGTGCAGGCCATGGTGCTCGAGTTCGACAAGCGCTGAGGTGGGCGACGAGCCTCGGCTATCGTCTCCGCAGCGGGCGCATCCAACGGGAGTCGGGACTGTGCGCTGGCGCCGACTGGGTGCGGGCCAGAGCACTGAAGCCGCACATGCCAGCGGGGTCCTGGAGGATGAGCTCCGTGAGGGCGTCCTGAGGCGCCGAGCCGATACCCTCGACGAGGTTCGTCCAGGCGGCGGCATCGCCCGCGGCGAGGAAGAAGCCGGTGCACGCCGAGAGCGCGTGGAGGATCCCGAGGCTGGGGGTCCGGAGGACCTTGACCAGCGAGGCCAACAGCGCCTGGTTTTCCGCGGACGTCTCACCGGCGATGCCCCAGGCCCCGTTGACCATCTCGAGTTGGACGAAGGGCACGTCAGAGCCATCGAGCAGTTCGGCGAACCGGGCCCGCCAGGCCGCAGCCTCGCCCGCGGGGACCTTCCCCATCTGCGCGAAGAGGGACAGGAGCTGCGCGGCGCTGAATCGGAGTCGTGACGAGTAGCCCTTCTCGACAACCGCGCCCCACATCGAGAGGGAGGTGGCCGCCGAGGTAGGGAACTTCTGCAGGTAGCTGACCTGGGGCTCGGCGACGGTACGGCTCGGCAACCCGAGGCCGAGTTGTCCCCACTCGTAGGCGAAGGTGTCGTTCGGCGGGAACAACCGGCCGCAGGCATCGTAGGTCGACGGGGCCAGATCCATCCCGATGTAGAAGGGCTCGGTCTGGATGACCGTCTTCAATACCGGCAGCCAGGCGCTCCCTGGGCCCTCGCGCTCGGCGACGACGCAGGCCCGAGCAACGGCCGTGGCCCGAGCGGCGTCCGAATCGAGTTGGTCGAGGAACGACTGGAATCGCGACGGTTGAAGGTTGGGGAGCGCCCCCTCCAGGAGCTCGATGGTTTGGGCGACGCCGCCGATGCGATCGGTGAAGTGGGGCAGCGCGGCGGGGCTGGGGATGCGGAGGGGCGTGAGCGCCTCCGTGTAGGCCTGCCACGACTCGTCGTCGGCCAGCAGCATCCACCACCGAGGGTGGAGATCCGGCGGGTCGAGGACGAGCAAATCATCAGCTGACCGGCGCACCAGGTCCTGGGGAACGCCCGCACGGAGCGTCACCGTTTCCACCGAGCCGTCGGCGCGAATCCACTCCGCCGAGAGCGGCTCGATGAGCGTCAGCTCAGGGTCGCTCACCGTCACCCTCGCCCCGCCCTCGACTGCCTGCACCGTCACGGAGGGGAGGGAGACCGCCGTCAGGGCCCCTTGGACCTGAGCGGACCTGGTCGGTCCGAGCGCCGGAGCGAAGGCATCGAGGAACTGACGGGTGTTGATGGTGCGGTAGGCGTGCGTCGAGAGCATGCGACGAAGCGTCGACCAGAACGTCGTCTCTCCGACGGCCGCGCGGATCTGCGAGAGGAGCCAGGCGGCGCGATCGTACGTCGCTGAGTCATAGCGTTGCTCCGGAGGTACCCACGCCGGTTTGAGGATGGGCAGGCCGGGCTGGATGGACCGCCGGTCGCCGTCGAAGGGACGCCGGCTATCGCGATCCAGCTGCGCCCGCGTCCCTTCGTTTTCGAGGAGCGTCGCGAGGCCTTCTTTGATCCACAGGTCATCCCACGATTCGACGGTCACCAGGTCGCCGAACCACTGATGGGCGAGCTCGTGGTATTCGATCAAGACGTCATTGAATCCTTCGGGCTGGGCACAGAGTTCCTCGGCCTGGAAGGTGATTCCCGCGTGCTCTTCACCGCCCAAAAAGTCCGGGACGAGAACCACCGAGTAGCCCTCGAAGGGGTAGGGCACGCCGATGAGCGCCTCGAAGTGGCGGATCGCACCGTCGAGCTGCCGCAAGGTGCCGCGGTAGTCGCCGGGCACACCCTTCCGGTGCCAGATGGCCAGCGGCAACCGGTGCGGGCCCACGGCGCGCTCGGCCTCGAGGTTTCCGATAGCGAACGCCATCAGGTACGTCGGCAAGGGGTAGGAGGTCTCGTAGGCCATTCGACCGGGCCTCGAATCAGAGGAGCCGTCGTGGACCAGCCGGCCGTTGGAGACCAGCTTCTCGCCGGGGCCCAGCTTCATCTCGATGGAGAACAAGGCCCGGTCTGCCGGAGCGTCATGACTCGGCAACCAGAACCGGGCTTCCGCGGGCTCGGACATCGTGTACAGGATTCGGCTCGGGCTGGCGGGGTCGCCAGCGCGGGCGGCGACTGGCGTCAGGGCGCTGAGTCCTTCGACTCCGGGGCCGAAGACAGGGACCGCGTCGTAGTCGATGGTGAACACCGCCCCCGGCCTCACGTGCCCGGTGAGATCGATGGAGAGGGTCCCCGCTTTAGGGTCGACGGTGAACGGGAGCGCGTCGCCGTGGTCCTCATGGCCCAACGTGACGCGCCTCACGGTCTTGACGCGGCTATCGAGGACGAGCGGGTTCGGCGGCCGGGCGCTGGTACTGAGGGTCACCTCGAGGCTGGCACGCAGGACCTGCTGAGCCCAGTCGTACTCGGCCTTGAGATCATACCGGTCGACGTCGAGCACCGTGGAAATCGCCGCGACCTGCTCCAACGCCGATTCCTGTGAAGCTCGCGCCTCAGTTGGTTGATTGCCACAGCCCATCGTGGCCAGTGCAGCAATACAGAACACGAAGCGCTTCGAATGCATGTCGTCCCCCCCATTGCGATGATGACTGGACACTCTATCCCCTCGGCTCTCCTTGAACCACAGCGCTGAGCGATCGACGTTCCCGATCGAGTCGTGAGAAACTCGGATCAAATGCTCCGCATCTCATGGCTGCTGGTTCTCGTTTTGCCTGCACTGGCTCTGGCCGACTCCGTGAGCCTCTCCGTCAACCCGAAGGGTGTAGCTGGGCAGCGCTTTCCGAGCGTCACGGTGGAGATCAACGAGCCGATCGCGGGCTACTGGCTCAAGCTCAAACGCTCTGACGGCAAGGCGGTGAACATCAAGGGCGGAGGCCCGGTGGGCCGCACTCGCACGGTCGATCTCGTTCAGCCCGAGGGGAAATTTGGTTACACGGGCGAGCTCTTGGTGAACTTCAAGGACGGTAGCTCGGCCACCACGCCGGTGAGCTTCGAGGCCGGGTTCTGGGGCCCGCTCACGATGAAGCTCGGCAAGGAGGACGTCGATGTCGCGCGCCGGCGGCTGACGCTTACCTTGAGCCGCCCCTGCGAACGGATCGTGCTCCAGGTGATGATGGACACCGGACTGGCGGCCTTCGACGGCGATGTGGACTGCAAGAGCCTCGTACCGGGCAAGGCCTTCGAGGTCAGTTGGCCGGAGGTAAAGGGCAGCACGGTAAAGGTCGCGGTCACGGCCTACGATGGCCTCGGATTCTACTTCGGGCCGGTCGAGCTCTTTCCTTGGTACTTCGAGGTTCCCCATGAAGAGGTCAACTTCGATTCTGGCAAGTGGGAGGTGCCGGAGGTCGAAGAGGCCAAGCTCGACAAGGCCCACCGGCTGATTGCCGACGTGGTGACTCGTTGTGGAGCGTTCGCCGAGCTCAAGCTCTACGTCGTCGGTCACACCGACTCGGTGGGCACCAAGGAGTCCAACCGATCGCTCGCGCTCAATCGGGCTCGGGCCCTCGGCGCATGGTTCCTCCACAAAGGGCTCCGGCTGCCGGTCTTCTACGCCGGCTTCGGCGAGGAGGCGCCTCTGGTTGCCACGCCGGATGAGACCGATGAAGTTCGCAACCGGAGGGCCCAGTACATTCTGGCGATCGACCCGCCGACCGTGGCCGCGCCACGCCCAGCAGACTGGAGGAAACTGTAAGGGTCGGACGAACCGACCGGCTGGCCGTCGGAGTGAGCGACTGCGGCTGAGTCGTCGCTGCGAATGGTACCATTGGTGACATTGCTGGAGACCCTCGCTCCCTTCGCCGATGGTCGAGGGGCTGGCCGCAGAGGGCACGGATGAGGGGCAGCAATCGCCTCACCACCCCTGGGCGAAGGACGCCACTTCGGTGGCGCTGGCCGCAGGCTCTTCGACGATGTGCTTGGCCGAATACTTCGCAGACCAGCGGGCTCGCGCATGGGAGGAATCCCCCTCTATGAACGTCGGATAATGTGCGTTATGTAAACTAGCTAGGTAAGCCGCGGACTGGCCCCATGAACCCGCCCGCGCTCCAAGGCACTTACTTCTCTCGGTGTCGTACCTACCGGAGGCACGTGTGGCTGAGCTGCTCGGTGGTGGTCGCCTCGCGAGCGCAGTCGAGGGCGCCGGGCCGAAGAGGCCGCCCTTCACACTGGCGTCTCTGGGCGCTCAACGTCGTCCGAAGTGCTCGTTGCTGGCGTTCGAGCAGAACCGGGTCGCGGAAGCCCTGTTCCTGCGTTTCGAGCGCGACGATCCGATCAGCCAGTTCAACGCAGTCCCTGGCTGTCGCTCGCGGGCGGTCACCATCATCGCACCCAGCCAGTGCTGCCACGACGAGCGAACAAATTGCCTTGCCTCGGGACGTCATCTCGTGAACCTCACGCGCAACGGCGGAGAAACCGCCGCGACCCTGCGGCCCTCTCTGTCTCGCGCGGCCTCGAAGTGCGTCGCCATCGCGCACGCGACCGCGGCCGGCCCGAACCCGCTCCCTGGGTCCGACACCAGTCGCGCGGACTCCACCTCGCCGTCCGGCTTGACGACGACCTTCAGGACCACGACCTGCTCCGAGACATCCTCTGCCTCGGCGTCGCGCGGCCAAGGACACGACCAGGCCCCGTCATCCACGCTCACTGGCCTCGACCTGTCTTCCTCGCGCTTCACTGGCGCAGGCTCCACGTGCGTCAAGACGGCCTCGTGGCTGGTCCCTGCGGCTGTCGTGACCCCTCCCGCGTAGGCATCCGCGGTTCCGGTGACGAAGGTATCGCCCGTCAGGTCGACGGGAGCCTTCGACTCGGCCTCCTGCCCGACGATGGCACCCGCTTGAGCTGGCGGTGGAGACGGCGCTGCCTCGGGGCGAGGCGTTGCAGGCGCTGCTTTGGGCAAGGTCCGCGGAATCGACGCGGCCGTGCTCGGCGACAACGGTGGCGGTGGTGGTGGTGGTGGTGTCGTCAGCTCGACGACCTCGACGTGCATCAGTTCGGCGTGCACCCGCGCGGAGAAGGCGGTCGACCACGACTCCAGCGAAGGCTGCAGGCGGCCGGCCCACACCCAGAGCGCGGCGTGCAGGCCCATCGCGATGACGACGGCCGCGAACACCCTCCCCCGTCTTTCGGGCGCATTGAGCGCGAAGACGACATCTACCAGTCGAACGCGGCCTGAAGGCTTCACTGGGCCGACTCCTCCGGCAAGGCGCCAAAGGCCACGTGGACGATGCCCGCCGTCTTGAGCAGGTCGATCGTGTGAATCACCCGACGGTGAGGCACCGCGCCGTCGGCGTTGATGACCGCGCGTAGTTCTCCGTCTGCGCTCAGCGCCAACTTGGCCTTCTCGAGGAACGCCGAATCCGCGTCGACGGGCTCGCCGTTGACGAGCGTTGGGCCTTCCTCGGGCACGATGACGGAGAAGATGACCTGCACCTCCTCGCTCTGGCGTGCGTGGGGCAGGTCCAACGGCACGGCCGGCGTGACGACGATCTTCGCGGTGACGATGAAGATGATGAGCAGCACCAGCGTGATGTCCACCAGGGGCGTCACGTTGATGCCGGCGATGATGCTTCCTCCCTGATCCGAGCTCGAGGCCATGGCTACCTCACTGCCTCGTCGTGCTCATCCAGGTAGGCCAGGACCAGGTTCGAGAGCACGTCGGAGCTGGAGAGCAGCCCGGCTATCCGACGCTGGAAGTAGTTGTACGCGGCAACCGCTGGGAGCGCGACGAAGATGCCGACGGCCGTCGCGACCAGCGCCTCCGCGATGCTGGCCATCACGGCCTGTGACGCCATCTGAGCCGCCGCGGCCGCGCCACCTCCACTCCCGTGCCCCGGTGCCCCATGCCCGAGCTCTTCGAAGGCGCCGATGATGCCGATGACGGTGCCGAAGAGCCCGATGAAGGGTGCGTTGTTGCCAACGGTCCCGAGGTACGCGAGCCACCGCTCGAGGCGACTCTTCTCGAGGGCGGCCGCGCTCTGCATGGCTCGGTCGGCGGCACCTGTACCCCGGTCTGCCAGTCGCAGCCCCGCGGCGGCGATTGCCGCGGCGACCGAACTCGATTGCCCGAGCTGCGTGATGGCGCCGTCGTAGTCTCCCGCTGACAGGTGGCCCGCCAGCTGCCGCGCCAGCGTCTCGAGGTCGCCCTGCCTCGCTCGGTAGAAGAGCCAGCGCTCGATGATGATGATGGCGCTCACCAGCGAGAGCGAGCCCAGGAGCCAGAGGATCCACGAGGTACCGGACTGGAGCAGCAGTTGCTTGACGGCATCGATGGTCGTCATGGCGCCCTTACGGAGGCGAGGGGTAGTGGCGCTGGACGAAGCACAGGCCATCCGAGTTGAAGTGGCCCTGAGTGCTCTGGTTGTAGGTCATGTAGTCGGCGTAATCGCGCATCGCCGACGCCGGGTCCCCTGATGGGCTGAAGGGCACGGCCAACGAGTCGAAGCCCATCTGTGCGTTGCTGTTGGGCGGGGTGTAGCTACCCAAGCACGAGCGCCACGGCAGGGCCTGGCTGCCGAATTTGAACGCGGTGTAGTTGGCGCCGACCGCGTCCGACACCGTGAAGACCGGCACACCCGCATCCGTCCTCGCCAGCGCCGCCATCTGGTCGAAGTGTGGCGGCACCTCGTGCGTGAAGCTCTCCCAGAAGGGGTGATCGGTGTGCACCGTCACCTGGGCCACGACCGTCTGGTTCTGCTTCACCTGGACGCCGCGCTGATGCTCCTCGTCGCCGAGCCCCGTGGCTGGATCATTGTCGGGGTTCATGCAGTTGACGTACGTCGTGGGCGACTTGAACCCCATGCGGAAGCTCACGGTCCGAGGGAGTTTCGTGAAGTCGAAGACCGGGTTGGTGGAGGTGCACGTCGTGCCCTTCCAGGTCGCAGTTCCCACGTAGAGGACCGTCCAACCGTTCTGCACCATCTCGGCGTAGTCCGGGTCCGTGGCGTCGAGCTGTAGCATCGTGGCTGACGCGGTGGCGGGGACGAGGTCGAACCCGAACGCGTAGCGTACCGTCGGGTCGAAAGGCTTGCCGCCGTTCTTGTTCTGGTTGTCCAACGTCGCCAGCGGGTAGGCCTGCTCGTCGGTGCCTCCCTTACCGGCGAGAGGCCCCCCCTTGTGGAGGTCGATCGCCCAGGGGCCGTCGACCTGCGCGACGAGCTTTCCCGTCTGAGACTGGTCGCTCGGAGACGTGTCGGGGTTCTCCGACAGCGTAATGTGGTCGACGGTGACCAGGAGCTTGCTGAACTTCACCTCCCAGCCATCGACGAAGGCGGGGTCTCCGGCGGAGGCAGGGGGAAATGGATAGCCGCCCAGCGCGAGGACCTCACCCGAGACGGTGAATTGAATGGAGCCCCCCGCGGCGCCTCCATCGGAGCCTGGGGTTGTGGTGCCGCAGGCGGCGCTGAGGACGCACGCGGTGGCGAGAGTGAGAGGTGTCAGTCGCTTCATGGAGTAGTTCCTTCTGTGGTTCGAGGCGTGGTGCTGCGACAAGTCAGGGCGACCAGGTGAAGGTGTAGACGGCGGCGTTCGAGTGCAGTCCGCGGTAGAGGGCGCCGCCCGCTCCCGAGCTGTCATCGGGAATGAGGGAGAACGAGCCATCAGGTGTGCCGAGCGACGCAAAGTCGACGCCATTGAACATTGGGCGTGGGTCGACCTGGAGCTTCAACGTCCCGCCGTTGGTCGGAGTGAGATCGACGAGGATGGGCGTGACGATGCGCTGGTGGCAGATAGGACTGGCACCGGGGAGCGCCGGATTTGTCACGTTGGCCTTGCGGTTGGCGCTGATGGTGACCGAGCCCGTGAATGGGTACGACCGTTCGCTCTGTTGGGCCGTGCCCTCGACCTCGAGGATCACGGTGCTGTCGATGTCGGCGTTGACGTCGCCCCCAGTGAGCCAGACCTCGGCCGTCTTCGCCGCCGTCTGTGTGCCCTCGCCCCGGACCGGGAAGGGCTGTGCGACCGGCGAGAGCAAGTCGATGTCGAGCGGACCGAAAGCCTCACCCACGTAGATGCCCGGAGAGATGCAGGGCCCCGCGGCCGCCCCCGACGTCGGCACCGACTGGTTCAGGTACACCGCGCCGAGATGGAGACGAGCGCGCGTCAGTGTGACGTGGGCGCCGGAGCCACTGATGAAGGCGATGGGCCCACCAGTCGCGTCCGCGGGCCCCGACGCGGTCGCCGAGAAGGAGACGAGCGCGCTCCCAGTCGTGCCTCCACAGCCAGTGGCCAGCAGCGCCAGAGTGAGCAGGCGCCTCATCGGCCAGCTCCGAGGTTGAGCGCGAGGGTCAGCAGGAGGGTGCGTGGCGCGCCTGCCGAGAAGTGGCGCACGGGCACCAACGTCGGGAAGGCCTGGCTGTGGAAGTCCGACGCGAAGTTGTACTCGCCGAGGCGGTACTGCGTGTCGAGGAGGTTCTGCGCAGCCAGCCCGAGCTCGACGAACGACCAGCCCAGCGTCACGCTGGCGTCGATGGTGAAGATGGGGTCAGAGCGGGTGCCGTAGGGCAGAGGCCGCGGGGCGACAAAGGTGACGCCCGTCGAGCCCGAGACCCTCACGGGGCGTCCCCCGGGCCTCCACCAGGGTAGCTCTCCGAAGACGGCGCCATCGAGCCGCGCCACGAGATCCGGCACGTAGGGGATGAGCTCGTGCGTGTCATCGAAGGTGGCGCGCACCCAGGTCAGGTTTCCCGAGAGGTCGAAGAAGCGGCCAGTGAGCCGAGCCGAGCTTGCCGAGCCGAGGCGCGTGGTGGCGCCCGCGAGCACGTTGCGGCCGGCGGTCTGCGAGAAGATGAGATCCCTATCGACCTTCGTGTCGAAGAGCGCAGTGCGCAGGCCGACGTCGACTGCGCCCAGGCGCCGCTGGAAGGCGAGACCCACCTCGTACGACGAGATGCCGGCGAACGGCGTCTTGGCGTCCTGGGAGATGTAGTTCGGATCGATGGAGCGAACGCCCTGCCCTGCGCTGAGCGAGGCCGTCACCCCAGAGAAGGGGCCCACGAGGAGCGAGCCTCGGGGCATGGCGACGGCGCTCGACGTCGTCACGCGTTGGTTCGGGTCTCGGTAGGCGCCGAAGTTCTGCTGCGACAGACACGACTGGTCGGCGGGTGGGTTGGTGGAAGACGGGTGCTCGACCGACTGCACCGCGCAGAGGTTGTTGACGTCGAAGGTGAAGAGGTCCGCCCGCGCGCCGCCCCGGAGCGCGAGCCAGGGCAGGAAGTGAAGGTTGGCGTCGACGTAGAGGCCCACGTCTCCCAGCGTCGACTCGAGCTCGGTGTCGGTGTGGTAGGGGTGCCCGGTCGCCGCCTCGATGCGCTGCTGCATCGCCGAGACGAAGTCGAGACGCCCGAAGTAGCCCAGCTCGAGCTCCTGCGGTTGATCGAGAACCGTGGTGGCCCAGTGTGCGCTGCCGCGAAGCCCGACGGTCGTGGCGGTGTTGTGGAGGTCGAGGAGGTCGCCGCGCTGCGCGTGTGGGGCTTGCTGTGTCTCCTGCACGTCGAGGAGAAAGCCGGTGAAGTTCTCTCGCAGCCGCAGCGTGTTGACGATGGCGAAGAGTTGGTTGCGCGCGAGCATCGCACCCACCCGCGTCTCGAGCTCGGCGGCGAGCGAGAAACGGGTCGAGTCTTCACCCTGGAGCGGGTCGGAGGTGCCGAAGAAGCCGACCTTCCCCGCCTCGAAGTCGTCTTCACGCAAGACGCCCGCCGTGTGGAAGCTGGCCAGGTACGCGCCGCCGGTAACGCGGTAGCGGGAGGCGCCAATCTGGCCTTCGAGCTGTGCCAGCGCGGTGCCTCGTCGCCCATCGCGATTCCTGCCGAAGCCATCGGTCTGGTACAGCTCGGCGGCCAGGAAGGTGCCGTCGCTGGTCCCTTGGGGTGCCCAGCTGACCAGCCCGCGGTAGGTGCCGAAGGATCCGGCCCCGACCTTCGCCGCGAGACCGCGCTGGGTCACGCCCAGGTGAAACTCGGCCGAGCCCGCGACGGCGTAGTTCCCCTGGCGCGGGTCGAACGGCCCCTCGACGACTCTCAGCGACTCGACGACCTCCGGGATGATGAAGTGCGCGTCGGTGTAGCCGTTGCCGTGGAGGTTCCCGCTCTGGTTCAATGGCACCCCGTCCACGGAGAACTCGATGTCCTGTCCCTCGCGGGCATCGAAGCCGCGCAAGAAGACCTGCTCCGCGTGGCCTTCGCCGCCCTCGTTGGTGAGGAGGATTCCGGGCGCGAGCTTGAGGAACTCGGCCGCGTTGGCGCGTGGCACCGTGGAGAGCCCACCGATGTCGAGTTGGTAGTCCGAGGTTCCGCGGCTCGGAGGCTTCCGCTTCCCTCTCACGGTCACCTCGATGGCGTCGTCCTCCACCCCAGCGTCATTGGGCTGTGGTGCTGACGCTCCCGCGTCTGGAGCCAGGGCCGGCAGCGACGGCGCCTCGACGGGCGGGAGCGCGAAGCGAAACGGGATGCGAATGCGGCTGGCGACGGCCTCTGCGCCGACGCGCGCTGGAAGGAACCGCCACTGGTTGACGGCGGACACCGCGGCCGCGTCGAAGAGCGTGCCGTCGCTCTCGAGCACCGTCGCGTCGGTGACCGTGCCTTCGACGCCGACGGTCACGGCGAGCATCACCATTGCCTCTTGTCGCGAGGAGCGGGCCTCGGGTGGGTACTCGGCGTTCGTCCGGAGGAGGACCTCTGGCGGGCTCACCGGGGGCGCCTCCGCACGGAGCGGCCTCGCGCAGACCAGCAATGCGATCGACAGAACGCGAAGCGCGGCATGACGGCGCATCGGCTGTTCATCATTCAGCATGGGACTCCAGGGAGAGGAACGCGAGGTGTCGCGCCGACGGACGATCCGTGTCGGTGCGAGCAGGCCATCAGAAAGAGAGAGTGCGCCAATCAAGGCTCGGGCGGGCGCGCCGACGCTTCAGCGTGCGCGATCGCGCCCGAGTGAGGGCCAGCCGGCAACGGAGCCGTGGCCTTGATTGACTACGCTGGAGGTGACTGCTTCGGCGCCAGGCTCAGCTGCACCACCTGCGGTGGACGAAGAGCGCCCACCCTTGGTGCAGCGAGATTCTGAGGCCGGGCGATGAAGGTGACGCCCTCGGCGCGCTGTGGAGCGGTGGCCTGGTCTCGACGATGCGCGAGAACAGCGCAGTGCTCGTCCAGGACGTCGGCGCCGAGCGCCCCGTCTCCCCCCGATACGGTGGAGCCCTGAGCGTCGGCCGCGTGGTCGGTCGACGCGTGTTCGGCGGACTCTCCCGGGCGCACGTCGACCAGCTCTCCGTGCTCGAGGCAGAGCCGGTGTTGCACGAGGAAGTGGTGCGCGAGGCTCACGAACTGGCCCGCGAGGACGAGCGCGGCCAACGCGACGAGAACGCCCCGCCGAGAGCCGTCTCGCTGCCTGCCGTGTCTGCGCACCGTGGGGGTCATGTCAGAAGCGCCGCCGAATTAGATGCAACACAGTGGCGTAAGCCTCGATGTGTGTCAAGGCAGGTCTGGCGACTCGATCAGCCGACGCTCACCGTCCGGGCCGGAGGAACCTGGGCACTCCGCCGATCTCTCCGTTGGTCACCAGGAAGCTGAAGGGGAACTGGATCCGGCCGTGTTCCACCAACGCCGCCGGAGGGTTCGCGAAAGGCTGAGCCTTCTCGAAACTCTTCACGGCTTCCTGATCGAGCTCGTCGATGCCGCTGCTCTTCGCCACGAACGCCTCGGCCAGCGACCCGTCGGGCCTCAAGGAAACCTGGAGCATCGTCACGCGGTCACTCATACCCAGCTCGCGGTTGCGGGCTCGGAGGCGGCCGTTCGGGTCCCACCGGGCAGACACCGCCTGTTTCACCCGATTGAAGAAGCTGGCGTACTTCCACTCACGCGTATTGAGGAACGTCCCGTCACCAGCCGGAAGATTCGAGAGGTCGTCGTTGGGGGCACCTCCACCTTCTGTCGCGTCGGTCCCCGATCGACCGGTACCTTCGGCGGTGCCGATTGGCGCCGGATCCTCATCGGTGCTGGGTCTGGGCTCGGTGTTTCCTCCCGTGGTGGGTTCGGCCAACAACGGAAGAGGTCGCCGACCGAGCAGGCTGCTCAACAACCCTGGGCTCGACGCGACCACCACTGGAGGGGCCGCGCGCCCTTTCGCCGCCGAGGCCGCCATCGGGTTGGGCTGAGTCTTCGGGGTCGCGTGGCTCCAGGTGTTCGTCTGCTCGCGGGCCCGCGTCTCTTTCTGAACCTGGTTGTTGGTCTCAGCGAGGTACTTCGATTCCACCGGCACGCGATTGTTGCCCGGGGCGACGTCGACCACCTGCCCTTTGGGGTGCAGCGGCGCTGGCCGCTCGGGCACCGCCTTCCCGACCGCGCCGCGGTTGGCGCTCCAGCGAGCCGAGGAGATTGGCCGCAGACTCACAGCTCTCGAGGCTGCCCTCGGTGACTTGGGGGCGTGCGGAGACGCGGTCGCGACGATCACCGCCACCAACAGCGCGTGCACCATGAGCGCGAGCGGCACCGAGACCACGAGCCGCATGGTCTCTCGTCGCGCGCGGGTGGTGTCGGGCGTGTCGATCAGCAACGGCATCGAGGTTCAATCAATTAGGGGCATTGGGCGTGCGAAGTCAAAGGGGTCGATTCATTGGTGGCTCGGTCCTCTCGAACTCGATCACTCAGGCGAGTGTTTGCGGGGCACCATGCCCCGCTTGCCTCAGACGAGGTTGTGGAACACCCGCTGCACGTCCTCATCCTGCTCGAGCGCGTCAACCATCTTCAGCACGTCAGTGGCCTTGTCCTCGGGCAGCTCGACGAAGTTCTGCGCGACGTACTCCGATTCGGCCGAGAGGAGCGTGAGGCCCTTGGCTTCGATGGCGCTCTGGAGCTTCCCGAAGCTCTCGAAGGCACAGCGAATGACGAGCTGCTTCTCGCCCTTTTCGCCCGTCCCCTCCCCCATTTCCTCGAGCCCGTGATCGATGAGGTCGAGCTCGATGGCGTCGAGGTCGAGCCCTTCTGGCGCCAGGCGGAACACGCCCATGTGCTTGAAGAGGAAGTGGACGCTTCCCGAGGCGCCCATGTTTCCGCCCCACTCCTTGAAGTGCATGCGCACGTTGGCGACCGTGCGGGTCACGTTGTCAGTGGCCGTCTCGACCATCACCGCGATGCCATGGGGCCCGTAGCCCTCGTACAACGCGAGCTCGTAGTGGGTGGTGTCTTTGCCCTCTTGCGCGCGCTTGATCGCCGCGTCGATCTTCTCCTTGGGCATGTTGCCGGCGCGGGCGTTCTGCAGTGCCCTCCGGAGGGCGGGGTTCAAGCCCGGGTCCGGTCCTCCGGCCTTCACGGCGATGGCGATCTCCTTGGCCACCCGGGTGAAGAGCTTCGCCATCCGGTTCCACCGGGCGAACATCGTCGTCTTTCGCTTCTCGAAGATGCGTCCCATGCGCCCTTCTTGGGCGAAAACCGCGCCGCTCGACAACCGAAAAGCGAACCCGGGGCGCAAACCGACCCTTTGGGTAGATGACGCCCCCTGCCGCTCGAGTTCCCTTGACCCTCGTCGGTGTTGGCGTTCAGAAGCGCTCGGAGCACGCACCAAGGAGCCCACCCATGAGTCGATTCGCCCTGTCCTCCTTCGCCTTCGCCGTGGTCGCGACCACCGCGGCCGCCGACGAGGGAATGTGGACCTTCAACAACTTCCCATCTTCGACGGTGAAGGAACGGTACGGGTTCGAGCCCTCGAAAGACTGGCTCGATCACCTGAGACTCTCGTCGGTGAGAATCGCCGGTGGCTGCTCGGCGTCCATCGTTTCACCCGAGGGCTTGGTGATGACGAATCACCACTGCGCCCGCCGGTGCATCGAGAACGTCTCGGGGCTCCAGAAGCGTGACTTCAACCACGATGGCTTCCTGGCCAAGACCCAGGCCGACGAGCCTCGGTGCCCCGGTTACGAGCTCAACCAACTCGTCGAGATCACCGACGTCACCCAGCGGGTGACCGGAGCGACCAAGGGCGCCCCCGACGAGAAGTTCAGCGAGGTGCAGCGTCGAGCCATCGCCGAGATCGAGAAGGAGTGCGCCACGGGACCCGAAGTGCGCTGTGACGTGGTGACGCTCTTCCGAGGCGGCCGGTACGATCTCTACAAGTACCGCCGGTTCCAGGACATTCGCCTCGTCTTAGCCCCGGAGGACTCCATCGCCTTCTTCGGCGGTGACCCCGACAACTTCATGTTCCCCCGGTACGATCTCGACGTGTCGTTCCTGCGGATCTACGCCGCCGACGCGAAGCCCCTCAAGGCAGACCAGTACCTCAAGTGGTCGACGACCCCGGTGAAAGACGGCGACCTCACCTTCGTGTCTGGCAACCCCGGTGGCACCAGCCGCGCGCTCACCGTGGCCCAGCTGGAGGACGATCGCGACCAACGCCTGCCCACCGCCCTGATGCGCCTGGCCGAGCTCCGAGGGCTTGTCACCGAGTACCAGAATCGAGGGAAGGAGCAGAAGCGGCACTCCAACGATCTGCTGTTCGGCGTCGAGAACAGCTTCAAGGCCATCAAGGGCCGGCACGAGGCGCTGACCGATCACGCCTTCTTCGCCGAGCGGGTGAAGAGCGAAGCCGACCTGCGGGCGAAGGTGAAAGCCAAGCCCGAGCTCGAGAAGCAGTACGGCCAGGTCTGGGACACCATCGCGGCGCTGACGGCGAAGGGGAGCACCCTGCGAAAGGAGTACGAGGCCCTCGAGCGCCCGCAGGGCACGCAGTTGTTCCAGCTCGCTCGCGGCCTCCTGCGCCGGGCCGATGAGCTCGAGAAGCCCAACGGTGAGCGCCTGAAGGAATACGCCGACGCGCGGTTGCCCCAGCTCCAGCAGGAGCTCCTCTCGAACCGACCCATCTACGACGAGCTCGAGACCACCATGCTCGGCTGGTCGCTCACCAAGATGCGGGAGCGCCTCGGGCCTGATCACCCGGTGGTGAAGAAGCTCTTGGGCAACCGCGCCCCCACCGAGGTCGCCGCGGCCCTGGTGAAGAGCACCAAGCTGAAGGACCTGAAGGCCGACAAGAACGGCAACGCCGTGGGCGGTCTTCGCAAGGCCCTCTACGACGGCGGCAAGGCGAAGCTGGCCCAGGCGAAGGACCCGATGGTCGAGTTCGCCCGGTCCTTCGACGAGGAGGCCCGCGCGATCCGCAAGCGCTTCGAGACCGAGGTCGAGGGGCCGCTGCGGAAGCAAGAGGAGCTCCTCGCCAAGGCCCGCTTCGCGACCTACGGGGAGTCGACCTACCCCGACGCGACCTTCACCCTCCGGCTCTCCTACGGCACCGTGAAGGGCTACCTCCAAGACGGCGGCGAGGTGAAGCCCATCACCACCATGGGTGGGGCCTTCACCCGGCACACTGGCGCAGCGCCCTTTGCCTTGCCCCCGAGTTGGCTGGCCGCCAAGGCAAAGCTGAACCCCGAGACCCCCTTCAACATCGCCACCACCAACGACATCATCGGCGGCAACTCTGGCTCGCCCATGGTGAACCAGAACGGCGAGGTAGTTGGCCTTATCTTCGACGGCAACATCCAGTCGCTGGGTGGAGACTACGGCTACGATGCGTCGGTGAATCGAGCCGTGGCGGTCACCGCCTCGTCACTCCTCGAGTCACTGGACAGGATCTACTCGGCCAAACGCATCGTCGAAGAGCTGCGGCCGGCGCACTGAGACTAAGCTCAGTCGCTGCAGCGGCCGTTGCTCTTGCACTCGTAGTCGTGCTCACAGCCCGTCACCGCGCACCCCTCGCGGCCGGGTGAGCCGTCGGGCTCGTCGAAGTGTATGGGTACCCGCATGAGGACTCCCGCGGTCACGCAGTTGCCGGTGACGGTCTTCGTGCCGAGCCCCGGTACGGTCGCCTGCACGTCGTAGCAGCCGGCCGGAACATCGAGGAGCAGCTCAGACACCTCCACCGACCTCTTGATGGGGGTGCCGACCACGGTCACCGTGCCCCTCCTGATCAGCTGGTGTGAGGGGGCATCGAAGTCGGCTTGCAAGGTCGAGATGCGCTGGCCGACCTGGGGGGTGAGCTCCTCGGCTTCGCCACCCTCGATGTCCATCTTCAGGCGATCGGCCCGCTCGGGTGAGATGATGAGCAACAGCTCGATCGACCCGCTCGGGACGTCGGTCAGCTCGAAGGCCCAGTTGGTGTTTGGCTGCGCGCTCAGCGCGGAGAGCTCGCTGGGGGTTGGCACATCGACCAGCTCGGGGTGGCCGAAGATGGTCGCCATCGAGCTCGGCCCAGCGCCGACCAGTGTCCCTCGGAGGATCGCGTGGGTCAGCGGGTGTGTGTCGAAGCCCCCACAGCCCGAAAGGAGCAGGAGGACCACCCAGCCGAGCGCCATGGTGCGAGACGAGGTCATTAGTAGCGGTACCCCACTCCGGCGAAGCCACCAAAAAAGCCGAGGAACTGCGTCTTTCCGTCGACCGGGAACACCGTCAGCACTGTCTGGACGTTGAGGACGATCTCCAACCTCGAAGAGAGCCGCACCGCGCCACCCACCATCACCCCAGGCGTCACCGTGAACCCCGACTGCGAGCCCTGGTACGCCTGCAAGTTGAAGGACCTGTTGATCCACAGAGCGGTCACGCGAGGCCCGCCCCACAGCGACAGCCAACGCCAGTCCCAGGTCACCAGTGCCGAGGCCCCCACCTGCACCGCCGCCCAGGCGAGGGGGATTGCGCTCCCTCCGTTGATGGTCACCTGCTGAATTCCCCCGCCTCCGCTGATGTCGGCCTCGAGGCCCACTCTGCGCAGGAGGAAGTGGTCGGCGCGAATCGAGGCTCCGAACAACGTGCCGCCCTGCAACAGCTCGGCTCGGCTCTTGGCATCGAGGAACGTGAAGCCTCCGGCGATCAACGCCACCGAGTTGCCAGGCTCGTGTCGCCGCACCAGCTCCTCGAGATCGATGCGCTGACCCAGGTCAAGCTGTACGTCCTCGCGGAGCAGCAGCGCGTCACCCTTGGTCAGCTCGACCCGATGGCCGCCAGCACCGAGCGCCACGCCACCGGGGAGCTCGGCCCGTTCCTGGCCATCGACCAGCAAGGTGAAGCCGTCGAGGCGAGGAGCGTAGGAATAGAGCTCGGGCTGGCCCGAGTGGCGCAGCCACCCCGAGAGAATCACGGGGTCTGCCCCAACCTCGAGGATCTCGGCGCTCGGTCGCTGCCGGCCCTGAGAGAAGACCCAGGTGCGGCGGCGGGCGAAGTCGTGGGCTTCGGTGGCCGTCACCGCGCCGTCGCCGTTGCGGTCGCCGGGCCCACCCAGCGCCTCGACCAGGTAGTGGGTGTAGACGTCGTTCTCGAGGGTGTCGTCCTCCCGGGCGGTCTCGCCCCAGTCGCTGGCCGAGAAGACCATGGAGGCCTTCGATGCTTCCTCGAGGGGGCGCGCCAGCGAGGGGCCCTTGAGCAGCGCCACTTCGGCCTCCACCTCACTCGACAGCAGCGACTTGCCGCTGCCCGAGTGGCAGGTCGCCAGGAAGATCACCCGCCGTCGCGAGCCCGAGGCCTTGAGCAGCGTCGCGAGCTCGTCGATGGGGAGCGCCGTCTCCGCCACCCGCCTGAAGTCCGCGTCGGAGGTGACGAGGTACCGCCTGAGGTTCCCCGAGGTGTCACGAGCCAGGGTCCCATGGGCCGAGAGGTACAGCACGACCACGTCTTCCGGGTGGCTCGCCTTCTGACCCAACTCGCGAATGGCCGCCTCGAGGCGCTCCCGGGTGGTCTCCTCCTTCGAGGTCAACATCACCACCGAGTCGTAGGCGCCGTGCGCCGGGTCCTTCAGAATGGCCGACAGGTCGGCGGCGTCCTTGCCCGCGTACTTGAGCCTCCGCCATCGG
This sequence comes from Myxococcales bacterium, assembly GCA_003153055.1. Next base: position 25,802 of record PMBV01000396.1, read on the forward strand.
TCGTCTTCTACCTCGTTGATGCCGACCACCAGCGCCAGCCGCTTTCCTGCGAAGGCCCGCCCCACTGCCTCGTCGGTGGCCGTCACCGTCACCACTTCGCCCTTGGCGCCCGAGCCCTTCTCTCCCTGATGGGCGCACGCTCCCAGCAGCGTCATCGCGACGAGTGTCAGCGGGGAGAAGGTGGTGGCAGGGATCGATCTCAAAGGTGACCGCTCTGATGTACCCACAGACGCTACTCGACGTTCACCCTCACTCTCGCGGTCGCAAGATCGGAGGTACCCCTCGCCTCGATGGCTTGTAATGCCGCCTCGTTGCTGAACGGGCCGTCGCCCACCACGATCCAGACGGTGAGCTCGCCTCGCTCGCCACCCAGTGACACCCCCAACAACCCGGTGTCCGTGCGGATCTCATGCGTTCCAGACCGCACCTCAGTTTCCCCTATTTCGACGGGCGTGGTCGACCCTCGCTGCAGGTAGATTCGCGCCGGGCCCTCCACCGAGGAGTCGGCCCGGAACACCAGCACCGCATCGTTGCCCAGACGGGCTCTGTCGTCGAGTCGTACGAAGGCGTTGTCGCCGTGCCTGACGGCCGCCGCCACCTCGAGGTTCGGGCCACTGCTCGACCCCTTGAGGCCGTTCCACGCTGGCTTGTGGGGGCCCAGCACGGCCGCGCCCAGGGCCACCGTCACCGCCGCGGCCAGCCCCGCGCCAATCGCCCACCGTCGGCTTGGCGCCACCCGCCCGGGGAGACGACGCCGGAGCTTCGCCCACCCCAGCTCGTCGAGCGGGGCAGGAGGAGGCGGTGCGAGCCCGAGGAGCAGCCGATCGACGGCTCCGTCGAGGTCATCGAGGTGACCCTCCAGAAATGCATCACACGCCTCGCAGCCTTCGGCCAGATGAGCCAGCAAGCGCTCATGGCCTTCAGGGTGTTCCCGCAGCGCCTTCAACGAGGCTGCGTCGAGGTGCTCCTTGGCGATTTCTCGCGACATCGGACCGTTCGACCCCCTTTGGGCCTAATCTCGCCTGGCCTTCGTCAGGCGGATGATCAACTCGCGCTTCACCTTGCCTCGAAAGCGCTCCAACCGCATCGTCACCGCGCTCTTCCCGACCCCGAGCTTCTCGGCGATCTGCCGGGCCGAGAGCTGCCCATCGACGTAGAAGAGCGTGACCGTCTCTTTCTCTGGCCCCTCGGGCAGCCCGCGAATCAGCTCACGCACCACCGCGTCATCGATCTCCGCGTGGAGGGCGGCGGGCATGAGGTGGGTCGAGTCCTCGCTCTCCGACGCGAGGCTCGCTTGCACCCGCTCCTGCCGGTTCTTTCGCTCCAGAGTGGTGAGCGCCCTGTTTCGCGCGATGGTGAAGAGCCACCCCTCGAACGCCCCCGCGGCCTTCAGTCGGGCCACGCCGCGAAACGCTCGAGTGAAGGTCTCTTGCACGATGTCCTCTCTGTCGTCAGCGTCCAACCCGCCAAACCCATCGAGGAGTCGCACCACCACCGGCCTGAAGCGCCGGTACAGCAGCCGGCAGCTCCCCTCGTCGCCCCTTTGCGCGCCCTCGACTTCGCGGGCCACTTCTTCTGACCCTGCTTTGAAGACCGCCGAGGACGCTGGCTGGTCACTCGAGGTCGAGGGCGAGGGCTGGGGGAGCTCGTCGCGCAGCTCTCCCTCGGCCCCAACGGCCCTCAAGGCAGGCGGTCGCTGGCGTTCATTCCCACTCAATGGTCGCTGGAGGCTTAGAGGAGATGTCGTAGACGACTCGGTTGATACCCCTCACTTCGTTGGTGATCCGCGAGGAGATGCGGGCCAATAGCTCGTGGGGGATCCGCGCCCAGTCGGCGGTCATGCCATCGACCGAAGTGACGGCGCGGATGGCGCAGGTGTTCTCATAGGTCCGTTCATCGCCCATGACCCCGACGCTCCGCACCGGCAGGAGAACCGCGAAGGCCTGCCAGATCTCCTTGTACAGCCCGGCTGCACGGATCTCTTCTTGGACAATCTCGTCAGCCCGCCGGAGCACCGCCAGGCGCTGGCTGGTGACGTCGGAGATGACGCGAATGGCCAGGCCGGGGCCGGGAAACGGCTGGCGGCTGACCATCTCGTCGGGGAGCCCGAGCTCTCGGCCGAGCACCCGCACTTCGTCCTTGAACAGCTCGCGCAGGGGCTCGACGAGCTTCAGGTTCATCTTCTCGGGGAGCCCGCCCACGTTGTGGTGACTCTTGATGGTGGCCGACGGGCCCTTGGTGGACACCGACTCGATCACGTCGGGGTAGAGGGTGCCCTGGGCGAGGAAGCGCGCGTCGGTGAACTCCTTGGCCGCCTCCTCGAAGACGGCGATGAACTCGTAGCCGATGGCCTTGCGCTTCTGCTCCGGGTCCACCACGCCGGCCAGCTTGCCGAGGAAGCGGTCGGCCGCGTCGATGGTGATCAGCGGCACGTGGAACCGGCCAGTGAAGAGGGCCTCGACCTGGGCCCGCTCGTTGGCGCGGAGCAGCCCGTTGTCGACGAAGATGCACTGCAGCCGGTCACCCAGGGCCCGATGGAGCAGCAAGGCCGCCACCGAGCTGTCGACGCCGCCAGAGAGGCCGCAGATCACCCGCCCCTCGCCGACCTTGGCGCGGATCTCCCCGATGGACTCCTCGATGAAGCTCTTCATCGTCCAGTCGCCCTTGAGGCGGCAGTCGGTGAACAAGAAGGCCTTGAGCATCTCTTTGCCGGTCGGGGTGTGCACCACCTCGGGGTGGAACTGGAGCCCGTAGATCGGCTTGTGGGCGTGGGCCGCGGCGGCGAAGGGCGCGTTGGAGCTCCGACCGATGGCCACGAAGCCCTCCGGCAGGGTGTCGACGCGGTCGCCGTGGCTCATCCACACCTTGAGGCCGTCACCGACCTTGAGGCCGGCGAAGGGCCCCCGGGGGTCGAGCACCTCGACGGTCGCGGGGCCGTATTCGCGGTGGGCGGTGCGGTCGACCTTCCCGCCGAGCATCTTGGACAGCAGCTGGAGCCCGTAGCAGATGCCCAGCACCGGCACCCCGAGCTCGAAGACCTCGGGCACGCACCGCGGGGAACCGGGCTCCTCCACCGACATCGGGCCCCCCGAGAGGATGATGCCCCGTGGGGCGAAGGCGTCGATCTCAGCCTTGGGGAGATCTGGACGGTGGATCTCGCAATACACCCCGAGCTCGCGAACACGTCGCGCGATGAGCTGGGTGTACTGACTGCCAAAGTCGAGGATCAGGATCTTTTCATGAGACGTGCGCACAGGCTCCCTCGGTCGTTGACTAATCGCTCTACCCCTTCAAGACTCCCGCTGCCAATGTCCTACCGCATCGTTCGCGCCGTGACGCTTGCCGCCATCGTCCCCGTCGCTGCCTGTGTCACCGAGATTTCCACCGAGGAGCGGCTCGAACGTGAGACAGTTCACATCCAGGCCATCAAGTCCAAGACTGGTGGCGAGCTCTCCAAGCTGCGCTGTGACGACGTCAACGGCGAGCTCGCAAAGGCTCGAGATGACGCCAAGTCTGAGGAGTCGCGGCTGCGCACCTACGTCGAGCTGTACGAGACGGTGCGGAGCCGCACCACCACGTTCGACGAGGCGTTGGCCCACAACCCCGATCTCGCCTACCAGGAGGGCAGTCAAGAGATCACCACGGCCCGTGACGGGTGTGTCCAGTCGCAGGCCGACGTGCGCTTGGACCTCGAGGGCCTGGTCCGCGAGGTGCTCGAGGTGCCGACGGTCGATGAGATCCATGGCGGCAGCACCATCAAGGTGGCCCGCCTGAGCTTCGAGGTGCTCCGCAACGCCATCGGGGCCCTCGACCTCGATGATCGAGAGGCGCTGCTGAAGAAGGTGAGCGCCGCCGAGAAGTCCATCGAGGCCAAAGAGGGCAAACGAAAGAAGTGAGTCACTCGGCGCGGTAGTTCGGCGCCTCCTCGGTGATGATGACGTCGTGCACGTGGCTCTCCCTCAGGCCCGCCGAGGTGATGCGGACGAAGCGCGAGTTCCTCTGGAGATCCTCGATGGTCTTGGTGCCGCAGTAGCCCATGCCCGAGCGCAGACCGCCCAGGAGCTGGTAGACGTTCATCGCCACCGTCCCCTTGTACGGCACGCGCCCTTCGATGCCCTCGGGGACGAGCTTGTTCGACTCCGAAACGCCGCCCTGGAAGTAGCGATCTTTCGACCCGGCCCGCATGGCCCCGATGGACCCCATGCCTCGGTAGGCCTTGTACGAGCGACCCTGGTACAGAATCGTCTCGCCGGGGGCCTCCTCGGTGCCGGCGAAGAGCGAGCCGATCATCACCGTGCTGGCTCCGGCGGCCAGCGCCTTCACCACGTCGCCGGAGTACTTGACGCCTCCGTCGGCGATGATGGGCACCCCACTGCCCTCGGCCGCCCGCGCGCATTCGTCGATGGCGGTGATCTGCGGAACGCCCACGCCCGCCACCACTCGGGTGGTGCAGATGGAGCCTGGCCCGATGCCCACCTTCACCCCGTCGACGCCCACGTCGATGAGCGCCCGGGTGGCCTCCGCCGTCGCCACGTTGCCGGCGATGAGCTCGAAGCCCTTGAAGTTCTTTCGCGTATCTCGAACCGCGTCGAGCACTCCCCGGGAGTGGCCGTGCGCCGTGTCGACCACCAGCACGTCGACGCCGGCGCGGATCAGCGCGTCGACCCGGGCCTCTCGATCGGCGCCCACGCCCACCGCCGCGGCGGCCAGCAGGCGCTGCTTCGAGTCGATGGCCGCGTTGGGGTAGACGCGGCGCTTCTCGACGTCCTTGATGGTGATGAGACCCTTGAGCTCCTGAGCCTCGTTGACGACCAGGAGCTTCTCGATGCGGTGCTTGTGAAACAGCTCGATGGCCTCTTCCTGCGAGACGTGCTCGCGCACCGTCACCAGGCGCTTGGTCATCACCTGCTCGACGCGCTGGGAGAGGTTCTTCTCGAAGCGCACGTCGCGGGTGGTGAGGATGCCGACCAGCGTGCGGCCGTCGACCACCGGAATGCCTCCGATGCTGTGCTGCTTCATCAGGGCGATGGCCTTCGACAGCGGCGCCTGGGGCTCGATGGTGATGGGGTCGTGCACGATGCCCGCCTCGTGCTTCTTCACCTTCATCACCTCGGCCGCCTGTAACTCGGGGGTGAAGTTCTTGTGAATGATGCCGAGGCCTCCCTCTTGCGCCATGGCGATGGCCATGCGCGCCTCGGTCACGGTGTCCATGGCCGAGGACATCAGCGGCACCGGGAGCCGGAGGTTGCGGGTCGCTCGAGTAGACAGTTCGACTTGGTCGGGGAGGACCAGGCTTTCGGCGGGCACCAGGAGCACGTCATCGAAAGTCAGGCCCAGGCGGATATCGGGGGTCAGCATGGCGAGGGAATAGAGGATCTGCGCCAGGTTGAAAAGCTGCCCGGCGGGTCTCTGCGGAAAGTCTGGAGTTTTCTTCAACCTAGCCGTATTTCTAGGGTCGGTGAACGATACCGTGGCCCAGGGGCTGACCGTGCACCTCCCGTTCGGGACGCCGGAGGAGTTCCTTCTGCGCTACGGGGCCCACCTGACCCGTGGAGGCATCTACCTGCGCGCCAAGTCTCTGAAGCCGCCGGGGACGCCGGTCGTCTTGGATCTCAGGCTCGAGCAGGGCGAGCGGGTGTTGTTCGCCTCAGCGGTGGTGTCATGGGTGACGGGGGCGCACGGCGAGGGCGTGCCGGGCATGGGCTTCAAGTTCGTGACGCTCGACGAGCCGAGCCGCCGGTTCCTCGAGGCGGCCGCCGAGGTCATGGCTCACGCGCAGGCGACCGAACCGCCGGTGCCTCCACGGGTGGGCCCGGTGGACTCGAACGCCGACGCCTTGAGCCCGGTCTCCTCGCCGTCGCAGACCCAGCCGAGGCTCCCATCGGAGGATTCGGGCCAGCTGTCAGTGCACGGTGACGTCACCGAGGTCAAGGCCCCGCCCTTCGAGCCGGCCGTCGAGCCCCCACGCACGGGGCCCATCATCGGCATCGACCTCGGCACCAGCAACGCCCGGGCGGCGATCGTCGAAGAGAGCGGAGCCCCGAGCGTGCTGCGGCGGGAGGCGCAGGCGGTGATCCCCTCGGTGGTGGCGCTCTCGGCGCGGGGGCGGTTCTTGGTGGGCACGGCGGCCCGTGGGCAGCTCGTCACCAACCCGCGATGGGCGGTGACCGGCTTCAAGCGCCTCATCGGCAAGGCCCCGACGTCGCCCGAGGCCGTCGAGACGGTGAGGCGACAGGCCTTCGAGTTGGTGGCGTCTGATGCGGGGGGCTGCGCGGTGCGGCTGGCCGATCGCACCTACCGCATCGAGGAGCTCTACGCGCTGGTGCTGCGCGAGGTGAAAGCCCTGGCAGAAGATCGGCTCAAGGCCCCGGTGAACCGAGCGGTCATCAGCGTGCCGGCCTGGTACACCGAGGCGCAGCGGGAAGCGGTGCGGGAGGCCGGGACGCTGGCTGGGTTGCACGTCGAGCGCCTGTCCACGGATCCCTCGGCCGCCGCCCTGGCCTGGTCGCACCGGCACCAGCATCCGCAGCGGGTGCTGGTGTACGATCTCGGAGGCGGGACCTTCGAGGCCTCGGTGCTCGAGCTGAAGGACGGCGTGTACGAGGTGCTCTCCAGCGCGGGAGACACGTTCCTGGGAGGCTCGGACTTCGACGCCGCCATCGCCACCTGGGCCTTGTCGGAGTTCGAGCGGTTGAACTCGACGTCGCTCACCGACCGGGTGGCGATTCAGCGAGTGCACGAGGCCGCCGAGCGGGCCAAGGTGACGCTCTCGGAGCGGCCCGAGGCGCGGCTGGTGGTGTCGCTGGTGACGGTGGTGAATCAGCGGCCGCTCGATCTCGACCTCACCCTCACCCGCTCCCTCCTCGATAAGCTGACCCGCCCTCTGGTCGACCGGACCATGGAGATGTGCCAGGAGCTGCTCCGCGCGAGGGGCCTGCGGGCGGATCAGATCGACGCGGTGATTGCGGTGGGTGGTCAGAGCCGGGCCGGGCTGATCGACGAGCGCCTCACTGTCTTGTTCGGCAAGAAGCCTGTCACCACCGGCACCCCGGAAGACACGGTGGCCCTGGGCGCGGCGTTGGTGGGCGACTCGATGCTCAAGCAGGAGGCCGCCGCCGCCGTCGAGCTCTTGCCACTGTCCATCGGGGTCGCCTTGCCTGGGGGGCGATTCCAGAGCGTGATTGCCAAGGGCGCCACGCTCCCGGCGCGGAAGACCTTCGTGCTGTCCACCACCAAGGACAACCAATCGAGCTTCCAGCTCCTGGTGTTCCAGGGCGAATCGAGCCGGGCCTCCGAGAACACTTACCTGGGCACCTTCAAGGTGGACCAGCTGCCCGCCGCGGCGCGAGGCGGAGTGACCATCGAGCTGAGCTTCGAAATGGACCGAGAGTGTCTCCTCACCATCACGGCGAGAGAAGCCGTCTCGAACCGCGATGTGAGCGCCCACTATGCGACCCGCGACACGCCGAGCCTGGTGAAGAGCCGCCTCAAAGAGTTGGAGTCCATGACGCCCGCGCCGCTGACGAGCCCCTCCAATGGCGTGCTGGGGTGGGTTCGTAAGCTGTGGGGTACCTGAGCCTCTGGGCCTGGCTCAGCGTGGGTCGGCCTTGGCAGCGCGGGCTCGGCTCGACCGCTTCTCTCGCTCACCTAAGGCCGCCTGCAGGTACTTGCCCGGCAGCTTGCGGCCGATGAGCTCCTGGGCCAGCGCGCCCGCCTCCACCAGCCGACCCAAGTCGATGCCCGTCTGCACGCCCAGGCCGTCGAGCATGTACACCAGGTCTTCGGTGGCCAGGTTCCCGGCGGCCCCCGGCGCGTAGGGGCAGCCACCCAGGCCCCCGATGGACGCGTCGAAGGTCGTGATGCCCATGGACAAGCCCACCAGCGCGTTGGCGAGGGCCGTACCCCGCGTGTCGTGGAGATGGAGGGCGATCTTCTCTCTGGGGAGCACCCGCTGGATCTCTCCGACGATCTCCGCCGTTTGACCCGGCGTGCCCACGCCGATGGTGTCACCCAGAGACAGTTGGTACAGGTCGAGCTCAGCCAAGGCCTTCACCACCTCGACCACCTTGGCGACGGGCGTCAGCCCTTCATAGGGGCACCCCCACACGCACGAGAGGTAGCCGCGCACCCTCAGCCCACCGCGGCGGGCCTCGCGGGTCACCTCGGCCGCCGTGGCGATGGCTTCGGCCACCGACTTGTTGATGTTCCGCCTCGAGTGGCTCTCGGTGACCGACAGAAAGATGGCCGCCTCCTCGAGGGTGGCCGCCCGGGCCCGCTCCAGGCCCTTGAGGTTGGGCACCAGGGCAGAGAAGACGACCCCGGGCCGCCGCTCGAGAATTCGCATGAGCTTGTCGGCGTCAGCGAGCTGGGGGATCCACCGGGGCGAGACGAAGGAGGTGACTTCGATGCGCGTGAGCCCCGCCTGAGCCAGCGCGCCGATGAGCCGCGCCTTCTCGTGCGTCGTGAGGGTGCGAAGCTCGTTCTGGAGGCCGTCGCGGGGACCGACCTCGTACACGTCGACATGAGAGGGCATGGCCCCCGACAACTGAAGCCCTACCGGCATCTGCTCACCCGCGAGCGGGAATGTGCTCCTTGATCCACTTCACGATGTCCTGGGTGCTCGAGCCAGGCGTGAAGATGGCCGAGACCCCCTGTTGCTCGAGGCGCGGAATGTCGTCGTCGGGAATGATGCCTCCGCCGAAGACGAGAATGTCGGTCGCCTCTTCCTTCTTGAGCAGGTCGATCACCGCGGGGAACAGGGTCATGTGGGCACCCGACATGATGGACATGCCAATGGCGTCGACGTCTTCCTGTATCGCCGCGCTGACGATCATCTCGGGGGTCTGGTGGAGGCCCGTGTAGATGACCTCCATTCCGGCGTCACGGAGCGCCCGGGCGATGATCTTCGCCCCGCGGTCGTGGCCGTCCAACCCTGGCTTCGCAACTAGAATCCGCAGCTTGTTTTCACCCACGTTTATGAGCTCCGACGATCACGTCCAGCGAGTCGACCCCTACAGGGGAGCCATCGATTCCCCCACACGCCCAGTCCACCACGAGGCCCGCGGCCCCCAACACCGAGGCCCAGTCTGCCAGCTCATAGTACCGGATGAAGAATGATGCAGCCATCACGCGCCCATCGGTCAGGGTCAGCGCTCGGTGCACCTCGTCGCGGCCCATGGCCTCGACCCACCGTGAGGTCTCCCGCAAGAACGAGCCATCGGGCAGCCGCCCTTCAAACGACGCCTCAGGTGCTGCCCTCGCCCGAGCTGGGTTGGTGCCCTGGACGATCAGCGTCGCCCCCGGCCCCAGGCACCGCCCGAGCTCCACCAGAACCATCGAGACCTCGTCGGCCTCGAAGGTGCCCAAAGTGTTGTACCAGGCATAAGCACCATGAAAGACCCCGGCGCGAAATGGCAGGCTTCTGAAGTCAGCCCGAGCCACCGGCCCGAAGGCTTTGGCCTCGCGCAGGGACATCGGGTCGGCGTCGACGCCCACGGCGGCCGGGCCCAAGTGCTGCAAGTGTCGCCCGTGCCCACAGCCGAGGTCGAGCACCAGGCCTGTCGGCAGCCGCTCCCGTAAGAAGGCGACCTCGCCAACGGTGAGCAAGGTGGGGAGGAAGGGCTTGGTGCTCCGCAAGTACAGCTCGCCGAAGAGGTCCGCGGTGCCCATTGGTCACTCGCTGTGCTCGAGCGCCACCTGGTGCATGCGGGAGGTGTCGATCTTCAGCGCCCCCTCGCCGTCCCATTCCAGGCGGATTCCCCATGGCAGCGCCAGGTACCGCGTCAGCTCGGGTACCTGTCTGGTGAGCTCGGCGAGGGGCACCGGGGTCGTCTCCCCCTCGTGCCCTTCGGTGCGCTCGAAGCGCCAGCCCGAGTCTCGCCGATCGAGGTGCTCCTCGCGAACCGCCCTGAGGCTCCTGAGCTCCTGAAGGCGGCCCCGCACCGTCGCGGTGGCGCTGGCGTGGGGCGGGTCTCCGGTGAGATCGAGATCTTCGAGCAGGAGCCGCTGCTCGAGCGACCTGGTCAGACACTCGGTGAGGTCGACCGTGGGCTCATCGCTCGGGGCCAAGCCCTGGCTTCGAATCTCGAGCACGCCGACGCCGGGGAAGAGGTCCTGCGGAATCAGCCGCTCGACCAACGGTGGGTGCCACCCACGAAAGGGCTTGGGGTCGGCGGTCACGCTCTCGGAGGCCAGGAAGACGAGCCGATCGAAGCCGAAGGACATCACCTGGCGGGGCTGCACCCGGCCCCCGTGCTCCAGGAGCCACTCCACGAGGCGGCCGCACATGAGGAAGGCTTCGTCAGCCAGCTCCTTGCCGGTGAACTCGAAGGAGATCTCCCGTTGGTCCAGCTTCGAGAGCCCGAAGGTCTCGGCCCTGAACCCATGGATCCCTCGCTCACGAAACCCGAGCGTGAAGACGTCTTCGGCCATGGTCTCTTCGGGCACCGCACCCGCTGAAGCCTCGAGGTCGAAGGGCCACAGGCGCAGCACATCGAGGCCGATACCCTTGAGGCCCTTGGTCGCCTCCATCAGCACTTGCCTCGCCTCATCGAAGAACCGCCCCGCCCGCCCACTCACCGCCCGGCTCACGCTCAACAAGAAGAGCCGCTTGGGCTGAAACCTGAGGAAGGCTGTCGTATTCGGGCCGTAGAGCTCGTCTTGCGCGCCGGGAATGATGACCTCCGGCAGCTCTCGAAGACTCACCTCGACCGCCAATGGTCTCGGGCCCCCTTCTCTCGGGGCTGCCCCGTCGGTGTAGATGGCGAAGAACGCTCTGAGCGTGGGCACTTGTCCCACATTTTACGCCATTTGCCCGGCCGATGCGATGGAAGAGAGGGTCTGGCTACACGCCACCGGTCTCGCGGTACTGGCCCCAGACCTTGCGAAACACCTGCGAGATCTCTCCCAGCGTGGCGTACGCCTTCACGGCCTCGATGACGGGAGGCATGAGGTTCTGCCGCTCGTCGGAGCAGGCCCCTTCGATCTTGGCCAGCGCGGCGTCGACGGCCGACTGATCGCGCTGGGCCTTCACTTGGTTGAGCCGGGCGAGCTGCTCTTGGGTCACCTGCTCGTCGATCTTCAACAGGCCAATGGGGGGATTGGTGTCGGCCTTGAACCCGTTGACCCCGACGATGACGCGCTGCCCTTGCTCGATCTCTCGCTGGGTGCGGTACGCGGCGTCGCCGATCTCCTGCTGGGGGAAGCCCTGCTCGACCGCGCGAATGATGCCACCCATCTGGTCGATGCGAGTGAGGTAGTCCTTGGCCCGGCGCTCCAACTCATCGGTGAGGTACTCGACGTAGTAGCTGCCGGCCAGCGGGTCGACGACCCGGGCGGCGCCTGATTCGTGGGCGATGATCTGCTGAGTCCTCAGGGCGATGGTGACCGAGTCTTCGTTGGGCAGCGCGTAGGTCTCGTCGAGGGAATTGGTGTGGAGCGACTGGGTGCCGCCGAGGACCGCCGCGAAGGCCTGGAGCGAGACCCGCACCACGTTGTTGTACGGCTGCTGCGCGGTGAGCGAGACGCCAGCGGTCTGGGCGTGGGTTCGCAGCATCATCGACCGGGGGTCCTTGGCGCCGAAGCGCTCCTTCATGATGGTCGCCCACAGTCGGCGGGCGGCGCGGAACTTCGCCACCTCCT